>NZ_JAMDJP010000013.1:0-146370 GCF_023475945.1 Shewanella sp. 8A
AGCTGGATGGTAAACGGGAAAGGGCATATCCACGAGTCCTTAAAATGAGCAAAAACAAGTTTCCGGTTAGACCAAAGAAAAATGCCGTTCACTCTTAAGTGAACGGCATTACGCCTAAGCGGGATTTTTTATGGCTATTAACCTTTTAACACGGCATCGAAGCAGGCTTTAAGAATGCCCAGCCCCGCAGCGAGCTGCTCGTCTGGCACTGTCAATGGCACCAAAATACGCAGCACGTTTCCGTAGGTGCCGCAGGAGAGGAGAATCAATCCTCGGTTTCTAGCCTCGGCTAAGATTTGAGCACAGTACTGAGGTGCAGGTTTGCCATCTTCCATTAATTCAATGGCGATCATCGCCCCTAGACCACGCACATCGGCAATTTGTGGATGTTCGACTTGCATGGTATTTAACGCCGACTTAATCCGCTCGCCAATCGCATTGGCACGCTCAAGCAGCTTTTCCTCTTCAAACACCTCAAGTACGGCAAGCGCCGCCGCACAGGCCAGCGGGTTACCGCCGTAGGTGCCGCCAAGGCCACCGGGGCCAATGGCATCCATGACTTCAGCTTTACCCGTAATACCTGAGAGTGGGAAGCCACCAGCAATGGATTTCGCAAAGGTGGTGATATCAGCACTCACGCCCATTTGCTCCATCGCGAAGAAGGTCCCTGTGCGACCCGCCCCCGTTTGCACTTCATCGGCAATCAGCATAATGCCTTCGCGGTCACAGAGCGCCCGTAAACGCTGCATAAATGCGGGAGATGCGGCATAAAATCCGCCCTCACCTTGCACAGGTTCGAGAATAATTGCGGCAATATCACTTGGCTCCGCATCATTTTTAAAGATGCGCTCAATTGAAGCCATAGCATCATCATCGGATACGCCGTGGAGCGCACAGGGGAATTCAGCGCGAAACACGTTGGCAGACATTAACCCCATGCCTTTACTGTAAGGCGCGACCTTTCCCGTTAATGCCAGTGCCGCCATAGTGCGACCATGATAACCCGAGGTAAAGGCAATCACGCCCGCCCGCTTAGTGTATGCCCGAGCAACTTTAACTGCATTTTCAACCGCTTCTGAACCGCTGGTGAATAAGGCCGTCTTCTTGGCAAAATCCCCCGGCACTAACTGATTCAGTTTTTCACAGACTTGAATATAGCTTTCATAACCCAGCACCATAAAACAAGTGTGGGAGAAGTCCTCAAGCTGCGCCGCAACAGCCGCCTTAACTTTAGGATGTAAATGCCCAGTGTTGAGCACAGCAATACCACCTGCAAAGTCGATAAACTCTCGACCTTCAACATCCCACACACTCGCGTTTTCAGCGCGGGCAGTAAAAATTGGGTGAATTTGACCCACTCCACCAGCTACAGCGGCTTGGCGACGTGCCATCAATGAATCATTAGTTGTGCTCATTTTGTGTTCCTTACTTGCATTCCCAACTTGCTGAAGTCGCATTGCCTGTCAAGCGTCAGTCACTTAAACAGACATACAGATATATTTGATTTCTAAATATTCTTCGATACCGAACTTAGAGCCTTCTCGGCCGAGCCCTGAGGATTTCATTCCGCCAAACGGCGCGACTTCGGTGGAGATCAACCCAGTGTTTACGCCTACCATGCCGTATTCCAATGCCTCGGCCACTTTCCACACTAAGGAGATATCACGGCCATAAAAATAAGCCGCTAACCCAAACTCGGTATCATTGGCTTGCTTAATCACATCGTCCACATCGGTAAACTTAAACAGCGGCGCCAGTGGGCCAAAGGTTTCTTCACGGGCCACGCGCATACTGCTATCGACATGCGTCAGTACCGTGGGCTCGAAGAAGTTACCGCCTAAGCTATGGGGCTTACCGCCCGCAACCACAGTCGCCCCTTTGCTGAGCGCATCCTCAAGATGGCTCAGGACTTTTTCGACCGCCGCTCGATTGATAAGCGGTCCCGTAGTGACGCCTTCAGTAATCCCCTCACCGACCTTTAATTTGCCCACGGCAATGCTGAGCTTGCGGGCAAATTCGTCATACACACCCGCCTGAACATAAATGCGGTTAGCGCAGACACAGGTTTGCCCCGCATTGCGATACTTAGCGATCATGGCGCCTTCGACTGCCGCATCGATATTGGCATCATCGAATACGATAAATGGCGCGTTACCGCCTAATTCTAAAGATAATTTCTTCAGAGTCGGCGCGCATTGCTCCATTAACTTAATGCCCACTTGGGTCGAGCCGGTGAAAGACAACTTACGCACGACTGGGTTGCTGCACATCTCATTACCAATGCCGATAGCATCGCCAGTGATCACACTGAACACACCCGCGGGGATCCCGGCACGCTCGGCAAGCACGGCTAAGGCTAATGCGGTAAAAGGCGTTTGCGGCGCAGGTTTCACCACCATAGTACAACCGGCAGCCAGTGCTGGTGCGGCTTTGCGGGTGATCATCGCCGCTGGGAAGTTCCAAGGAGTAATAGCCGCGGTCACGCCCACGGGCTGCTTGATCACCATGATGCGTTTATCGCCCTGATGCCCAGGAATCGTATCGCCATAGACGCGTTTCGCCTCTTCGGCGAACCATTCGATAAAGGAGGCGGCGTAGGTGACTTCACCCTTCGCTTCGGCAAGGGGTTTGCCCTGCTCAGTGGTCATCATTAGCGCTAAGTCATCACTGTTTTCATTGAGTAATTCAAACCAGCGACGCAGCTTGGCACCACGCTCTTTTGCGGTAAGTGCTCGCCATGCAGGCAATGCCGCTTCAGCTGCCGCAATCGCCGCTTGCGTTTCGACTTGCCCCATCACAGGGACACTGGCGATCACCGCGCCCGTCGCCGGATTAGCGATAACGACAGTTTCTTTTGACTGCGCATCGCACCACTGACCATTGATATAACATTGCTGACGCAGCAGACTCGGGTCTTTTAACAACACAGGAAATTCCTCTCGCTGCGAGGTAATGCCTTACCTCGTATAAAAAATTCAAATAAATTAGATACCTAATTTATCTCTTAGACTGTAATACCATGCTCCCAACGCACTAAAAGGCACACGTAAGGCGTGTCCGCCGGGGAAGGGATAATGGGGCAGCGCCGCAAAAGCATCGAAACGCGTGGCTTGACCATTGAGCATTTCGGCAATTAACTTGCCTGCCAAGTGGGTATAAGTAACGCCATGGCCGCTACAACCCTGTGAATAATAGATATTTTTACCAATACGGCCGACCTGTGGTAAACGCGATAAGGTCAATAAAAAGTTACCCGTCCAAGCGTAATCAACCTTAACCCCTTTTAACTGCGGGAAGGTTTTGAGCATATTCGGGATAATCAGGGATTCAATATCCGCAGGATCGCGGGCACCATAAACAACACCACCACCGTAGATCAGGCGCTTGTCACCAGACAGCCTAAAATAATCAAGCAGATAGTTACAATCTTCGACGCAGTAGTCTTGGGGCAACAGACTTGCAGCCAACTCTTCATCCAAGGGCTCTGTGGTGATCACTTGGGTGCCGCAGGGCATTGATTTAGCTTGTAATTCAGGCATAAGTTTACCGAGGTAAGCGTTACCTGCCACCACTACAAACTTGGCTTTTACACTGCCCTTAGCGGTGTGTACGACAGGACTATCGCCTTCATCGACCCGCAGCACCGCTGAGTCTTCAAAAATCTTGCCGCCAAGGGATTCTACTGCACGGGCTTCACCCAAGGCTAAATTCAGCGGGTGAATATGGCCGCCGCTCTTGTCCAACATACCGCCGACATAGCGCTCAGTATTTACCACAGTTCGAATGCTGTTTGCATCGAGCATCTCAAGCTTGCCAACATGACCATGGCTTTCCCATAACTGCTTTTGATGGCGTAAATGGCCCATTTGCTTTTCGTTCATCGCCGCAAATACGCCGCCATCTTTGAGATCGCAGTCAATGTTGTACTTAGCGATACGTTCACGGATGATGCGTCCGCCCTCGAAGGCCATTTGACCAAAGAGCTTGGCTTGTTCTTTGCCAACGGTTTTTTCAATGGTATCAATGTCACGGCTATAGCTGTTGACGATTTGTCCGCCATTACGCCCCGAGGCTCCCCAACCAATTCGCGCCGCTTCGAGCACCACCACACTAAAACCCGATTCGAGTAAATGCAGTGCGGCAGACAGGCCTGTATACCCCGCACCAATCACACAAACATCGGCTTCAATCGATTCCTGTAAACGCGCGCGCTCAACCTTATCGTTGGCCGATGCCGCATAATATGATCCAGTGTGAGGTATGGCTGACATGATGTTCCCTTGATTTTTATGTTCATTATTTTAAACAACTATCACATCCTACACCTTCAAATCGGGAAACACTAGCCATAAAAGCACAATAATTTACACAATGTTTGATATTTCAAACAATGTGTCCTTTATGTGTTAAACAGATTTGAAAATTGAGTGTAGAGGTACAGATAAGAAGACTTGGCGGGAAGAGAGAAGGATGGCCTTTGGTATCAAGGCCATCCTTTTCGCGAGATATTTCGACTCAGTGCTTGCTCACTCTGCTCTTGAATCTCAGCACTGGAATTCCCGCTTATTTGTGTATGTTAGTACACGTTAGTTAAGCGGCATTCGTTCACGTTTTTCGGCGCGTCTTGCCATATACCACGACAGGAAAGCGATTAACGACACGCACAGAATGATAAGTGTTGCCAAGGCGTTGATCTTAGGCGATACCCCCAAGCGCACCGAGGAGAACACCACCATAGGTAAGGTCGTCGCACCGGGGCCTGAGGCAAAGCTTGCAATCACTAAGTCATCGAGTGACAAACTAAAGGATAACAACCACCCCGCCACTAATGCTGGCGAAATCATAGGCACAGTGATCAGGAAGAAGGTCTTAAGCGGCGTTGCACCAAGATCCATTGCCGCCTCTTCGATTGACATGTCTAACTCACGCAATCTTGAAGACACCACCACAGCCACATAGGCCGCACAGAAGGTCGAATGGGCAATCCATACTGTCACCATGCCGCGCTCTTTCGGCCAACCTAAAAGATCTGCCAAATGCACAAATAGCAGCAATAATGACAAACCCGTGATGACCTCGGGCATAACCAAGGGCGCTGTGATCATATTCGACAAGGTGAGCTTGGCCCATGAACGCTTAAACCGCGTCATCACAAAGGCAGCCATAGTGCCGATAATCACCGCCATAGTAGAGCTGTAAAACGCAATTCTTAGGCTGGTCCACACGGCGTCGAGGATCTGCTGATCGGCAAATAGCTCGCCGTACCACTTAGGTGAAAAACCGCCCCACACTGTCACAAGCTTGGATTCGTTAAAAGAATAGATCACTAGAATCAGCATAGGCGCGTATAAAAAGAACAACCCAAACCACAGCATTACAGAAGAAAAACTCAGCTTTTTCATAGGTCTTTCTCCAAACTACGTGCTTGATAGCGATGGAATAAGGTAATAGGAATAATCAGTAGTGCCAGCATCACAATCGCCAGTGATGAGGCCATAGGCCAATCACGGTTATTGAAGAATTCCTGCCACAACACTTTACCTATCATTAACGAATCTGGTCCGCCGAGCAGTTCAGGGATCACAAACTCGCCTACTGCCGGAATAAATACCAACATCGATCCAGCAATCACCCCACTTTTGGATAAAGGAAAAGTAATTTTCCAGAAAGTGTTAATCCGGCTTGATCCTAAATCCGAAGCAGCCTCAATCAAGCTCATATCTAACTTCACTAAGGTCGCATACAGCGGCAAGATCATAAAGGGCAAATAGGCATAGATAATCCCGATATAGACGGCGATATTGGTGTTCAAGATTTGCAATGGCTCAGAAATGACTCCTAACCACATCAATGTGTTATTGATAATCCCCGTGTTACTTAAGATCCCCATCCAGGCATAAACGCGGATTAAGAACGAGGTCCAGGAAGGTAGCATCACCAATAACAACAGCACGGTTTGCAACCTTGCTGGCGCACGGGCAATGGCGTAGGCCATAGGATAACCAATGATCAAACAACCAATGGTTGAAATGAGCGCCATTTTTAATGAGCTAAGATACGCGGTGTAATACAGCGAATCATCTAGCAACATCAAATAGTTACCCAAATGCAGGAAGATATTTAGTACATCATCTGCATATTGAAAAGTCGCCTCATAGGGCGGAATTGAAATCGCCGCCGTAGAGAAACTAATTTTAAGGACAATGGCAAAGGGCAAGGCGAAGAACAGCAATAGCCAAGTATAAGGTAGACTTATCGTCCAGAAGCGTCCTTTAAGCCATTTAAGTTTGGACTTTATCTTCATGATCTTAACACCACGCCACTGGTGTCCTCCCAACTGATAAACACTTCATCATCCCAGGTTGCATGGTCGGCGCGGCGTTCACGGTTTGTCATACTGCATTGCACAATCTGACCATTTTCAAGGCGAATGTAGTACACCGAGATCCCACCTAAATAGGCAATATCATGCACTATGCCCTTAGCCCAGTTGTATTCACCTTCAGGTTGTTCACGGCTGATAATGGTTTTCTCAGGGCGGACAGCTAGCCATACGTGTTTTTCTTCAACACTGGTGGTTACCCCGTAACCCACATAGAAAGGCTGTACTAAATCATTGGGTTTAATGATGAGATGGTCAACTTCATCCACTTCAATCTCACCGCCAAAGAGGTTCACTGAACCGATAAATTCGGCAATCATGCGACTATTTGGACTCTCGTAGATATCCATAGGAGAGCCGGTTTGAGCTATCCAACCATCACTCATAATCGAGATCCGGCCCGCCATGGTCATGGCCTCTTCCTGATCATGGGTCACCATCACACAGGTCACACCAACACGTTCGAGGATTTCAACCACTTCTAACTGCATCTGAGTACGTAGTTTTTTATCTAGTGCACCCATTGGCTCGTCAAGCAATAATAATTTCGGACGTTTTGCCAAAGATCGAGCAAGGGCGACCCGTTGGCGCTGACCACCAGAAAGCTGATGCGGTTTACGCTTCCCGTATTGCTCCATATGTACCAACTTGAGCATTTCCTGTACGCGTTGCTCAATTTCAGCTTTCGGTAACTTGTCTTGCTTTAAACCAAAGGCGATATTTTGTGCCACTGTCATATGGGGAAATAGCGCATAGGATTGAAACATCATATTGATCGGACGTTCATAAGGCGGTAGATCGGTAATATCTTCACCATCGAGAAAAATCCGCCCAGAGGTCGGTCTTTCGAACCCCGCGAGCATACGCAACAAGGTAGACTTACCCGAGCCTGAGCCTCCAAGTAAGGCAAAAATTTCGCCTTTATTGATCGTCAATGATACGTCGTCAACTGCACGCACATCATCAAACAGCTTACTGACCCGCTCAATCTTAAGCAGGACTTTTTCTTGCGTCTTTGTAGTGGGTTTATTGGTGACGCCCGAGGTGCTTGCCATAGTACTTCTCCACCCGAGTATTGATGTGATAACACGTTCAACACTTGAGATTTACACAATGAATTAATGAATAGAGATTTAATCTTGCAGACTTAATGTCCAAAGGAGCAGCCATTGTCTTGTTTATCAAAAGGGGCAAGCTGTGCTTGCCCCATGTCGATTATTGGCCAGATTTCACTTTGGTCCAGACGCGAGTTAATACACGTTGGATTTTCAATGGACGAATTTCGCCAATATACAATTTATCTAATACTTCTTTTGGTGGATAAATCGCTGGGTCATTGCGAATCGCTTCATCGACTAAGGGCTGTGCAGGATCGTTAGGATTTGCGTAAGCCACATAGTTAGAGATAGGTGCAATCACCTCAGGGCGAAGTAAGTAGTTGATAAGCTTGTGAGCATTCTCCACGTTAGTGGCGTCTGCTGGGATGGCTAACATATCAAACCACAGGTTGGCGCCTTCTTTAGGAATAGAGTAACCAATCTTATTTCCATTACCCGCTTCATCGGCGCGGGCAGCAGCTTGGAACACATCACCAGAGAAACCATAAGCCACGCAAATATCACCATTGGCGAGATCAGAGATATAACGTGATGAATGGAAATACGTCACATAGGGACGAATCTTTTCGAGTAACTCACCGGCTTTTTCGTAATCTTCGGCCTTAGTACTGTTAGGATCGAGCCCAAGATAAATCATCGCCTGTGGCACCATATCATCGGCCGAATCTAACATGGCAAAGCCACATTTAGAGATTTTTTCAGCATATTTTGGGTTAAAGATCAGCTCCATAGAATTTAATGGTGCATCTTCACCCACAGCCGCTTTCACTTTATTGATGTTGTAACCAATACCATTCGTTCCCCACAGATAAGGGACTGCATATTGGTTACCTGGATCAGCCTTCTCTAACAGCTTCATCAGGTCAGCATTGAGGTTTTTAAAATTGGTGAGTTTAGAGCGGTCTAGTGGCTTGAATGCACCGGCCTTAATCTGTTTAGCGAGGAAATGGTTGGATGGGACAACGATGTCATAGCCGCTGCGACCAGATAATAACTTAGCTTCGACAACTTCGTTGCTATCAAACACATCGTAAATCACCCGAATCCCAGTTTCCTTTTTGAAGTTTTCTAAGGTGTCTTCTGCAATATAATCAGACCAATTATATACACGCACAACTTCTTCAGCTTGAGCAGCTACGCTGGCAAGTGATCCTGCGGTTACTAGCGCCAAAGTCGTCATCTTATTAAATAGCTTCATGCTTTCTCCTTTCTCGGGTAGCAGAATTGCCTTTAACAATTCTGAAATTGTGTCACCGACCATCTGCTCGGTTATTGTTGTTATTCTCGACCAATGCTACACCTTAAAAACCGCATCGGCAGTCTCTACAGCACCATAATGCCTTCATCTCTAGGTCGCTGCAATGAATGGGATTATCAGATTTCATGCCAAATTTATCTAAATCTATATTTGCATTAACAAGCATAAAAATAGACTAGTTATCGTAACACCCTACATCTTGCAATATTAAGGCAAATGCCTCAAGCCCCTAGGGAAACCGCTGCAACCATCTTACAAAGTTATTAACTAACAGCCAGTTAAAACCAAACTTACAGGTTCAACTTTATGTATTTACTCTTAGGACCCAAGCACCGCACACACAGACACTAAATGAATGAGCACTCAAAAGAGCAGATAAATCTTCCCTTTATCCAAAGTAAGCACTTAAGGTTAAAAGCACTCTGCACCAAAGTTAAGCAAGCAACCCAAAATGGTGCAGAGAGTTTTTAATCACTGTTTGAATGTTCTCATTGTCAGGCGTTAGAATCCGTTAACAACATGACAATATTGAACAAAAACAGTGCAACCTATGTAAAACATTTTATACACTGAGTAATAAAAATTCTCGCTCCCACGAACTCACCACTCTGCGGAAATTTTCAAGCTCGGCCTGTTTGACGGCCACAAAGCCCGTGGTAAAGGACTCACCTAAATATTCCTTACAGGCATCACTTTCTTCCATCGCGGCTAACGCCTCTTCCAAGGTTAATGGTAAGCAGTGTGGGTTATTGCTCCGGCTTTCATTGGATTTACCTTGAACGGGTGTGGAGGGTTTGAGTCCCTCGACCATACCGATATAACCACAGAGTAAACTCGCAGCAATGGCTAAGTAGCAGTTAGCATCCGCACCAGGAATGCGGTTTTCAATACGACGATTTTGAGGTGAAGATTCCGGAATACGTAAACCACAGGTCCTATTTTCAACACCCCATTCCAAGTTAACGGGCGCAGAGGTTCCCGGTAAGAATCGACGGAACGAGTTAGCATTTGGCGCCATCAAAGGTAGGAGTTCAGGGATAAATTTCTGTAGCCCTGCGATATAGCTCAAAAACAACGCACTTTGTGTACCATCTTCGTTGGTAAATATATTTTTACCCGTTTCTTTGTTAATCACACTTTGATGAATATGCATAGCACTACCCGGCTCATCGGTTACGGGTTTTGCCATAAAGGTAGCGCAAACATTATGCTTTAATGCCGCTTCACGTAGAGTGCGCTTAAACACAAATACCTGATCCGCCAGTGATAACGGGTTACCGTGACTGAAGTTAATCTCCATCTGTGCTGGGCCATCTTCATGGATAAGCGTATCAATATCTAAACCCTGAATTTCGCACCAGTCATACATATCTTCAAACAGAGGATCGTATTCGTTGGCGGCATCAATTGAAAAAGACTGACGCCCCGCTTCCGGTCTGCCTGAGCGGCCAATAGGCGGCTTGAGGGGTAAATCGTGATCATCGCTGCGACTGGTCAGGTAAAACTCCATCTCAGGTGCAATAACAGGCTCCCAGCCTTTTTCATCATAAAGAGACAGCACTTTTTTCAATACGTTACGAGGTGATAATTCGATAGGATTGCCCATTCTGTCGTAACAATCGTGGATCACCTGCGCCGTAGCTTCAATCGTCCAAGGCAGCATAAATACTGCATTTTCATCGGGAACGCAGACAAAATCGATATCAGCATCATCGAGCAAACTGTAATAGATATCATCGTCGACAAAGTCACCGGTGACGGTTTGCAGCAACACGCTTTCGGGTAAGCGCATACCTTTTTCATCGAGAAATTTATCTACTGGGGCAATTTTGCCACGGGCGATACCAGTCATATCGCTGATAACACATTCGACTTCTGTGATTTTTCGTTCTTTTAAAAAAGCGATTAGCTTATTCATTTTATTTCACTCGAGTTGTAGCCCTACGACGACACGCATCGCCAAAGGCATTGAATATTGAGAGGTAAAATGGGTTTTCACTTACTTTCCATTCAGGATGCCATTGCACACCGAGGGCAAATTCAGTGGCATCGATCACGGAGAAAGCCTCCACAAGACCATCAGGAGCACAAGCTTCTGGCCGCAACCCCATCCCAAGGCGCTCCACGCCTTGAGTATGCACAGAGTTAACCTCTGCAGAGTTACGGCCCCAAGCCTCGTAAATGACCCCCCCAGGCTCCACAGTAATACTGTGGGATGGCCCATATTGCACCTCTAACGAGGCCTCTTTATCTTCTCTATGTTCAATAAAACCGCCCACTTCGTGTAACTTCTGGTGCAGACTGCCACCAAAAGCCACGTTCATTTCTTGAAAACCACGGCAAATCCCAAGCACGGGGACTCCCGCAGCAATGGCAGCTCGAATAAGTGGTAGTGTCGTAGCGTCACGCTTAGGATCGTGGTGAGTACCGGCTTCACTCGGTACCCCCGCATAAAGGTGTGGCTCAACGTTAGAGGGCGAACCCGTAAACAGAATACCGTCAAGTCTTGCCAGAATGGCTTCGATAGGTTGGTCCGCGCCTAAGGATGGGATCACAAGTGGCCACCCCTTAGCACCATTTACCACACCTAATAGGTATTTTTCGCCAACAATATTAAAAGGGTGTGAACCCAATCGTTGGTTACACGCAATAACACCAATAAGGGGTAACAGGGTAGACATAACTCACCTTCCAAGCATTTATTCACGAGTACAATGAACAAGTTAATTTTTAATGTTCATTTTTTCACACAGTACACCGAAATTTAACCTCAGGCAAGAGGTTAAACACTTGTTAATGATAGTTTGATTTAAATGCGTAATTTTTAGTTTTAATACAGAAACTTAAACTAACAATCTTTGTTTTTTGATGATAAAACAACCGCCAGCAGTATTGTCAGGATAAAAATTAGCCAAAGATAAAGACTGAAAACCTAAGTTCATTTGAAAAATATTATTTACACTTTGAATGATATATTACAATCCAAAGCCGGACTAATATGGTGAGTAACTGGTGGGATCTCAAAGATAACGCCACCCTAGGCAATCTAGGACAGCGTTACGCAATTAGAAATTAGCAGGGGTTGTAGCACTGATCAGCCGACAAGGCTCATCGAAGGGATTGCGAAATCGATGGGGTAGCTCACTATTAAAGTAATAGCTATCACCCGCTTCTAAGATATATACCTCGTCGCCAACGGTAAGCTCGAACTTACCTTCAATCACCATGGCAGCTTCTTCACCTTCGTGTTTCAGCATTTCCTCGCCCGTATCCGAACCCGGTGGATAGGTTTCACTCATCACCGACATGGCTCGATTGGGAAAATCACGACCAATCAATTTGAATTCTAATGGCCCAGTACCTATGTTGAGGAGTTCATCGGAGCGATATACCACTTTTTGCTCACACTCAATTGAAGCTTCAATTGAGAAAAAATCGACTAAAGACATAGGGATACCCGACAATACTTTTTTCAAAGAACTGACGGATGGGCTAACACTGTTTTTTTCGATCATTGAAATCGTACTGTTAGTCACACCAGCACGCTTAGCCAACTCGCGTTGGGATAAGCCTTTCATTTTTCGAACAGTTCTGAGACTGGCTCCAATATCCAAATTTCACATCTCCCCAAAGGATCGGTCGCCCCGATAGATGAAGAACGGTTGTTCAGGATAAACACCATCCCAAACACATTTTAGCCCTAAAAGCGTGAGTTTAATCGCTTCCGTTGTATTCTAGCTAAAAAGTGTGTTAAATAAAACGAACACTTTAAAGCAGTATCACAAAAGTGTGATGAGTATACTGAGACAAGCCCAATTTACAATAAAAACAATTTTTTGGAGCCCTAATGGCCACTAAACCTCCAGTGCATAGTGAACAATACCCTCACTCTTATTATCTTGATACTGCTAAAGAAATTTACGCTCACCCTCAACTTGAAGGCAGCATAACGGCAGATGTCTGTATTGTGGGTGGCGGCTTTAGCGGCATTAACACAGCGATTGAGCTAAGACAGCGAGGCTTAAGTGTGGTGTTGCTTGAGGCCAAACGAATTGGCTGGGGCGCTTCAGGACGCAATGGCGGCGAGCTGATCCGCGGTATTGGCCATGACCCAGCGCAATTTATAAACGAAATTGGACAAGAAGGTGTCAGTGCGATCCAGCAAATGGGCTTTGAAGCCGTGGAGATCGTCAGAAATCGGATACAGACCCATGATATCGATTGTGACTTACAAATGGGCTATTGCGATCTTGCGGTGAAGCCTCGACATATGATTGAGCTTCAAGACGAATTCGACAGTCTTAAAAGCCTAGGATATCAGCATGAAATAAAGCTGCTGACCCAATCCCAACTCAGTGAAGTTATCGGCTCAGAATTTTACCAAGGTGCCCTAGTGGATATGGGAAGTGGCCATTTACATCCACTTAACTTGGCCTTGGGCGAGGCTCGTGTTGCCCGTAAATTAGGTGCGCAATTATTTGAATACAGCGCCGCAGAAAAGATTATTTCAGGCAATAAACCGCGAGTATTAACGGCAAAAGGCGAAGTGACTTGCCAATATCTCGTACTCGCTGGCAACGCCTATATTGGCCATAAATTAAATAGCTACATCGGCGGTAAGGTGCTTCCTGCGGGGAGTTATCTACTTGCAACCGAACCACTGACAGAAGCGCAATGCCAAAGCATTATCCCGCAAAACATGGCATTTGCAGATATGCGAATTGCACTAGATTACTTCCACTTATCAGCGGATAGACGCTTACTGTTTGGTGGACTTTGTACTTATTCAGGCAAAGACCCAAAGGATATAGAGGCAGCGCTTAGGCCCAATCTTGAAAAGGTATTCCCACAATTAAAAGGCGTACGCATCGATTACGAATGGGGCGGCATGATAGGCATTGGCGCCAACCGTATGCCGCAAATTGGTCGCCTACCCGATGCGAGTAATATTTTTTACGCCCAAGCCTATGCAGGTCATGGCGTAAATGCCACCCACATGGCAGCAAAACTCCTAGCCGAAGCCATTTGTCAGCAAGCAGGATATTTTGATGTATTCGCCAAGATTAAGCATATGACCTTCCCTGGCGGCCCCACATTACGCTCGCCTATGCTGGCTGCGGGTATGCTGTACCACAGGTTTAAGGACTTATTCTAAGGTTTGCCCTGTCGTTGGATAAACGAGCAAGTATCCAACGACCTATAGGGCGCGGGTTAATTTAATCCGCCTACGCCGCCTTGCCCACAGAATAAAAGGCAGTGAACCAAGATAATGCACGATTAACGCCACCAACACGCCAAAACCGATACCACTGGCGGTTAACGGGATGCCAGGCTTAAAGTTAACAATAGTCTGCTCTAAATATTCAAAACGAGCGGGATTGAACATATAGGCGGTTTTCTCGAAGAGATTGCCCTGCTCAAAAGTCTGCATTCCCTGTTGAAGTGTTTGCAGCAGAGCCAACGTCTGGCGCTTTTGCTCGGCATCCGCCCTAACGCTAGGCTCTTCATTTTGCAAATGGCGGGCGATCATGGTTTCCACATCGCTGAAGTGATACGCCTTAGCCGTGGCCTTATAGCCCTCAACTTGCCATTGAGTCGAAGTATAGAGCCCCGCCAAAAATTGCTGATAATGATCGGCTAATTGGGGGAGTTGCAGCGCCATCACTAAGATAAAGCCAAAGATCAATTTATCGAACAATCTGGTTATCATGACAAACTCCTTGATAAGTCAAAGGACATATCACCGTCAATTGATTGCGGCAAGGTTAGCATTCCGAAGGACTGCACTCCACCTAATATCGTTTAACGCTCGATGGGTAAATCGTTGCGACTGCCCCAATCAGCCCAAGAACCATCGTAAAGTACAGCATCAGTATGCCCCGCAGCGACCGAGGCTAAGATTAAAATACAGGCGGTAATACCCGAGCCACAGCTAAAAATCCTTAACGGTTTATCGCTAACAAGCCCTTGAAACAGCTTAACCAATTCGGCCACATCTTTGATTTTGAAGCCATTGAGCACGTCACCAAAGGGGAGATTGACCGAATGGGGAATATGCCCACTGCGCACTCCAGGTCGCGGCTCGCTCACTTGGCCTAAAAAGCGCGCCGATCCCCGTGCATCAATAATCGCACTATCGCTATCATCAAGCTTGGCTAACACAGCCTCAGCATCCATCACCTTCGCAGGCTGATATTCCAGTACAGCAGTCAGTTCCTCACTATCGCTTGCGCCATAATCTATCCCTTCTTCCTGATAGCGAGATGAGGTGACTCTGTATTCAGCCATCCATTGAGGTAAGCCACCATCGAGCACATACACACGGTGAAATCCCATTACTTTGAAAATCCACCAAGCGCGCGGAGATGAATAAATACCTTGATTATCATAGATAACAACCACGCTGTTCGGGCTAATACCAAGCTTGGCAATTCCTTCTACAAACTGTTCAAATTTGGGTAAGGCATGGGTTTGAGAAGACGTTTTATCGCAAAAATCCTCTTCAACATCAAAGCGCCTCGAGCGAGGAATACATACAGGCTCTGAATAGACAATCGGCTCTTTGCCCAAAACCACGGCCATACTGGCGTCGAGTAACACTAAATCAGGCGAGGTAAGATGCGCTTCGAGCCATTGGGTACTGACGAGAGGATATTCCATTGGTTGTCCTTATTGTTGTTTTATTGATTCAAATTCAACACCCCATCGCGATTATCTTGCATTAATGGCGTATTGAAGTTTCGGGGTATTTTTACAGCAATTTAACCTGAAAACGCCCCCTAAATACTTTCAAAAGATTTAGGCTTAGTGGTGATTCACCTCCACTAAACCAGCTATTTTCTACAGGTGCAACAAGCATTTTTCGATAACCTTGATACTTAACGGCCTATAATCGCTGAATCAAAACTAAGCCAATACATTGAATAACAATATAAAAAAACACGCTCAACTTGAGGTTTTGAAAGGCTAAACCGAGATAGCGCCAGATAAACCATCTTATCTTTAACCCTAGCTCACCAGCTAGCCATCTTCGCCCTTACTACCTCTAGTCTAATAGGTACCATTTACTCTTTATCTGTAGGTAAAGTGAGGCTCACAATTCTACGTGCACAGCTCAAAATAATTGGCCTCATAATAAAGACTTATGCTATAAGTTACCCCATTAGGAATAGGCTAATATGGACATAAAATGCGTGTTTGCGGTGAGACTAAGGCTAAAATTGAGCAGCGATGTTTTTCGACACTGTTTTTTTTACTGAGTACCTCACTATTATTGTTATTCTTAGTCAGCCATCAAGCTAAAGCTCAAGAAAGTCAAAATGTTACACAAAGCTCCTCATCTCAGACTGTTACCTTAGCAGCCGAAGATAGTTGGCCCCCATTTGCAAACCAGTTTGGCCAAGGCATTTCTCATCGACTGATCGAAGCCGCATTTAAACAAGCTCACATTGAGGTCAATAGTCTTGTTGTGCCCTACAGCCGAGCCTTGATGATGGCCGAAAAAGGGGCTGTCGATGGAGTATTTAATGTCACCAGAGAAGCCAGCACAGAGCAACGTTTCGTCTTTGGGGAGATGCCATTATTTGTCGCAACAGCCTCATTCTATCAACGAAAGCAACGTTCTTTACTTGCTGAAAACAAATGGCAAATACCAAAAGGCAGCAATGTTGGAGTAATAAAAAGCTATGAATATGGGGACGAATTTCCTGAATTAGTCAAACAACGTCAATTGAACATCGTCACGGTCGCCACCCAACAGCAACTTATCAATTTGCTGCTGATTGGCCGAATCGATGCGGCTGTTATGTTTGATCTTGTCGCACAAGAAAACCTACAAAAGATGGGCGTAAGCAATGAAGTCATCGCCGCCTTTGACAACCACAGCAGTCAGATTTATTTAGCGTTCTCGAAGGAAAACCCTAAAGCTGCGTTATTGGCTAAAGCCCTCGATCAAGGCTTATCCATGCTGAAAGAAAATGGCCAATATCAGCAATTGTTGAGTGCTAATTAATTACCTAATCCAGCCTTGAAGTTAGCTCCCCACACTCTGTTCTTGAATGCGGATAATCTCTTGATTGACCCACTGCAATAACTGTTTAATGGCTTTAGATAAAATCTGATTTTGGCGCACAATATAGCCTAGGCTTGTACTTGGAAAATCCGGCAGTGGTGTCACCTTACTCTTTAAGTTTGTCTTAGTGTAAATGGAAAACTCAGGCACAATAGCTACCCCAAAGCCAGCCTCCGCCCAATCGATTTGGGCATCAACACTGCCGACTTCCATAATCCGATAGCGAGGCAAATTTAAGCTAGGTAAGGCGGGATCAAGCAGCTCGCGGGTACGGGTATCGTGCCCAAGTAAAATCAAGGTAGGTTGCTCCGCTAATGGCATATCATCACGCCCTTGACTCTGCTGCCATAGCGCTAAATTATTCCCAAGTGCGCACCATTTGATTTGCTGCAACTCAGTAAAATGTAGCGGCTGACTTTCTTTCTGTGCGATGACAAAACCTAAATCCGCCTCGGCATTGGTGACCAGTTCCGAGGCTTGAAACGAAGTCGTATTAAGCAGGGAAAAATCAATCCCGGGGAATTCCGCTTTAAACAATTGAAAAGGCTGAATTAACAACAAGCGAGAAATGATGTCGCTAGCCGCTATGGTTAAGGTACCTTGGCTAAGATCGTTGATGGCATTGAGATCCGCCTGACACACTTGCAACTCCATCAAGGTCTTCTGACTGCTCTCGAGCAAACGGAACCCCGCCTGAGTTAACCTAAACGGATTACGTTCAATCAACTTCACCCGCGTGTTTTGCTCAAGTTGTTTGATATGCAGGCTGACATTGGGCTGTGTCATATGCAGCGCCGCAGCTGCCTTACCAAAGTGTTTACACTCAGCCAATGTCACAAAGGTTTTTAGCCAATGAAGTTCGAGCATTGCTTTTATCTCCATCCATCATTCCCAATGGCGTCATGATATATGACTTTCTTATCGATGCGATAACTATAATTAATTTCTCTTATTCGATAACGGGGTCTAGCATAACCGCTTAATTCCTGTGGAGATGATGTTATGCCGTCTATCGTAGTTGTGGGTGCAAATTGGGGTGATGAAGGCAAAGGCCGCATCGTAGATTATTTAGCCGCAGATGCTGCTGCGAGTGTTCGCTTTCAAGGCGGTAACAACGCAGGCCATACAGTCGTAAACGACTATGGCACCTTTAAATTACACCAATTACCTAGCGGTATTTTCAATCCAAACTGCGTTGCAGTACTTGGCCCAGGCATGGTGATCAGCCCTGAAAAACTCAGTGTTGAGATCGCCGAAGTCGAAGCGGCTGGCATTGAAGTTAAGTTATGCATTTCTGACCGCGCAACCCTTTGCTTACCGATCCACGCACTGGAAGATACCTTAGAAGAACAACGTCTAGGCGATCTGGCCTACGGTTCAACCCGTCAAGGTATCGCTCCAGCCTATGGCGATCGTGTGATGAAAAAAGGCATTCTGGTTGGTTGGTTAAAGCAACCAGAAGTGCTGCAAGAGCGCATTCAATTTATGCTTGATTGGAAGCTACCACAGTTAAAGGCGCTCTATCCAAGCTGTGACTTTTCCCAAACTGCCGCCGAAATGACTCAGTGGTTATTAGATGTCACCGCGCCATGGCGTCCCTTTATCTGTAACGTGACAGAGCCATTAAAAGCGCTGCAAAAACAAGATGCTAACTTACTGTTTGAAGCGCAATTAGGCGCAGGTCGTGACTTAATTTACGGTGAATATCCGTACACAACCTCTTCTAACGTGACGGCGGCTTTCGCAGGTTTAGGCAGTGGCTTACCCGCGCTGCGCCCAGAGCGCATCATTGCCGTAGCCAAAGCCTTTAGCTCATCTGTCGGTACTGGTACTTTAGTTACCGCGATGGAAGAGCAGGATGACTTCCGTAAAAACGCCAACGAGTTTGGTGCGACTACGGGTCGTCCACGTGATATGGGTTACTTCGATGCCGTTGCGACTCGTAATGGTGTTGAGCTGCAAGCAGCAACTGAAATCGCCCTGACCAAGATTGACTGCCTGACAGGCATGAAAGATCTCAAGATTTGTGTTGCCTACGACGGTGAGCACACTGAGAACCCAATTTGGCCACAAACGGCTGCATTAAGCCCAGTGTATGAGCAAATGGAAAGCTGGAGTGAAGACATCACCACTTGCCGTACCTTCGAAAGTCTGCCAAAGGCTGCACAACATTATGTTGAACGCATCGAAGCCCTCATGGGCGTGCGCGTCAGCATGGTGTCAGTTGGGCCTGAGCGCGATCAAATGATCATTCGCTAACGCATCGATTACCCTACAAAAAAGCCATATTCGTTTCGGCGAATATGGCTTTTTACTTTTGCTTTTTATACTCATCCTCCATTCCAATGGGACTGAGCGACTCTCTTGGGTTTTGTTTCACAAAATAAACCGCTAGACTGCCCTCAAATGAATAATCCTATATCGATGATTTTATGCCGCAATTTAGCCCGACTTATTCTTTTCCTGTGCAAATTTACTACGAAGATACCGACTTTTCTGGTGTGGTGTATCACCCGAACTTTTTGAAATACTTCGAGCGTGCCCGTGAGCATGTGATTGGCGCCGAGCGTTTACGCGAGCTCTGGCAACAGCAACAATTAGGTTTCGCCGTGTATCGCAGTGATATGTTGTGCCATGAAGGCGTGGAATTTGCCGACATCATCGATATCCGCACTAAGTTCTACTTTGAGAGTAAATACCGCACTGTATGGCAGCAGGAAATTTGGCGACCCAACGGCAAAAAACCTGCGGTCACGGCCACCATTGAAATGGTCTGTATGAATCAAGCGCGACAACTCGCGCCGATGCCAGCAGAGTTAATCGCTCAATTAAGCTTAGGAATGTGACCCCATATTGACACAAAGCATTTTGGGTGCAGGACGGAGTCGATGCCAGTGCATCTCAAGCTCTACTGCCCGCATTGGCTTGGCGTAGCATATGCCTTGAATCCGATCGACGCCCATCTTGACTAAGAAATTAAGCACCTCTTGGGTTTCGACGCCTTCGACCGTTACTTCATAACCGAGTTTTTTAGCAATATTAATGCTGGCCTCAAGGATATATTCAGAGGGTTCGTTCGGTTTCAGATCCTCAAGAAATGCTTTATCAATCTTCACTTCGTTTGCAGGTAAATGTTTTAAATAAGCGAGGGAAGAATGACCAGTACCAAAATCATCGATGGCGAGTTTTACCCCAAGGCTGCGGATTTGCGCTAAGGTATCAACGGCTTTATTTAAATCTGCCATCAAAGTACTCTCAGTAATTTCAATCATTAAGCATTCTGGCGGTAACTGGTAATGCTTTAGGCGCGCATCGATTTCATGGGGTAAGGTTTCACTATCGAGATCGCGAGTCGCTAAATTCAACGCAACACAAACAGAAATCCCCGCTAATCGCCATTTTACCTGCTGCTGGAGCACTTGTTCTAAGGCCCAATGGCTAACGAGATCGATCATACCCGCGCATTCGGCAAGTGGGATAAATTCCCCAGGAGAAACCAATCCTAGCTCTTCATGTTCCCAGCGGATTAATGCCTCGACCTGAGTGCATCCGCCTGAAGCAACATCCTGCTTAGGTTGGTAAACCATGTATAAATGATTGCGTTGTAAACCATTAGGCAAGCTATCAATAATCTTTAATTCTCGCAGCTGGCGAATATCGTCATTCTCACTGTAACAGGCTATTTCAATTCGAGTTGAACGGGCTTTTTTGAGTGCCAAATCGAGTCTTCTGAGCATATTACTCACGTCGGCATGGTGCTGCGCTAATTGCAAACAGCCAATTTGTAGGCGCACACTGACTGGCGTATCCTTAATTTTAAAGGGTACCTGCAAGCGACCACGTAAATGCAGCAACGACTCCTGCGACAAACTCTGCTCATAATAGAGAAAAAACTCATCACCATTTAAGCGGGCAATCAGTTTCGGCTTTAGGCTTAAGCCAGTTAACCGCTCGGCAAACTGTTTTAGCAAAATATCGCCAAACACAAACCCAAAAAGATCGTTCACATAGCGAAAACGATAAATATCAATAAGTACTAAAGTACCTTGTGTGATAGGCATTAACGAAGCCAGTGCGCGTTTAAGCCCAACACGATTATTTAACCCTGTCAGCTTATCTTTGCCCATCCCCGCGGGTAACGCGGCTAACATCTCATTTAAGGAATGATACAGGGACGCATACTCTTGCGGCACATCTGCAATATTAAGTGGGCTTCGGTCCGTCTTTTGCTTTTCAAGTTGAGGGCATAACTGTGCTAAGAATTGCTGCTGTTGGCGCAATGCTTGGGATCTTGTGCGTAAAAGAAACAGCACGGCGATCAAAACGATAACCAACGCTAAACTGATAAACTCCAGAATAACCATATCTAGGCCTCAATCTTACAGCGTAAGCTAATGACCAATATTTCCTCACCATAGGACAAGATTAATTTCCTTCTAAGCCCTAGGATTACTGGTAACTTTCTTTGATTGAATGGAATTTATCCATAAATTCATCACTTGCTAAGTCATTCGCCGAGACGGGTAATCCACGGCTAACAAACACATCCATCCGCTGCTCAAAATCAGCTCCTGCGCGTAACTCACCAGTGTAGAATGCCGCGGCGCGAATAAAATCTAAGTAGGTAACATGGTCGGGTAAATAGGGCAAATCAGCCCATCGCTCAACCACTTCCATCACCTCTGGTGCAAAATCCCAACTTTTTAACACGGCACGACCTAAAGGGCCTTGCATTTTACGTACTAAAGAACGCAATTGCTCAATACTGGTAAATAACTCAGGATGGGCCTCCGCCTCGGTGAGCACAGGCAAAGCACCGATATTATGGACTAAACCTGCAAGGGTTAAAGTGTCTAAATTTAACTGGCTAGGACGACGCTTATTGTACATCTGCAATATGGCACAAGCCGCTGCCGTCACATCGATAGAAGTACGCCAAACCTCATCCATCACTTCCCACACCATTTCATTGGTGGAAATAAATAGCTGCTCCATCGCCACTGATGTCGCAATACTCTTAATTTGGATTAAGCCAATGCGGGAGACTGCGCTATTAATACTCTCGGCGGGAATCCCACGACTATACAAGGCACTGTTGGCCACTTTAATAATACGCGCCGAAATGGCCGCATCTTGACCAATCACCTCAGCCACTTGCTTAAGACTTGCATCTGAGCGGCTCACCACTTCTTGCACCCGCATGGCGACTTCAGGCAAGGTTGGCAATACTAAGGCATCATCTTTTAATTTTTTAAGTAATCCGACTAACAGTAGATGTTCAGTAGACATCTTCGCTCCCATCAATCTGCAAACATAAAGCGGTAATAGTTGGAGTATATCAGTTGACGATCATTTGATGGGCAGAAAAAAGCATCAGACGTTAATTATTTGTATGACGCTGTTATCAATTTAGTCTCACGACAAAACATTTTACGCTTTGATATCTCAGATTAAGTTAAAGGTGAAAATCAATGGAAACACACAAATGGATTCATGGTCTCGCGCGATCGTCAGAGTAAGAATGGTAGGTATATTCGTAAAACGCGAACTATACCTAATCTTAGACGTAGCAATTTGCATAACCCTACTTTGATTGTGTAAAATGCCGCCCCCGCGCACTGCGCCTCCATCTACCAACCAATTCGAGAGTCATTATGTTTAAACCAGAGTTGTTATCTCCCGCTGGGACGCTGAAAAACATGCGTTACGCCTTTGCCTATGGTGCAGATGCCGTGTATGCCGGTCAGCCGAGATACAGCCTAAGGGTACGTAATAACGACTTTAAAATGGAAAACCTCGCAACGGGTATCGAAGAAGCCCATGCGTTAGGTAAAAAGCTTTATGTGGTGAGTAACATTGCCCCCCACAACGCTAAGCTCAAAACCTATATCAAGGATATGGAACCCGTGGTAGCGATGAAGCCCGATGCGCTGATCATGTCAGACCCAGGTTTAATCATGATGGTGCGTGAAGCCTTCCCTGAGCAAGTGGTGCATTTATCGGTACAAGCCAACGCCATTAACTGGGCATCGGTCAAATTCTGGCAGACCCAAGGCATTAAACGGGTGATTTTATCCCGCGAATTATCCTTAGATGAAATCGAAGAAATTCGCCAACGTTGCCCCGATATCGAGTTAGAAGTGTTTGTCCACGGCGCCCTGTGTATGGCCTACTCAGGCCGTTGTTTGCTGTCGGGTTACATCAACAAACGCGATCCAAACCAAGGCACTTGCACTAACGCCTGCCGTTGGAAATACGATGTGCATGAAGCGCAGCAAACCGACTCGGGCGATATCATCGCTCTGTCGCCACAAGCTAATGCGGTGCAAATCGAGACGCCGACCCTAGGCGCGGGTCCTGCGACCGATCAAATCTTCCTGCTGCAAGAAGCCAATCGCCCCGGCGAATACATGCCAGCGTTTGAAGATGAGCATGGCACTTATATCATGAACTCTAAGGACTTGCGCGCAATCCAACACGTTGAGCGTTTGGCCAAAATGGGCATCGACTCGCTGAAGATCGAAGGCCGTACTAAGTCTTTCTACTATGTGGCCCGTACCGCACAGCTATACCGTCAGGCCATCGACGATGCCGCCTCAGGCAAGAGCTTCGATCGCAGCTTGATGAACCAACTCGAAGGCTTAGCGCACCGCGGTTATACCGAAGGCTTCTTACGTCGCCACGTGCATGATGAATACCAAAACTACGACTATGGCTACTCGGTCAGCGATACCCAACAATTTGTCGGTGAATTAACAGGTAAACGCAATCTGGCTGGCCTTGCCGAAATCGAAGTGAAGAACAAATTCTCTGTCGGTGATAGTGTTGAATTAATGACGCCGCAGGGCAATATCAGCCTCACTATCGAACAACTCGAAAACCGCAAAGCCGAAGCGGTTGAAGCGGGATTAGGTTCGGGCCATACCGTTTACTTGCCCGTGCCGAAAGAGGTTGATCTGAACCACGGCATTTTACTGCGTAACCTGCCTCAAGGTCAGGATACCCGTAACCCACACGAAGCAGGCTAAGGCATGGCATTACTGATCGACGACAGCTGCATCAATTGCGACATGTGTGAACCTGAATGCCCAAATCAGGCCATCACCATGGGGGAAGAAATCTATGAAATCGACCCAGACCGCTGCACCGAATGCGTAGGCCACTACGATAAGCCGACCTGCGTCTCCGTCTGTCCGATTGATTGTATTGACCCAGACCCTAACCGCGTCGAGTCCCACGACGAGCTGTTGGTCAAATTTGCCATTCTCACGCAAAAAATTTGAGTGAGCGTCAGCCGTTTAAACTTAACCAAAAGCCCCGCAATGTCAGCGGGGCTTTGTTTATCGGTTGATTACAACCACGTTCGCATCAGCTTAAGCTTGGTGATTTAGCTAAAATCACCGTCGGTTTTGCCTCAAGCTGCAAACGCACAATGGCATCGGCCAGCTTTTCAACGCTTAAGCGGATCGGCGCAGGTAAGCTGGCAAATTCGATACTGAGCAGCAGATTTTTCACCTCAAGCCCTAACTCGGTATCGCCCTCGATGCTGAGTTTACGTTGGAAAAACAACGTGTCTGGGTCTTCTTTCGCCGCCGCAACTAACAATAATTCCGCAGACTTGGCACTAAATGTCACTTGGGCATCGGTCAGTTCACGCACCTGCCAACGGCCATCGAAACTCACTTCAAAATGCAGATTTAGATCTTCAACTCGAATCGCAACCCACTTACCTGCCAAAAAATCTAACTCGCCATCTTCGGCCTGCGGTGCCAGTAGCTGCGTTAGGAGTTGGCTAAGTACCTTGGCCTTGAGGCTAAAGGGCACTTTGGAGAGTGGCAAACGGATCAGTTTTGGGGTGAGTTCTAACAATTGTTTAGCAAGATTAGCTGAAAAAACAGCGGACATAAGCAGTTACCTAAGGATAAAAAACACTATATCTCCCAGTTTACCGAGATTTTATGATCTTAAACCTGTTTTAAATCAATTCACCGCCATTCAATCTTCCCTACACTCTGCCCCTGTTATTTTATCGGGAGCACCATTATGGAGTTGTTGTGTCCAGCAGGAAACCTAGCCTCGCTAAAGTCGGCGCTGCAGGCCGGAGCCGATGCTGTCTACCTTGGGTTAAAGGATGATACCAATGCACGTTCATTCGCGGGCTTAAACTTCACCCCTGCAAAATTACAGGAAGCCGCCGAGCTCACCCATCAGCGGGGCAAGAAAATCTTCCTCACCTTAAATACCTTTCCTAAGCCAAATGAAGAGCACCGTTGGTATCAAGCTATCGACTTGGCGGCCAGTATTGGCGTTGATGCCTTAATCGTTGCCGATCTGTCGCTGCTCGACTATGCCCACAGGCAATATCCGCATATTCCGCTGCATTTATCGGTACAGGCCAGCGCCACCAACTTGGGCGCACTGAGCTTTTATAAAGAGGCTTTTAATATCGCGCGGGTGGTATTACCCAGAGTGCTGTCGATGAAACAAGTACGTGACTTAGCCAAGGTCAGCCCTGTCGATTTAGAGGTCTTTGCCTTTGGCAGTCTGTGCATTATGGCCGAAGGCCGCTGCCACTTATCCTCCTATGTTACCGGTCAATCACCAAACACTGGTGGCTCTTGCTCGCCAGCGAAACACGTGCGCTGGCAAGAACAGGGCAAAGACAGATTGACCCGCCTCAACGAAGTCTTGATTGATAAATCAGGGCTCGATGAACAAATGGGCTACCCTGTGGTCTGTAAAGGCCGTTATCTCACCCAAGACGATGATAAACCGCAATATCTGCTCGAGTCTCCCACCAGCTTAAATACCCTTAGCTTGCTGCCTGAGCTTGCCAAAGCGGGCATAGTGTCACTTAAGATTGAGGGGCGTCAGCGCAGCCCTGCCTATGTAGAACAGGTGACTAAGGTTTGGCGTCAAGCGATTGATACCTATCTTCATCAACCAGATAAATTCCAGACGCAGGCCCATTGGGAGCAAGCCCTCGCTAAAGTCTCCGAAGGCCAAATTACTACCTTAGGCGCCTACGAGCGTGACTGGCAGTAGCCCTAGCGATAACCACGAAGAAGAAACGATTATGAAAATTTCCCTCGGCCCACTGCTCTATTGCTGGGAAAAACAACAGGTCATCGACTTTTACCAGCAGGTGGCCAATAGTCAGATCCCGTTAGTTTATTTGGGTGAAGCCGTCTGTAGCCGTCGACGCGAACTCAAATTTGGTGACTATCTCGAACTGGCCAAAATGCTGAAATCTGCGGGTAAAGAGGTAGTGCTGTCGACACTCGCCCTTATCGAAGCGCCCTCGGAATACACAGAGCTTAAACGTCAGGTCGATAATGGCGAATTTAGCATTGAGGCCAACGACATGGCGGCCGTGTATCTCGCCAAGGAGCACAAGCTGCCCTTTGTCTGCGGCGCCAGCATCAACAACTATAATCGCGCTAGTCTAGATATTTTGCAGCGCTTTGGTATGCAGCGCTTTGTGATGCCAGTAGAACTGTCGAAGGCTTGGCTGAGCCAAGTGGTCGCGCAAAAGCCCGTATTCGAAGTCGAAGTGCTCGGCCATGGCTACTTGCCGCTCGCCCACTCGGCGCGCTGCTTTACCGCTAGGCATCAACATTTGTCGAAGGACAGCTGCGAAACCGTTTGCCGCCAATACAGCAAGGGTTTACTAGCACAAACCCAAGAAGCTCAACCTTTGCTGAGGTTAAATGGCATTCAAACCCAGTCGGCCAGCTGTGTCGATTTACGCAGTGAAATCAATGAAATGATAAAGGTTGGCGTAGATGTGTTTCGGGTTTCGCCCAGCAGCGTAGCCTGTATCACTCAGGCCGATGCGCTGTTCGAGGCATTAACTAGCGAGGCAACGGACGCTCAGTTTCCTCTTAGCGATGAGCACTGTAACGGTTACTGGTTTGGCGAAGCAGGGCTAAAATCCTTCGTCAGATAAAAGACATAGCCTACTTCACTCAAGCGTTGGCTCCTGGCAGAATGTGGGGAGACATGATGGTGGCGTTAATAGCAGCGCCACCGTCCAACTTAATAGACTCCCAAGCCCAATCCATTCCAGCAATGCAGGCCACCATAAATCGGGCCTTGGCAATTGCAGTATCATTTCTTGATAGAAAGGTCTGTCTCCTTCCGTTAAGCCCAATGCTAACAGCGGCACATAGAGAAAAGTCATCATACTGAGCAATACCAACAGCGCTAATAATATCGTCAAGCGCTGACGGTGCTGCGAGCCGAATCCCACCCATAGTAGATAACAAATTGCACTTAAGCTGCCAAAGTAGAAAAACCATTTAAGTGCGAGGATATGCAAGTGATACACATTGACCGGAAATAGCCCAACACAGGCCAAGGCTAAAAACGTCAGTGCTAGAGAGCAAAAGAAAGGATACCCCCAAAACCCGCTTACAGTCTGTAGTGAGGAAAGACAATAAAAAACAACGCTTAAACTGCCAAAAAATAAACCGCCATTGAGTACCACTGCAAAGCTAGAATGGCCATAGGTACCCAATTCACTCAGTGTATGATTTAAAAAATTGAAGGAGCGTGTTTCAGAATAATCAAATCCGAATACCGCCACACAGATCCCCAGCATCAATCCAAAAATACCAAGAAAACCAAACTTAGTGGCAAGTGCCGAGCCCCTTGTCGCCATATTCATTTTTATAACAGTCATGGATAATTTAGCCAAACCAAAGTAGTACTAACTTACATGGAATTACAAAGAATTAAAGCGGCCCCTATCCTCTTTAGCGTAATATTTTATTTCATCACTATTCGCGATTTTTTAGTCATCGCAAAAACACTCCGAATTTAGTCATTTTTCAATAAAATATATGCAAATCCAAAGTTAAAAATGAATAAATAATCACAATAAATTCAATTATCGCTGTATCGTCCCAAAAGGTTAACCCATCATTGCCACCAGTGTTAGTTCGCTCACATTAAGTTAGCAACAACTGAAGCCCCGATACGATTCATGGACAAAAAAGCATCTAAAAGTGTATTTAGTGAAGATCCATTGAGAAAATTTTGAACAAAATATCACAAAAAAACCAATAACCCCAAGAGCAAAACAACTCAATAAACAATTCGCAACATAACAATGTAATCACTTGATTCAATTAAAATAAACTGCATCGAAACGTAATTTCGCACCCAAATCATTCATTAGAAATCGCCCAAATAACTATGCTATTTTGCTGCTTATCTCAAACAAATTTCCGAATCGTTTTACATGGCGGCGCTAAGCGAGTAATCTTCCCCCTTCTCGATTTTGAGTTGAATGAAAATGCACCTCACCCCAGCAAAGAATGCGGTTTTGAGAGAGCATTGATTCAAGTTTATTTGTGCGACTCGTACTTTAAGGTGTACACCATTGGCTACTGAACATAAAAACCGCAACATTAAGACGATACTCACCTTTATCGTCCCTTCGCTGATCGGTCTGCTGCTGTTTATGACCCCTATCAGCTATAACGATGCGATAACTATTCCCATCGCAATCATCTCTAAAGCACTGCAAAGCGTGTTAAGCGATGTATTAACCTTAATCGTGACTGTGATTGTTGTCGCCATGGCCTTTGCCTCTGTGCTGACAAAGTTACTCAAACCTAAGTTTGTGCTGAACAATCACTTCCTCAATGGTTTACTCAACATCAGCCCGCTGTGGCTTACCACCCGTGTCGTTGGCGCTGTCTTTATCGTGCTGACCTACTTTGGCATTGGCCCCGAAGCGATTAACTCTTCAAGTACCGGTGCCTTAGTGCTGAACGACCTGTTACCGGTACTCTTCTCGGTGTTTATCTTCGCTGGTATGTTGCTGCCACTGCTATTAAACTTCGGTCTATTAGAGCTATTTGGTACTCTGCTGACCAAAGTGATGCGCCCCGTGTTTAACCTGCCAGGTCGCAGCGCCATCGACTGTATGGCCTCTTGGTTAGGTGATGGTAGCGTTGGGATCCTGTTGACAAGCAAGCAATACGAAGCGCGTTTTTACACCCAAAGGGAAGCCGCAGTTATCGGTACCACCTTCTCGGCGGTGTCAATTACCTTCAGCTTAGTGGTGATCTCACAGGTAAAGTTAGAGCATATGTTTGTGCCCTTCTACCTGACCGTGTGTTTAGCGGGTTTTGCGGCCGCCGTGATTGTGCCTAAGCTGCCGCCACTGTCGTGGAAAAAAGATAACTATATCGACGATACGCCACGTCAACCTGATGATGAGATGATCCCCGCAGGACACGGCGCACTCTCTTGGGGCTTTGATAAAGCGCTCGAGAAAGCGGCCAGTGCTGGTGGTATCAAAGCCGTCTTAAATGAAGGTATTAAAAACGTTATCGATATGATATTTGGCATTCTCCCTGTAGTAATGGCCATTGGTACCACGGCGCTGATCATCGCCGAGCATACGTCCATCTTCAATTACTTAGGTATGCCGTTTATTCCGTTACTGGAACTGCTGCATATCCCTGAAGCCACCGAAGCCTCTAAAACCATCGTTGTTGGCTTTGCCGATATGTTTATTCCGTCGATTTTAGCCAGCTCTATCGAATCGGATATGACCCGCTTTGTGATTGCCGCCTTATCAGTAACCCAGCTGATTTACATGAGCGAAGTGGGCGCACTGCTGATTGGCAGTAAGATCCCAGTGAATTTTGTTGAGCTTTTTGTCGTGTTCGTACTGCGCACCTTAGTGACTCTGCCAGTCATTGCTGGCGTGGCTCATTTGCTGTTCTAAGCGCAACATCACCTTAAATATCAAGGGGAGTCAGATTTAACTGACTCCCCTTTTTTGTATCACTTATAAATGCATTCATTAACGAACTCATACACAAACAGGCTGTTTTGATTACTTCGTTGGGTGTGGGTTAGTCGTACAAACTCCACTCGCCACCATATAACTCAGTTTTACAGGAAGTCATTTAGAATTTCTGGATACTACTGTTGAAAGATAAAGTTTGGCCGTTTAATTCTTTAAGTGCTGTCTTTTGGTGAGCCATGGCATTCGCGTAATTTGTAAGTTTTAAAAAGAAATACGCAGCATGTTTTGGGACAAAAGCATGTTAGATTCCCAACTCTAATTATTGAGTTTCGGATTAAAATTTCTATGGAGATAACTACCAAAGCAGCGGCGCGCGTTAGCGCGTCCAGCCCGCAGTGCGATGCTGCCTTTGCTTGTTAGTGGTTTTTCACAAATAGCTCGCATTTATAGCCGCCTTCCTCACTTTCCAGGTTTTCACTAACGTAGAGGGTATATTTCCCTGGCTTAGAAAATATCGTCTCATTACCACCTTTGTTATCCCAGCGATACCCAGTCGTGGTTGGGGCTATTTCAATTTCTTTTGCACTTTCAAACTGTTGAGAAGACATTAAAGACTTCATGGTTGATGGCGCTGCGCCAACTACCAAAAATAGCCATAAGTTTTCATCGTGCCTATATAAAGCAAGCTCCTTTCCGTGGTGCCCACTAAGATTAACTCGAAGAACATCGCCACGGCTTAACATGCGTGGAGTGCAAGACAGCATATCATCTGATTCTATCCAGATAGCCTCTGGAGCCTCAGATTCCTCAGCGTTCCCATGCAAGCTAATAAAAGCAAAGATAAAAAGCAGGACTCTATTCATCATTCACCACTAACGCCCGCCTAAGGGGCTGGCAACGCATAACACTAAACTCAAACACAACAACCGAAACCACCGCGGCTCATTGGGACTGGAAACGCCACGCGTTGACAGTCCCTCTTGAGGCGTTTGTTAGCTTTAAATCATATTTTCCGCATCATGACGGCAAATCTGACACTTAAAGTCTTCTTCTAAATATGACTGATACAAAGACTCATCATCAACCAAACCACCATTAGTACATGATGATTCGTAGTTACCTTCATCATCTTCAATAAAGCCAACTGGGCCTTCACAAACAACAGCTTCAAGTAAAGGAAGAATAACTTTTTCATAGTGATAAATTTGCTTTCCCTTAATAGACGACAGATCGCCATTATTATCTCTTAATATCTCAGCAATAATCAGGCTAATATTCCCATCTAAACCACATTCTGCGGCTTTGTCCATGATGTAATGTTCGTTATCTAATAGATGATTGATGACATCTAAATTCATTTTTATCTCCATTTGCATATGTAAAGGACTGATTTAAGCTAACATTTTATTCATGCGCGTTTACCTCGTTAGACCAGTGAAAACGCGCACAGTTAACTATCTGTATGCAAAGAACTTATCAACTTTCTGCCAAATACACCATCTGGAAAAACGCGCATGCGCGTTTTCCAAATAAATCCGGCCACCCAATATAAATCAATAACATAATGCACTTTATGTTTGCCTACAACTTGTCCGAAGTTAAAATGGTTTAAATAGGGACAATCAACAATCGCGGGGACAGCATCTAAGGCAATAAATTGCGCTAACTCATTAAAAAATGGGGTATTTAAGACGAAATAAATTGGCCCATAGAGCTTGGGATGTGTTCTGGATGAGGCTTTTGAAGTGATATAAGCAGTTGTCATTTACTGTTAAAGTGCTGGCAGCATTTAGCAAAATGCCGTCGTCGCTTTTCTAAGTGTTCGCAGTAATCGGTCAGTTCTTGCAAGGTGCCCACTGGACCGTAAAATAGCTTGCCAAATTCGGTTGTCAGCTTGAGCCAATTGTCATGGGGAATATTTAATCTGTTCAGTATCTTGGCGCTACTTTCGCTGATGCATCCACGTTTATCATTGCGAATGATTCGGCCGGTATCATCCACCAATTGAAGGTAATCGGTTAAGGAAAATGCAATGCCATTGGGTTGGTTGTCGCACTCATTACCAATAAAAGGTAGTAGATTGCTCGGCTGCTCACCTTTTAACGCCGCCCGAATGCGTAGTTGAATACTGGTATGGTCGGATTGTTCTGGCGTATCAGCCAGTTGAGCTCTGATCGGATTTAAATCGACGTAAGTCATACAGGCTAACACGGCGGCTTCATCCAGTAAGGCCTGAGATTTAAACCGACCTTCCCAGAACCTGCCTGTGCAGTTATCTTCTTGATTTGCTTGCCTTGCAATCGGTTCATTCAAACAGCGCATAAACCATGAAATATCACACAAACGACTGCGATAAAGGGCGATTGAATGCTTTAATCTGCTGACCTCATGCGCTTCAACTAACTCACCTTTGGCGAACTTTTGTGTTAACTCATCGCCTTTAAACAACTTATGCCACAGCTCAAGCACTTCGCGGTCAGTCCAACGATTTGCACTGTCGATATCCACCCGCAGCACCAAATGCAGATGATTCGACATCACCGCAAATGCTGCCACATCAATAGCAAAAACGGCTTCAAGTTCAAATAATAATGACTCGACCCAAACACGGCGATGGTCATAGTTTTTACCCGAGTAACTATCATCGCCACATAAAAAAGCCCGCCGAACAACGCGGCTACAGCAATGGTAATAGGGAGTGTCTTCAAGACTTATCTGAGTTCTACGAGGGCGCGGCATACAAACCTCCTTGTTCAATGCTTAACCAAAGCATAGTAGGAGGTTTACTACCGCGCTATTAAAGCTGGGTGTCCAATTTCGGAATAAAAACTCATGCATATATGCAATTAGAGTGGTGGGCAAAAATGGAGTGCTGAATCGCTTTGGGGCAAAAATAAGTTAACTCAATCTATCGACAGTCAATGCACCCAGAACGGAATCTTGTTGGATTAACTCCAGCCTAATCCACCTAGCTGTCATCTGCATGTCACTTAAGCTTCATCATTCAGTCAAAGCCCGTCACTAATCTCTAAGGCAGTCAACAGCCGCATAGGGTGAATATGAGATGACTGGAGCTAATTACAGGGGACTTGATCGCACGCTTATCGACGCACTTAAGACTCCCCGCAATTCTTCCCGTAACACTCCTTCCAACTCTTCCGACAATGCTCCATCCAGTGTTTACGACACTTCCTTCTCAACCCCACATATTGCCAACGCCAGCAATGCCGCAAATAACCAAACCATCACAGTCAACGCCCTCTGGCTATCGGATATCCATCTCGGTTGTAAGGATTGCAAAGCCGACTATCTGTTAAGCCTATTAAATACCGTGCGTTGTCAACACTTGTATCTGGTCGGCGATATTGTGGATTTATGGGCGCTCAAACGCCGCCTGCACTGGCCCGAGAGCCACAATAAGGTATTGCAAAAGCTGATTGAACTGGCACAAAACGGCACTCAGGTGATGTATCTGCCGGGTAACCACGATGAGTTAATCAAGCCCTATGCCGAACTGACACTACTGAATATCAAGATTGCTCGCCAACATATCCATCAGGGGATTGGCGGCCACAAACTATTAATGCTGCATGGCGATCAGTTCGATGCCGATGTTTGCGTTGGCCGCTTCTACGCCATCTTAGGCGATCATCTCTACGACTTGTTGCTATTCCTCAACCGCAATCTCCATCGTCTGCGTGAACGTTTAGGCTACCCGTATTGGTCACTCGCCAGCTATATCAAATCCCGCGTTGGCAAGGCGCAGACCGCTATCGCCCGTTTTCGCCAGGCCGTAGTGAATTATGCCCAGCACTATGATGTGGACGGCGTGATCTGCGGCCATATCCACCAGCCAGAGCTATCGATTCACGCTCGAGATAACCAATACAGTACGCCGGATAAACGCCAAATAGTCTATGCCAATGATGGTGACTGGGTAGAAAACTGTAGCCTGATCACCGAAACCTTAAACGGGGAATTACAACTCTGCCGCTGGAATGAGCAACACTTAAATCTCGATATTCTGAGCAGTATTGTGCTGGCGAAAACGCCGCCCAAAGCGCCCATTCGAATGCCTACTCAAGCCTCAAAACCTATTCCACAAACGGCTACAAACAGCCCCAAACAAGCAGAAATCCAACCAAGGGATGTCGCCTAATTATGAACCCATTAACACCTCATACCCCAAACACTGAATCATTAAGTCCTAACACATTAAGCGCCAACGCATTAACGCAGGACGCAGCCATGCTAATGCCTACCTTAAAAGCCTGTTCGATGATCTTTACCGTCGATAATGTGGTGGAGCAAAACCTGCCCGCCCTCAAGGACAAACCTTGGTTAGCCAAGCCGACTAAGGCCATGCTGCGCTACCTGTTGAATGAAAAACAATGTAACGAGATAGCCAATCAATTTGCCTATCTGCAAGGGGTCGATTTTGTCGAGCAAGTGCTCGCCAGCTTCGATTTTAGCTTTACCGTGCCCGCCAACGAGGTCGAAAATATTCCCTGCGAGGGCCGCGTGGTGATCTTCGCCAATCATCCGATTGGCTCCCTCGATGCCCTCGCCCTGATTAAACTCGTCAGCGAAATCCGCCCCGATATCAAGGTTGTGGCGAACGAGCTCCTGATGGCGCTCGAACCTTTGCATTCAATCCTGCTGCCAGTGCGTAATATGACGGGCGGCACACCGAAACAGCACCTCGAAAAAATCCACCAGCATCTGCGCAATGAAGGCGCGGTACTGATTTTCCCGTCGGGGGAAGTCTCTCGCCTGCGTCCGAGCGGCGTGCGCGATACCCAGTGGCACTCGGGCTTTTTAAAGATGGCGATTTCCTGTAATGCGCCGCTGCTGCCGATTTTTTTGGATGCCAAAAATTCTGCCACCTTCTACGGCGCCTCGATGATTTACAAACCCTTAGCTACATTGCTACTGGTCAAGGAGATGTTTAAACAGGCCAAGCGCAATATGCCTATTCGCATCGGCGAGCTTATTCCGAATGAAGCCGTGCGCTCAATGGATTTCCCGCTAAAGACCAAGATAAAACTGCTTAAAAATCATCTGTATCGCATTGGCAAAGATAAAGACCCGCTGTTTATTACCCAAAGCGCCATCGCCCACCCTGAGTCGCGCCGAGAGTTGCAGGCCGCGCTGCAACAATGTGAACTCCTCGGTGAAACCCAAGATAACAAGCTGATTTATTTGTATCAGCATCAGGACAGCAACCCCATCATGCGCGAAATTGGCCGCCTGCGGGAAATGGCCTTTCGCGCCGTCGGCGAAGGCACGGGCAAGCGCCGCGATATCGATAAATACGATTCCTACTACCAACATCTGGTGCTGTGGGATAAAGAACAGTTTGAAATTGTCGGCGCCTATCGTTTCGCCAGCGGCGAGCAAGTGCTAAATCGCTACGGCGACAACGCCCTCTACAGCCAATCCCTGTTCCAATATACCGACAGCTTTATGCCCTACGTCAAACAAGGCTTAGAACTTGGCCGCAGTTTTGTGCAGCCCAAATATTGGGGCAAACGCAGTCTCGACTACCTCTGGTTTGGCATTGGCGCCTTCCTCGCTAAACACCCAGAATATCGCTACCTGTTTGGCCCTGTTTCCATCAGTAATCAACTGCCTGGCAGCGCGCGGGAGATGCTAGTGCATTTCTACTCCAAGGAGTTTGCGCCAGCAGAGCAGCTCGCGGTATCCATGTCGCCCTTTGGACTATCCAAGCAGCGCAAATTGCAGTTGGATGAAATCTATTCGGGCGAGGATTACCAAAGCCACTTTAAGCAGCTAAAACAAATGCTGGCGAGTATGGGCGCCGCGGTGCCAACCCTGTACAAGCAGTATGGCGAGCTGTGTAAGCAGGATGGGGTGAAGTTTCTCGCCTTTGGTATCGATGCCGATTTTGGCGACTGTGTCGATGGTTTGGTTCTGGTCGATACCCATAAACTCAAGGGGAAAAAGTATCAACGTTATATCGGTGCTCATTTACCTGAAGACTTACGCAATCCTTTGATGGCTGAAGATGGATCAGACGAGCAGGATTAAGCATAATCCTGTTTAAGGTATTGGCTAAATAAACATCGGTCTGTTATAAGTATCTGTAATACAGTGCATTAAGGATACATATCCTTGTAAGGGTTTATCATGCCGATCATTATCGCCGATATTATGCGCACCCGAGTCGTCACAGTCGAAATGGACGATCGTTTAACCGTGGCGAAGGAGATTTTCGAGCAGGCAAACTTCCACCATCTGCTGGTAGTGGATGAATATAAACTCGAAGGCGTACTGTCGGAGCGCGACTTGCTGCGTGCTATCAGTCCGAATCTGGGCAGCAGCGCCGAAACCTCGAAAGATCTCGAAACCCTGCAAAAACGCGTCCATCAAGTAATGACCCGCAATCCGGTAACCGTAGCGCCACATGTGTCGCTCGATGTCGCCAGCCGTACCTTGCTGGAACACAATATTGGTTGTTTACCCGTACTGGAAAACGGCGATCTGGTGGGGATAGTAACTTGGAAGGATTTACTGCGAGCCTATTGTGAACACAATGAGGTGAATGAAAGCGAGTGCTAACGGCACTCGCTTTCGACTTTATAAACTAGATCGCCCAGCCGCCCATATAGAAGGCTACAAGGCCCAACGTAATGGCGAGTACGCCTAACTTAAGTTGACGAATTTCACCGCTAAAAATACGGCCAACCACTAAAGTCACAAACCCGAGCATAATACCGGTCACAATGTTACAGCTGAGGATGATGAACACAGCGCAGGTTAAGCCCGCCATCGCATCGACCTTGTCATTAAAGTCCAGCTTAGTCACATTGCTGAGCATCAATAGCCCGACATACATCAGCGCAGGCGCAGTGGCATAAGCCGGCACCAAATAGCTGAGCGGAGCAAGGAATACCATTAGCAGGAATAATCCGCCCACTATGGTCGCGGTTAAACCCGTCTTACCGCCCGCCGCCGTACCCGCTGCCGATTCGATATACACGGCCGCAGGTGCGCCGCCAACGATACCCGCAAACATGCTGCTGACAGAATCCGAAGTTAATGCCTTGCCACCGCCAACGATATTATCGTCTTTATCCAGCAGATTAGCTTGACCCGCTACCGCGCGGATGGTGCCGGTGGCATCAAAAATCGCCGTCATCACCAGTGCGAGTACAATCGGTAATACCACAGGATTCAAGGCGCCCATAATATCCATTTGGCCAATCAGCGAGTGCTCAGAGGTAAAATCAGGCACGGCGAATAAACCTTGGAATTTCACGCTTGGATCAAACACTAAACCGAACAGGGATAGGCCGATAATCACCAGTAAAATCCCGCCGGGTACGCCGCGACGCTCTAAACCAATCGTCGCAGCTAAACCTAGGACGGTGGCGATAACGGGCAGGCTGTTAATATCGCCTAACTTCACTGGCAGACCCGCGTCATTGGCCACAATCAACTGCACACTGTTAGTAGCAATTAAGAGTAAAAACAAGCCAATACCGATACCTGTACCATGGGCAATCCCCTTGGGTAGGTTAGCCAGCACCCATTGACGCACACCCGTAACGCTCACGATGGTAAAAATTACGCCCATCCAAAAGATGGCGCCTAAGGTGACAGGGATACTCATGCCCTGACCTAACACCAAGCCGAAGGCGGTAAAGGCGGTGAGTGAAATCGCACAACCAATGGCCATGGGCAGATTCGCCCAGAGTCCCATCAGCAGCGAGCCAAAGGAGGCAATTAAACAGGTAGCGACGAACACGGCACCGGGGTCGAATCCGGCTTTACCTAACATATTGGGTACCACAATCACTGAGTACACCATAGCGAGGAAGGTGGTTAACCCTGCAATCACTTCTTGGCGAACTGTGCTACCACGTTGTTGAATTGAAAAAAAACGGTTCAGAAATGAACCAGAGGGTACGGCTGTTGAACTCAATTGCTCAGACATATCTTGTTATACCTTGTGATCTCTTAAAATAGGGTCGATACCAATTGGTTTTACCATTGGCGACGCCGGCTACGGCAGATTAGAGCCCCAAATCCAATGACTTGGGTGAGAGATCCACATCATTCTCCTACATCGGGAAAAATCCATGATCTGCAAGCAGTGACGCTTTGCCCAGTTAAAATCACTTTAACCATGCAAACGCAGCCTTTGTTGGCCGCGGATAATACTGTAAACGCCGCCAGATAGCTAAGACCTCGCCTGCACTTCAGTAAATAATTAGCCAAAAAAGTCAAAATCAGTGTTTAAAAAAACACCTAAACTGCATATCAAACTGCCGATAGCGATCACAGAAATAAGATTAACGCTCTGTCAGTAAAACAAAAAATGATGGGATTTTTAAAATTTTCATAATTTTTCATATATTGTCAAAGCCCATTCATCCCAACAGGCAAGTCCATTCACATCTCCCCTTTATAGTGCTCCCATCAAAAATCGCTTTCGAACGGAGCTCTTCCCAATGACAAAGCCCACCATGCAAACATCGGATAAGTCCTCACGCAGCAATGAGTTAAAGGCGCTGGGATTCATCATTTTCATACTCTTTCCCGCACTGACTATCGCGGGGATCAGTCTCTACGGTTTCATCATTTGGATGATCCAAGCCTTCGGCGGCGTTGTCGGCCACTAATTCACTGAAACTTTGAGGACGCTATTATGAAGTGGTTAATCAACCTCTGGCGCACACTAAACAAACCCACAAAAGCTCTCACCTTAGGCGCTGTCAGCATCAGTGCTTTTATCATGGGCATCATCTTCTGGGGCGGATTTAACACCGCATTGGAAGCCACCAACACCGAAGCCTTCTGTATCAGCTGCCACAGTATGGAAAGCAAGCCTTACCAAGAGTTACAGGAAACTGTGCATTGGTCGAATCATTCAGGTGTGCGCGCCACCTGCCCCGACTGCCACGTGCCCCACAACTGGAGCCGTAAGATTGCCCGTAAGATGGAAGCTTCCCACGATGTCTGGGGCTGGTTATTCAATACGGTCAACACCCCTGAAAAATTTGAAGCTAAACGTCTCGAAATGGCGAGCCGCGAATGGAAACGTTTCGATCGCGACAATTCTCTGGCGTGTAAAAACTGCCACAACTACAACTCGATGAAGTGGGAAAGCATGTCACCGCTGGCGCAAAAACAGATGAAACGCGCCGCCGAAATTGACCAAAGCTGTATCGATTGCCACAAAGGCATTGCTCACCATCTACCTGAAATGGGCACGGCCCGTGCACCTGAACTCATCGCCGAAGTCGGCGCTGGCGTCAGCTCACTGGAAACCAACCAAACCTACTACAGTGCCCTAACTAAGCCACTGTTCTTTAGTGAAAAAGGTGACGTTGAAGCCGGTACCTTAAACGTCGCGACTAAAGTCAAAGTGCTCGAAACTAAAGGTAAGCGCATCAAAATTGCTATCGATGGCTGGCGTAAGAAAATCGGCGCAGGCCGCGTGATCTACATGGACTTTGGCGTAAACATTCTGTCGGCACAGTTAAGCAAAGATGCAGCAGAAACCGAAGGTGTTATCCAAACCTTTGAAGAGAAAGAAGACCCAATGACAGGCCTGAAATGGCAACGGGTTGAAGCCCAAATCTGGACCGATAAGGATTACCTGCTCACCGAGCTGCAACCACTCTGGGGCTATGCCCGCGATACCTTCCGCTCAAGCTGTAGTGTGTGCCATACCCAGCCAGATGAAGCGCATTTCGATGCCAATACCTGGCCAGGCATGTTCCAAGGCATGTTGGCCTTCGTGAACATGGACCAAGACACTCAAGCGCTGGTGCAGAAATATCTGCAAGAACATTCGTCAACCTTCGTGAAAAAAGAGCACTAATTCGGGAGTAATACCATGAACAGAAGAGACTTTTTAAAAGGCTTAGCCTCAACCTCTTTCGTTGCTTTAGGTGGCAGCTCAGTGTTAGCGCCCTTAAATGCGCTCGCCAGCACAGGCTTAAATGAAGACGAATGGCTGACCACAGGCTCACACTTTGGCGCCTTTAAAATCAAACGTAAAAACGGTGTAATTGCCGAGGTCAAAGCCTTCGATTTAGATAAATATCCAACGGATATGATTAACGGTATCCGCGGTATGGTCTATAACCCATCCCGCGTGCGTTACCCTATGGTTCGCTTAGATTTTTTACTCAAAGGCCATAAGAGCAATACCCAGCAACGGGGAGATTTCCGCTTCGTTCGCGTGACCTGGGATAAAGCATTAAAGCTGTTTAAACACTCACTCGATGAAATCCAAACCCAATACGGTCCATCGGGCTTACACGCGGGGCAAACAGGCTGGCGCGCAACCGGGCAACTGCATTCCAGCACCAGCCATATGCAGCGTGCGGTGGGGATGCACGGCAACTATGTGAAGAAAATCGGAGACTACTCCACCGGTGCCGGCCAAACCATTCTGCCCTATGTATTAGGCTCAACCGAAGTGTATGCCCAAGGCACCTCTTGGCCGCTGATCTTAGAAAACAGCAACACGATTGTGCTCTGGTCGAACGATCCTTACAAAAACCTGCAAGTGGGTTGGAACGCCGAAACCCATGAGGCTTTCGCTTACCTCGCGCAGTTAAAAGAGAAGGTCAAACAGGGCAAGATCCGCGTGATCAGTATCGACCCTGTAGTCACCAAAACCCAGGCTTACCTTGGCTGTGAGCAGTTATATGTCAACCCACAGACTGACGTGACGCTGATGCTGGCCATCGCCCATGAGATGATCACCCAAAAGCTGTGCGATGATAAATTCATCCAAGGCTACAGCTTAGGCTTTGAAGAGTTTGTGCCTTACGTGATGGGCACTAAAGACGGTATCGCCAAAACCCCTGAGTGGGCGGCGCCAATCTGTGGAGTTGAGCCACACATCATCCGCGATCTGGCGAAAACCTTAGTTAAGGGCCGCACCCAAATCATGATGGGTTGGTGTATTCAGCGCCAACAACACGGTGAGCAACCTTACTGGATGGCTGCAGTCCTCGCGACCATGATAGGTCAAATCGGCTTACCCGGCGGCGGCATCAGCTATGGTCACCACTACTCTAGTATTGGTGTGCCTGCAACAAATGCGGCGGCGCCAGGCGCCTTCCCGCGTAACTTAGACGAGAACCAAAAACCCCTGTTCGACAGCACCGACTTTAAAGGCGCAAGCAGCACCATTCCCGTCGCCCGTTGGATTGATGCGATCCTCGAGCCCGGTAAAACCATTGATGCCAACGGTTCGAAAGTAGTGTATCCCGATATTAAGATGATGATTTTCTCGGGCAATAACCCATGGAACCACCATCAAGACCGTAACCGCATGAAGCAAGCCTTCCATAAGTTGGAATGCGTGGTCACTATCGATGTGAACTGGACGGCGACTTGCCGCTTCTCCGACATAGTGCTGCCCGCTTGCACCACCTATGAGCGCAACGATATCGACGTATACGGCGCCTATGCTAACCGCGGTATTTTGGCGATGCAGAAGATGGTGGAGCCGCTGTTTGAGAGTTTGTCAGACTTTGAAATCTTCACTCGCTTTGCCGCATTGATGGGTAAAGAGAAAGAATACACCCGTAATATGAGCGAAATGGAGTGGATAGAAACCCTCTATAACGAGTGTAAAGCCGCGAACGCGGGTAAGTATGAGATGCCAGATTTTGCCACCTTCTGGAAGCAAGGTTATGTGCACTTTGGTGATGGAGAGCTGTGGACACGCCACGCCGACTTTAGAAACGATCCTGAAATCAATCCATTAGGTACGCCGTCTGGCTTAATTGAAATCTTCAGCCGTAAGATTGAACAGTTCGGTTATGACGACTGCCAAGGCCATCCCATTTGGATGGAAAAAGCCGAGCGTAGCCATGGTGGCCCGGGTTCGGACAAATACCCTGTGTGGTTACAATCTTGCCACCCGGATAAACGTCTGCACTCACAGATGTGTGAGTCGAAAGAATACCGCGAAACCTACACAGTCAATGGCCGCGAACCCATCTATATCAGCCCTGTGGATGCCAAAGCGCGCGGCATTAAAGATGGCGATATAGTGCGTGTCTTTAACGACCGTGGCCAACTGTTAGCGGGCGCAGTGGTATCGGATCGCTTCCCTAAAGGTGTAGTGCGAATTCATGAAGGCGCATGGTATGGCCCAGTGGGTAAAGATGGCAGCGTTGAAGGCGGCGCCGAAATCGGTGCCCTGTGTAGCTATGGCGACCCGAATACTCTGACCTTAGACATTGGCACCTCTAAGTTGGCTCAAGCCTGCTCAGCCTATACTTGTCTGGTCGAGTTTGAGAAATACCAAGGCAAAGTCCCTAAGGTCAGCTCCTTCGATGGTCCTATCGAAGTCGAAATCTAACCGAGCCCACAAGGCGATGCGCCTAGTCAACTAGGCGCATTCCACTGTTATTCTTGAGGAACATGCGATGAGCAACGTCGATATCAATCATGCCAGAGCCTTAGTGTATCAGCTGCTGTCTTCTCTGTTTGCCCGTGAAATTGATGAGCAGCGCCTTAAGCAACTCACCAGTGAGCAAGCGCAGCAATTCTGGACACAACTGGGTTATGCGCCCGAGTTTAGTGCGCCAGTCGTCAGCATACAGAAGGTGCTGAATGGCTTAACGAGCGATGAAGCCTTGCTCGAACTTGCCGCCGATTATTGCGGTTTATTCCTTGTAGGCACAAAGCACAGCGCGTCGCCCTATGCCAGCCTGTACTTGAGCTCCGAGGAAGAACCCTTGCTATTTGGGCAGCAGCATCAACAAATGAGCGAGTTTTTACACCAGAGTAAACTGCAAGTGCAGAGTCACTTCCCTGAACCTGCCGATCACTTAGCCGTGATCCTCGCCTATATGGGACACTTAGCTTGCCACAGTGAAGATGCTGCCCAGTTAAGCTTCCTAAACGCTTGTATAGATTCATGGTTATCAAAGTTTGTCGCCAAGGTCGTTGAGTGCGATAGCAAGCACAGCAATGGCTTTTACAGTGCTCTCGCCACACTCACCCTCGCTTGGGTGCAGCAAGATAAACAGCAGTTAGAACAGGCAATGCATTGATCGCCATAAGCCTAAAACCCGAGTAGTGTTAAACCAGAGTCGCATTAAGACTCAAGGTGATGACTCATGTCTTGTCCTAGAATAAAATAACGAAAAGCGGCTCCCATGGGAGCCGCTGTTTTATTCCTCGATTTGCATTAGTTAGGCAGAAATACGAGCAGGAAAGGACGACTCACTTATAGAGTTAGCGTCCTGTCGCGAATCCTTTGCTGCTAGCCCTGTGTTGCGAGCCACTGCTCAAACGCTGTCATCGACGCCTGCCAGCAAGCGATTAATTCAGTGACGGCTTTGCTATCCAATACATTTTCCCCTGTGGTGTTGTGTGTTTTCTCCCACTGCTGACAACACTCGGTCAGTGCTTTTAGCCCCATGCTGGCACTGCTGCCCTTAAGCGCGTGCAATAGTTTTGCGCCCTCGCTGAAATGCGCCACAGAGCTTAACGCCGAGAGTCGCTCAATTTGCTCGGCACTGGAGGTTCGATAGAGCGCCAACATATCACTCACGGCTTTCAAGCCTAAGACCTCAAGATCTTGCTGTAACTGGTTAAGATCTAACAAGGTTTTAGCCGATTGAGCCAATGACTCCGAAGATGCGAAGGTTAAGGAAGGACTCGCTGGCAACGCAGGACTCTCACTCCCCGAAGAAGATGGCGCACACGCTGGCAACGAAGCAACGCCCAGCCATTCAGTCAGCGTTTGTAGACTCAAGGGTTTGGCTAACACAGTATCAAACCCCGCCTCCCGATAGAGGCTAAGATCCTCCGTCTGCATCTGCGCGGTAAAGGCGGCGAACTTCACACTCTCATTAACACTCTCATTAACAATGTCATTTGTCAGTAATGCCTTTAGCTGTGGTAATAATGCAAGCCCTGAACCATCACTCAGTTGGATATCGAGCATCACAGCATCGAATGCCTTATCGCCACTCACATGCGCTAGCGCCTGCTGGCAACTGACGGCCAAACAAGAACTATGGCCTAAATGCGCTAAAAATCCCTGCGCGACCATGGCGTTGACCTTGTTGTCCTCTATCACTAACACCCGCAGGGGATTAACCCGTTTTTGCACCTCTGTTTGCGTATCCAACGCCTTATCACACTGGGTAAAACTCAGCTCAAAACCAAACTCGCTGCCCTTGCCTGGCTCGCTCTTGACCCAAATGCCTGACCCCTCTGCATCCATCAGTACAACTAACTGTTTGCAGATGGCAAGCCCTAAGCCTGTCCCACGGCAGCGCCCCTGATTAGGCAATACGCAGTAAGGCATAAATAATTGCTCGCGCACCTCGGGCGCAATCCCCACGCCGGTATCGGCCACCACAAAGGCCAACTTATCGCCTCGCACGCTGACATTCAGACTCACGCCGCCTTCGGGGGTGAATTTAATGCCGTTACCAATCAGGTTAAACAGCACTTGCCTCAGCTTAGGGCCATCGATCTGAATACACGCGGGTAACTGGGGACGATTTAGTCTTAGACTCAATCCCGCCAAATTGGCGCCCGCTACCATAATTGCCAGCACTTCATCGAGCAGTGCGTTGATATCCGTAGGCCTAGGCTCATTGGTTAAATTGCCCTGCTCGAGGCGGGAGAAATCGAGAATATCGCTCAGCACGGTTTGCAGCAGCGTGCCGCTGTATTGCGACAGCGCGAGCATCTGTTGCTGCGCGGGCGGTAACTGACTATGGCCGAGCAAGGTAAGCGTCCCGAGTAAGCCGTTGAGCGGGGTGCGAATCTCATGGCTCATGGTCGCTAGGAATTGGGATTTTGCCTGACTCGCCTCCTCGGCAACGATTCTTGCCTTAGCATGGCCTTTGGCCTCCGCATCAAGGCGCAGGTTGGCTTCGGCCAATTCCTGTGTGCGCGTGGCCACGGTTTGTTCAAGGGCCTTTTTATGCTCGGTCAGCTCATCGGCGACCAGACGTAAATCCGCCTGCAATTTCAGGTTGTGGGCTGTTTTTCGCTTAAATGCCTCGATGGCATTGGCCATGGCGGTCAACTCATCGTCGCCGTGGGCATCGAGGCTCACATTGGTGTCCCCTAAACTTAAGCGCGACATAGCCTCGGTCGCCTGATTTAACCTCAAGGCAATGCCGCGATAGATCACCCGATAAACCACGACTGCTATGATAACCAACATTAATATGCCCGTGCCCCACAACCCCAAGCGGGCGTAAGACAACTGCATTAAATAATCACTACGCGCCAACTCCGCCCGCTGTTGCTGTTGATTAAGCGCACTATCCACCAGCGTATTGAGGCTATAGAGTTTTTCCGCTAACTCCTGCTGCTGCCGCTGTTGCCGCTGCAAACTTTGACTCAGTTCTCGCTGTAATTTAATAATTTTGGGGGTATGGAGAAGAACAGCCAGTTCCGCCTTTAGCGCATTGAGCCTGCCGGGATCGCGTATCAGCTCAGAAACTGTCGTTAGCGCCATTAAATCGATACCCACCTCTGCCGCAGGCGAATCTGTGTTTGCGCTCGATGCCTGATCGATAGCCGTCCCTTGTTTTGGATGATTCTGCGCCATGGGGTGCGATGATGCAGTGCTGGCAAAGGTTGCCAATAAACGGGGAACACTCAATTGCAGCTCGGACTGTAATTCAGATGCTTCAAATAACTGACTGAGCAGCGCAATTTGATGCACTAACTTGAGCGCGCGATTGAGCTGTTCTTGGATATCGAGCTCACGTTCAATCACATCATCAAGCAGTTGCCCACTGCGTTTATTCCCCGCCATATCGGGATAAGCTTGGCTGAGTTTTGCTAAAATCGCCGAGTCGACTACCGCCAATTCGGATTGCAATAACTCAGAGGCATGGGCTGCGGCAAGTGATAACTCACGGGCCCTAAGCTGCAACTCATCGCCCAAGGTAATGCGCTGGCCCACACTCTTACCCAATAAGGTTAATTGCTCGATGATTTGCTCAGCTAATACAGATAAATGATTATCTTCGTTCACATCCAGTGTCAGTAACACTTTGATGCTATTTAACATTGTGGCGCTTTCAAGGTTGAGCTTACGGCCGATAAATTCCCGCTGCCGCTCATCCTCCACTTGGCCTAACTGGGTCACGCCATCGGATAAGGCATTAGAGGCCTGCACTAATTGGCGCGCGGCTTGAGAGGCGGGTAAGGATTCTTCATACAGATAACTGTCAGCCTGCTTGAGCCAATGTAAACTCAGGCTACCTAAGCTAACCAGTAGCAACAGCAATACCCCAAGCACACCGAAGGCTAGCATGAGTCTGCCGGTTAAACTACTTCGCGATAAAGATAAAGGCGCCACACTTGTTCCTTCTGTTACAATGCCTTCGAAATGTTCACTGTGGATGATACGAGACAATGGGAAAATTTTGGCAAGCTTTGCTCACACTCACCACTTTTGGCCTGTTATGTTTATCGCCTGCCAATGCCAACAGCCAAACTTGGCCATTAGAGCAACGCCATCCCTTTAATGCCAAAATTCAGCAGGCGCAGGCGCTTGATTATCATCCTCTCACTAAAGCTCAACAAGCTTGGCGTCTATGTGTCCTCGTCCCTCACCTGAAGGACGCTTATTGGATTGGCATCGATTATGGCCTAATCCAACATGCCAAATTCCTTGGCGTATCTTTAGATCTGTTCGAAGCGGGCAGCTACTACCATCAGGATAAGCAACTCGAACAGTTACGCACCTGCATGAGCGGTGACTACGACGCAATTTTACTCGGCGCAGTGAGCCCCAATCTGCTCGAACAGTTTTCCGAGCCGCTAACCAAACCCGTGCTCGCCTTAGTGAATAAACTTAATTCAGAACAAGTGCAGACCCATATCGGCGTTAACTGGTATCAAATGGGGCTAAGCGCGGGCCATTTTATTAAGGCGGATGCCAAGGCACATACGCCAACCCAGCCGACCACCTTGGCTCTCTTAGCCGGCCCCGAAAACCTCGGCGGCACCGATTTAGTCGAGCAAGGGATTCGTCATGCGCTTGAAGGTAGCAATGTTAGCATCAGTGCAATTCAGCACGCCGATAACAATCGCAATCTCTACCGCGATCAACTACAGATACTGCTAAAAGCCCAGCAGCCTAACTATATTCTAGGTAGTGCGGTGGCGATAGAAGCCGCCGTTAGCACCCTCAAACAAAAACAGCTGACGCAAGATATCAAGCTGGTGAGCAGTTACTTATCTCCCGCGATTCTGCGCGGCTTGATGCGGCAAAAAGTGGTCTACAGCAATGATGATTTGGTCGTGTTGCAGGGCAAACTCGCCATCGATGTTACGGTAAAACAGCTCGAAGGCGCCGCGCCTTTTGGCGATATAGATCCAGCTATCGTTGAGCGCACCGCCTCAAAAAATACCCTGTCGGCACTTGGCTTTAGCCTTGCCGAAGCGGATTTTTATCCCTTGTATCAAGTGCGCCCTTGAGCGCTTAACACAAGATCTAAGTTAGAGATCAGTCATCCACCTTAGCGGCAAATAAATACCCCTCACCATGGACAGTGACAAAGAGCTCGGGATTGAGCTTATTACGTAGACGGCGGATAATAACATCTATGGTTCTGTCATTCACATCATGATTGCGATGACTGGTTTGCTGCATTAAGCGCTCGCGAGAAAGTACCTGCTGCGGATGCAAAGCAAAGGCGGTTAATAACTCAAATTCGGCCTTAGTGAGCTTGATAAGCTCCTCCCCTTGGCGCAGCTTACGGCTATTTAATTCAAGCTGATAGCCTTCAAAACTTATCAAATCATCGGGCTGTGATAATTCCTGCACCAGCGCCTGTTCGGCTTGTTTTACCAAAGAAATCCGCCATAGCAGGTTTTTTACCCTCACCAATAGTTCCCGCAGTTCGAAGGGCTTAGTCACATAATCATCGGCGCCCATCTCCAGGCCAACGATTTTATCAATCGATTCATCACGGCCAGAGACTAAGATAATCCCCACATGGGAGCGGCTGCGTAACTCGCGGGTTAAACTTAAGCCATCGACCCCAGGCAGGTTAATATCTAACATAATTAAATCGATATGTTGACGATTAAACTCGTACCACATTTGCTCGCCATCGGCAGCCTCAATCACACGATAACCTTCCTTTTCAAAGTATCCCTTCAATCGCGCACGAATAACTGCTTCATCATCGACAACGAGCACACTATAGGCCATGTTCAACTTCTCTTATTTTGCTTAACTGAATTATTCATACTTTTTCATATTTGCATATGAAGGAAAGGTAAAATATGCGATCTACATTACTTTATTGCACAAAAATCTGCCGAGCTTTTACACTCTCCTCAATATGACATATGCTTAGGCATATTGATTGGTGTGGGCGCTAACAAACTATGAAAGATAAAGAATTAGTGATTGATGAAAGACGACATTTTTCACGGATCCTCTTTGCCGCAAGTGCGTCAATACACCAAGGTGAAAAGCAATGGCAAACCTCAATATTGGATCTCAGCCTAAATGGCGCTTTAGTGGAAGAACCCGCAGGATTTAGCCATTCAGATGAGCCTATCATCCTTAACTTTACTCTGCAGGGCTCCGATATTGAGCTGCAAATGGAAACTGAGTTGGTGCATCAACGTAATCACCAACTAGGGCTTAAATGTAACATTATCGATGTCGACAGCATCAGCCACCTCAAACGCATCGTTGAGCTAAACTTAGGCGATGCCTCAATTCTGAACCGTGAATTGGCGCTCTTTGTAGAAAAACATCATTCCGCCGATTAAACACCACGGATAGTGATTGGGTGGTACGGGCTTGACTCCCGAGTAAAAACAAACAGCGCTTAAGGCGCTGTTTGTTTTTTAGATTAGATTGCTTCAAGGGCTTCTGATAGCTTGGAAACGCCCACCACTTCCATTCCCACTGGCGGTTTTTTCGGCACGTTCGCTCGAGGCACTATCGCTCGTTTAAAACCATGCTTAGCGGCTTCGACTAAACGTTCTTGCCCATTTGGCACAGGTCGAATTTCGCCAGATAAGCCCACTTCACCAAACACCACTAAATCACTCGGTAAAATATCGCCACGAAAACTCGATACCATGGCCAGTAGCAGGGTTAAGTCGGCACTGGTTTCGGTTACTTTAACCCCGCCAACCACGTTCACAAACACGTCCTGATCCGACATTTGCAAGCCACCGTGGCGATGCATCACCGCAAGCAACATGGCCAAACGGTTTGCATCCATCCCCACTGCCACACGGCGCGGATTGGACATGGCAGAATTATCCACAAGCACTTGCAGTTCAACCAGTAACGGGCGCGTACCTTCCCACACCACCATGACCAAGGAGCCCGAGGATTCTTCCTCGCCGCGGGAGAGGAAAATTGCGGATGGGTTAGCCACTTCCTTCAAGCCACGTTCCGTCATGGCAAATACGCCCAGCTCGTTGATCGCCCCGAAGCGGTTCTTGTGGGAGCGCAAAGTACGATAACGGCTGTCGCTATCCCCTTCAAACATCACCGAGCAATCGATACAGTGCTCGAGCACTTTTGGCCCGGCGAGGCTGCCATCTTTGGTGACATGACCCACCATAATAACAGCAATGCCATTTTGCTTCGCGAAACGGGTTAGATAGGAGGCTGATTCACGTACCTGCGACACGCTGCCGGGACTCGACGCTACATCGCTCATATGCATAACTTGAATAGAGTCGACAACGATGACTTTTGGTGATTCTTTCAGGGCGACTTCGCAGATCAACTCCACACTGGTTTCGGATAACATCCTCAGTTTATTGGTTGGCAAGCCAAGACGATGGGCCCGCATCGCCACCTGTTGGAGCGATTCTTCCCCAGTAACATAAAGCGCGGGCATTTTCTCGGCTAAATGGCATAGGGTCTGAAGCAGCAAAGTACTCTTACCAGCTCCGGGATGGCCGCCAATCAAAATCGCCGATCCAGGCACAATGCCGCCTCCAAGTACCCGGTCGAGTTCACCAAAGTGGCTCACTATACGTGGCAAGGCATTGAGATCAATTTGGTCTAAGGTTTTGACTTCGCTACTGCCTGCACCAGCGTAACCGGCAAACTGAGTCCCCCGTCCGGGCGAGGCAGCACCTAAGCGCACTTCAGTTATCGTATTCCACTCGTGACAAGCACTGCATTGCCCTTGCCAACGGGGAAAATCCTGTCCACACTCATTGCACACGTACGCGGTTTTATTCTTTGCCATAACTTATTAAAATCTGTATAAAATCAATTTAAGTAACTGTGAATACTGCCGACATTAGACTAACACAGCACGCATAAAATCAGCATTAGAAAAGACCACTACATGAGTTTAGATAACCATAGTGCACTCATAGAACAACTCAAGCCGCTGCTCATGGAACCTAACTTCCAGGAGATTTTCCAGCAGCTGACTGTCGATGAAAACAATTCCACCCGTTTTTTATTAAAAATGGAGTTGAATCGTTTAGCTTCGCCCTGCACGCGGATTATTGACCTTAGGGATAAGTCAGAGTTGCCCTGTAGTGAAGTCATGCTGGGTCAGCAGCGCCATTTTCTCGATGAGCCAGCTAAACATAGCCTGCAAGAGGCCATGTCCTTATACCGTAACAAATACACTTTAGGTGTATATGAATACGTCATCGCCGCCCATCAACTTCGGCGACAAAAACTACGCCAGGTGACACAACAAAGCGATACCGTCGAACTCGAACCCTTTATGGTGCCAGGCGTTGTACTCGGCAGTTATTTTAATCGCACTGAAGAGCGGATGAATTACAGTATCCGCATTGCCGTTTCCCAACCTGGCAGACCTGAAATGCCGGGGATCACCGTTGATTTATCCATTGGTGGTGCGCGCATTCGCTTGGCGGCGAATCATCCTTTTGACCTCGATAAACCGCTAAAGGTAAAGCTTCTCGAGCTAAGTGAAGAATATTATTACCCCGATCTACAACTTGGAGTCGATTACCACATTGTTGATAGCCAAACTAATGGTGAATTTATTTGGTTAAGATTGAAGCGTATTGGTGGCACTGATGCGCTAGGTGAAATGCTGGGCAATTTGATTCGAGGCTATAAACTCCGTTATAAACTCGATGTGAACGATGTTTTGGTGACAGCATCCGGCCTGGGATTCGAGCGTCATTATCTGCCGCATTTGCCACATTTACCGTTATTTTTGAATCAACAAACCCAATCAATTAGCCATATGCTGCTGAGTCGAGATAATCAGCAGATAGTGCATTATTTTCAAGATGAGAACGATATCAGCCAGTTACCAGCAATGCTGACATCAGCACGGCTTTCTGCGCTACTTAGCCATCCCGAAAATCCTGACTATGGGTTATTTTTTACGTTTACCTACAACGCCCAAGGCTGCTTGTATTTTTATTCGGCTACCTTAGCCGAATTAAAAGCTAAAGGCTTGGTATCATTGTTTTTAGGTTTTGCTTCAACCAAACCAAGCTGGCGTATTTTTAAACTGGTTCCTGATAAAATTTACCATGCTAAAGGCTATCGCCGAGCGACATTGCCTGGGGATGATGCCAAATATAGTCCGCTGGTCGAACAACAGTTAGCGCTGTTTAGCCATATGCTACAACTTATCGATCTGACCAATGAGGATGAAAGAGCGACCTATAAAGCCTGGCAGGATGATAGCAATGCCAATGCCCTAAAAGCTTTCGGCCAGCAACGGCTCAGCACCCACCAAATCAAACCGATTGCAATGCAATTTAGTGAGCGGCGGCAGGAAGCACGCTTCGCCTTTAAAACCTTAGTCAATGTCTCGCAGGGTGGCCTAAAAGCAACAGGAATCACCTTAGATATCTCAGGTCGTGGCATGCAGCTCACGCTCGACAATCCCACGGCGTTTGTAACCAATAAACCCTTGATGATCAGTTTACCTAAACTGCAAACCATTGCCGGCAAAACTCAACTCGAGAATTTACCCTACCGCTTAGTTCGAACCCGTAAGAATGGCGTCACGTTACATTTAGCCGCTGTCATGGGCCATACGCCCCATGTCGGTGTCGAGTTTTTAAACAAATTGATCGCCCACAATAAAGAAAAGCTAGAACAACTCACTGAAAATAATAGTGAAGCAAACGAACTTGCTGATGGACTAAAAAATATCCTATTACGCGAACTCCATTCTGTGCCCTACTTCGTTGAAAAAACGACTAAATCAGCACAAGTGGCTTGCTTAGGCGTCAGTACTGAACATGATGAAATTAGTGATATTTTTGCCGCGGGTTCTTCAGATACGTTGCAATATAACCTCGCTCCGCTGCTCAAGGATGGCTTTTTTAAACGGGATATTCTCGACCCCATCCGCCAAATGAAACCCCAGCAGGATATGGATTTTATTGAAGTCTTTATTCAACTGACGCGTCAGTCCCGCGGCCGATTCCATTTAAAATGTATACCCGCGATTGAAGTCGGTGATGCTCAAGCTAAAGTCGCGTTTATCACCCAAAGTAAATTGGCTGGACGCTTTATGGCACTGCGAATTTACCGAGGAGCCACCGAAAAACCAGATATGGGATATCTGCGCCGCGAATTGGAATATATCAATATCCATGCAAATCACAGGGCAAAACAACTTGAAGATCAGCTCTGGCGTATTATCGGTGTAGGTGAATTGCTGGATATCACCCAAGAGGTGGAATTAAGATACCCAGTGTTACATAAACAGGCCTAACTTATTCCTCGTCTTTTAATACCGCGAGTTCAAAGCCTAAATACCAATCGCGGATCAGCGGAAAATGGTCACTCATCGCATCCAGATGAGTCAGCATATCCGCATGGCCATAGTCGTGTTTAAAGCCGTTCGCCTTTGAGAGCAAAGTGAATTTCACTTGGCGAAAGCCACACTCAGAGATCATATCGGCGACATCTTCAGGATGCCCAAGCACAGTATCGTTTTGCCCCGCTATAAACCAAGCGACGGGCCAGTTGGCTGCCTTAGCCGCCTTGGCATAATCAAAACCGTCATCGTGATCGCGCCACTCACCTCGCACCCAATCAATACTTTGATTCAATGATGCCCGACTCTCGTTATCCATACCGACACGCAGTTTATCGGCGGCGAGATATCCCTGCCCAACCGCTAAACTTGGTGCAAGGCGATTCCAAAACACATCGACCATCAACCATTTTTTGAAAGATTTGACGCGAATAGTGCGTTTACTGCCGAAGGTGAGCAGTGAACGCACACTTTGCTGCAGTTCAGGGTAACGCGCTAAGGCGCTCGCCATCAACACTCCGCCCCAGGAATGGGCGCACCAATGCACACGTGAGGGGGATATTTTCCCCTGTTCCTGACAGGCCTGATTATGAATATTCAAAATATACTGTTGTACTAATAGCAATTGCTCACGGATCACCTCACCTTGTCCTAAGGTAAAATCTCGACTGATTTTTGGTAAACTTAATCCTCGTCCAGCGGTATCGAGCACATAAACCACAAAACCCGCCTTAGCAAGAAAACATCCCAAACCACGACCGCTCTGGCTGTAAAAAACTCGGCCATTTGACATAGCGCCATGCAACATCAGGATCGGCGGTTTAGAAAAATCAGCAGTAATTGGCAACAACTGGCGCAAGTGTAACTGTCCATCCCGATAAGGAAGATAGAGGGAGGTTTGTGAAAATATTTGAGCAGAATGCTCATCTGGAGTTGAAGTCAAAGTCAGTCACTGGTAGTCCATTAATGAACACTAAACTACCAGTTAAGCCTCAAAAAACAAGAGTCATTACTCTAATGTCGCCACATAATCGACTGAGACTCTTATTAACACTGCAATAGATAAGGCAATACTCTAAGGTCCAAACTACGGATCCGAGCATCTGCTGCGGCGGCAAGTTTGGGCTTGGCATGGAAGGCAATCCCAAAGTCAGCCGCCTGCACCATAGGAATATCGTTAGCACCATCACCTATCGCCACACGTTGCCCCACTGGGATTTGCCATTCTTGGCTACAACGGTTGACCACATCGGCCTTAAACTGGGCATCGACGACTTTTCCGGTGACGGCTCCCGCCAGCTGACCGTCCGTTATGACTAATTCATTGGCAAAGGCCGCATCTAAATTCAGCAGCTGTTTTAAGTGACCAACAAACGGCGTGAAGCCTCCTGAAGCCACAACGAGGCGCCAATGGTGCGACTTAAGCTCGGTCAACATAGCCTCAAGACCCGGCATCAATGGCAAAGTGTCACACAAGGTTTGAATAATCTTGGCATCGGCGCCCTGAAGCTGGGCAACCCTTTGGCGCAGACTCTGCTCAAAATCCAACTCGCCCTGCATCGCGCGCTCAGTGATCGCCGCCACTTGCTCGCCAACCCCAGCCCTCGCGGCAAGCTCATCAATACATTCAATTTGGATCGCGGTAGAATCCATGTCCATCACCAGTAAACCGGGCTCGCTCAGTTTAGGTAATGGGCCATGAATTAAATGTAACTCTACCTGAGATGGACAGGTTGCTAACAATTCGGCACTGGGCTCTACAGGCAGCGCTAATTCGACGCAATGCAGTGCCACTTGACGACGAATAGGTGCAATGGAGAGCATGGTTAATTTGAGACTTTCAGCCAGAGAAACAATCCAAGTCGCAAGAGAGTCCTCAAGACTTAAATCTTCGTAAATCAGACGCATAGCAAATACACTCAGGGATGACCGCGTAGACGATTCCTGATAAGCCTCAAAACTGAGCCCCTGATATTCAAAACGAGGTAAAGGGTTAGCTGCTAACCATACAAACAGCGGATTTTGGTTCAAGCTTTCCATAGGACTCGTGTTCTCCAACTATCGGGCTCACGCAGAATCAATTATGATTAGGCAAGCGCTCTCATTATTAAGGGTCAAAGTGTTATATCTTAAAGGGCTAAAGAAAAGCCATAAAATCAGTAGACTGCTCCAAATCGCCATCGCCTTGACCTTGATGGTCGGCTTAGTGCAATTGTGGCAAACAAGCCTACTACAAGGTCAGCTGCTTCTAAAGTCCCAAACGCAAAAGATGGCCAGATTACTGGTGCAGCAAACGGCCTATAGCGCGGCGCCCGCCCTACAATTACAAAATGATGAGCAACTCCAGTGGCTCGCCAGCGCTCTAGTTGAAGATCCTAAGGTGATGTCAGCTGCAATATTTAGCGATCAAGGAATACGCTTAGCCTTTGCTCAAAGCCTGACTAAAGATGCCTTAGATCCCGAATCAGAAGAAATGAGTCTGCTACTGAGCAAATATCCCCCCTATGTTGAACCCGTGACTCAGGATGGCAAGAATTTAGGTTATGTCGAGGTTAGGCTCGATACCAAACTATTTTTTAATGAAATCAAAGAAGCGCATAACCTGAATATGGAGCAGCAACAAATAATGCTGCTGGTTGCTGGCCTAATAGGCATGTTGTTATCCCGCGCTTTATCTTTTAAACGCGCCGATTTTGACCGTCGCCGCACCCGCGCCAAATTGCGTAAAAACCCTAAAAAGAATAAAGCGATAAAAGCCCCTGAAGCGGCTGAGGAATCGAAGTCTGCGGGTCATCAGGATGAGCAGTTGGATGAAGTCATCGCGAGTGATACAGAGGCCGCTCAAAAGCCGACAGAAAATAAAGAAACCGAAGAAAATAAACAAACTACAGATACTTTGCCTTTAGGAAAAATCACAGAAAACGCTAAAGTGCCGGATGAAAACAGTAATCAAGCCAGTATTCAGCCTAAAGTGAAGAAGGCCAAAGCCATTACAGAAACAAAAACTGAGTCTGAGCAAATGCCAGAGCAAGTGTCTGATCTGAAAACTGAGTTGAAACCAGAAACAGCACCTGAGATAGGAGCAAAGGATGATTCATCATCCAACACTATGCCTCAGTCTAAAACGCAGTCGACGCAAGCTGTTGCGTCGGCCACAGAGCCACAAACCTCAGTATCCACCCCGAATAAACCTAAGGTTAAATCGGTCCGCCGCGTGAAGACCAATACCTCGAAATCCTCCGCGGAGAAAGTCCCTGTTCAACCGAGCGATTTAGACACAGACTCAACGGGTTAATTGAAGCGTCTCAGGTCAAACTGAGGCATCTTTGGTCTGCGCCGCATTACAGGATTTTATCCATCGAACATTTGGCAGCACGGTTTAGCAGGCTAATCTAAAAGAAGACAGGGTAATAAAAAGGGTTCGCAATGCGAACCCTTTTCTTATGACTGCATTAGCAACACATTACAGCGTAATTGCAGCGTCTAATGTCATCACGATCATATCGTTGAACGTGGTTTGACGCTCATCAGAAGTGGTTTTTTCGCCAGTACGGATATGGTCAGATACCGTTACCACACACAGTGCACGGGCACCGAATTCATGGGCAACACCGTATAAACCAGCGGCTTCCATCTCTACGCCTAACACGCCCATTTTTTCCATCACGTCAAACATTTGTGGATCAGGAGTGTAGAACAGGTCGGCAGAGAAAACGTTACCAACACGGATCTTAGTGCCTTTCACTTTGGCAGATTCGATCACGGCATTCATCAGCTCGTAGTTCGCGATAGCCGCGAAATCTTGGCCTTTGAAACGTAAACGGTTAACTTGAGAATCGGTACAAGCCCCCATGCCGATGATCACATCGCGCACTTTAACGTCAGTGCTGATCGCGCCACAAGTACCCACGCGGATCAGGTTCTTAACGCCGTAGTCTTTAATTAATTCGGTTGCATAGATTGAGCATGAAGGAATACCCATGCCTGAACCCATAACAGAAATACGTTTACCTTTGTAAGTACCAGTAAAACCTAGCATGTTTCGAACGTCAGTCACTTGCTCAACATTTTCTAAGAATGTTTCAGCAATATATTTTGCACGTAATGGATCGCCAGGAAACAGAACCGTCTCAGCGAATGCGCCCTCTACAGCATTAATGTGTGGTGTTGCCATCGAAATAACCCCTGTTTATTTTATTAAGACTTAAGTCTTTGTTTACTGACGGCCCAATGCTGGCCGCCAAATCGAGATCTTGCACGTTTACTTAGATAAACGACTCACCGTATTCCATCGGCTCAAGCTTGAAGTAGCTAGCGATAGATTGGCCGATATCGGCGAAACTGTTACGGCGACCGAGTGAGCCGGCTTTCAGTCCTGCGCCATAAGCCAATACAGGCACATATTCACGAGTATGGTCCGTACCTTGCCATGTTGGGTCGCAACCATGGTCAGCGGTGAGGATTAACAGATCGTCCTCATCCAGCAGCGCCAGCATTTCAGGTAAACGCGAGTCGAAATACTCCAGCCCTTTCGCATAACCTGCTACATCACGGCGGTGGCCATAGTGGGAGTCAAAATCAACAAAGTTAGTGAATACGATAGTATTTTCACCCGCTGATTTCACTTCGGCTAACGTTGCATCAAATAACGCTTCTAAACCGTTTGCCTTCACCTTTTTGGTGATGCCACAGTAAGCGTAAATGTCGGCAATCTTACCCACACTCACCACTTCACCACCGGCGGCTTTTAACTTATCTAACACTGTCTTCGCTGGCGGCTCGAGGGAGTAATCCTTACGGTTACCAGTACGAGCAAAGTCGCTTGGGCCAGTACCATCGAATGGACGCGCAATCACACGGCCAATGTTATAAGGTTCTAACTCTTCACGAGCGATTTCGCAAAGACGATATAAATTTTCTAAGCCAAATGTGCCTTCATGGCAGGCAATCTGGAATACAGAATCTGCCGAGGTGTAAAAAATTGGCTTGCCAGAGCGCATATGCTCTTCGCCTAATTCTTCCAGAATAGTAGTACCAGAAGCATGGCAGTTACCTAAAAAGCCATCGAGTCCCGCACGGGCCAAAATCTTATCGGTCAGCTCTTTAGGGAATGAGTTTTGGTGCTCGCTAAAATAGCCCCATTCGAATAATACGGGTACTCCCGCCATTTCCCAGTGACCGCTCGGGGTATCTTTACCCGAACTTAATTCCTGAGCGTGGCCATAGGCACCAATCAGCTCAACATTGTCCGCAAAGCCTGGTGCAAACGCCCCAGTACTCTCCATCGCGGCATGGGCTAACCCTAAACGGGCCAAGTTTGGCAGAGCTAATGGGCCTTTACGACCAGTATCCGCTTTACCTTCGGCGCAGGCTTTGGCGATATGGCCAAATGTGTCAGAACCTAGATCCCCAAACTTGGCAGCGTCACCAGCAGCGCCCACGCCAAAGGAATCCAACATCATTATAACTGTACGTTTCATAATTCTTCCTTAAAGATCCGAAGCTCGAATATAAGCATAGATCTCAGGTGTTTTTTCTGGAGCGACTTCATCGATATGAATCGCTTTTTTCACCGCTTCTTCTGCCTGCGCAAAGGCTTCTTCAGATTGCGCGTGGATCACAGCAATCGGCGTAGAAGCATCAATTTTATCGCCAAGGGCACAGACTTGCGTCAAACCAACACTGTAGTCGAGTGCATCACCAGGTTTGCGACGACCACCACCTAAGGTAACCACGGCTAAACCGAGTTCGCGGGTATCCATGCTGTAGGCATAACCTTGGGTATCCGCAAAGACAGGGCGAATAATTTGCGATTGCGGTAAGTACTTACTGTAGTTTTCGACAAAATCGACGGGGCCACCGAGGCCTGAAACCATCTTGCCAAAGATCTCGGCAGCACGGCCATTATCGAGTACACGGTTTAACTTGGCACGGGCATCCGCTTCATCAGTCGCTAAGCCACCAAGGAGTAACATCTCGGCGCAAAGACCCATAGTCACAGCGTACAGACGAGGATTACGGTAAGCACCGGTTAAGAAGTCGATGGCTTCTTTCACTTCAACCGCATTACCCGCACATGAGGCTAATACTTGGTTCATGTCGGTGAGTAAGGCCGTCGTTTTAGTACCTGCGCCATTGGCTACCGCTGCAATGCTGCGAGCAAGCTCTTCAGAGGCTTCGTAAGTTGGCATAAATGCGCCGCTACCGACTTTAACGTCCATCGCCAATGCATCGAGACTACAAGCTAATTTCTTAGAGAGAATAGAGGCGGTAATGAGGGAGATGGATTCGACGGTCGCAGTGTTGTCACGGATGGAGTAGAAACGTTTATCGGCGGGGACCAGATCGCCAGTTTGGCCAATAATCGCCACACCAACGTCTTTAACCACTTTGCGGAACAATTCACTCGAAGGTTCGGTTTGATAACCGGGAATAGCGTCGAACTTATCGAGCGTACCGCCTGTATGTCCGAGTCCGCGACCCGAAATCATCGGCACATAACCACCGCAGGCAGCGGCCATAGGGCCGAGCATAAGACTAATCACATCACCGACACCACCTGTACTGTGTTTATCGATGACTGGGCCATTAAGACCAAGTGATTGCCAATTGAGTACAGTGCCAGAATCGCGCATTGCCGTAGTCAAAGCGATTCTTTCATCCATATTCATGTCATTGAAATACACAGCCATGCCTAATGCGGCGATCTGACCTTCCGACACTGCATTAGTGGTAATGCCCTTAACGAAGAACTGGATCTCTTCGGTACTTAAGGCTAACCCATTGCGTTTCTTACGTATAATTTCTTGAGCTAGAAACATGATACTGCCTCCAAGCTAAATACTAATACAACATATCCGTTATTTAGCTTTGCAATGAAACATCAAAACTGTAGCAATATTACAATCACATGCTATCGAAGTTTTGATGTTTCCAACTAGATTTAGGTCACACTTAATTAGTTTCGATATACGATTTTGGTATTAATCGAGATGCAATGTTCGATTAATAGCCTTGAGTCGGCTTAGGCGCATCGGCTAATTCTAACGTGTGTAACAAGCTATTGAGTAAGCTTGAAGCACCAAATCTAAAGGTACGTGGAGAGACCCAATCCGCACCAAGAATACGCTCAGCCACACCTAAAAACTCTGCAGCTTGAGCAGCATCACGTACGCCGCCAGCAGGCTTAAAGCCTACTTTGGTGTTCTTCTCACTGATCACAGTCAGCATGATTTCAGCCGCTTCAAGGGTTGCGTTGACAGGCACTTTACCGGTAGACGTCTTAATAAAATCAGCTCCGGCATCGATAGACAGTTCAGAGGCGCGGCGAATAAGCGCAGGATCGGCTAATACACCCGATTCAATGATGACTTTCAGCAATACTTCGCCACAGGCTTCTTTACAGGCTTTGACTAACTCATAGCCGACTGTTTCGTTGCCTTCCATCAGCGCGCGGTATGGAAATACCACATCCACTTCATCGGCGCCATAGGCAACCGCTGCACGGGTTTCTAATACCGCAATAGCGATATCGTCGTTACCGTGTGGGAAGTTGGTTACTGTCGCGATTTGAATGTCTTCGGCGCCCAATTCATCGAGGGTCTTACGTGCGATAGGAATGAAGCGAGGATAGATACAGATGGCAGCAGTATTACCCGCTGGCGTTACCGCTTTGTGACACAGGTCGATCACCTTCTGATCGGTATCGTCATCATTTAAGGTGGTTAAATCCATAAGTTCGATGGCGCGTTGTGCTGCTTTTTTTAAATCAGTCATAATAGCTCTCCAAAAGAAAAAACAAATAAATAGAAATCAGTCGCTTATAAGCAACGCTTAGAGGTGGCATTATTTTGATTATTTTTATATGGCCGGGCCTTCAGGCGATGCCGAGTAATTTGTGTAGGGCAAATTACATATTTATTAGGTATTCAATCTTGCCTATACATAACTAGGCATCCTGACACTTAAATTGACTATAAGTGATCACGACTTGAATCCTTGAAGACCGGAAGAGAGGAGACGAATAATATCTTGTTCCTACTTTTCCGCGAAAAATCCGTTTTAGCGCGAGAAAAACACAAACCTTTATATAAACGCACTGCTCAAATTATAAATGGGTTTAGATAAAGATTCATGACACATAAAAGATGGAGCCGCCATCGCGGCTCCAACGGCTCTTACAAGAAATTAAAACTTGTAAGTAGCAGACAGGTAGTGTGACCAACCTGTTGATTCTAGAGCCAGTGCACCAGCACCGTCTTCTAACAGGTAAACGTCTTTGAAGCCTTTCAGGCCATAGCCCAGAGCGTAACGATCTGAGTGCCAGTATAGACCGAAGAAGATGTTACCACCGTTAGAGGTTTTTGGTACGAAAGCAGTCTTGTCTTCGTCAGCACCGAATTGGTAATCGATATAACCTTGGAATGACAGGAAGCTCTTGTTGTCGAAGAAGTAGAAAGGCTTGAACCAGTTAGCAGAGAATTGGTAACCGTTCCACTCTTTAGCGTTCATGTCGTAGAAACCGTACAGGTTCATACCTGTTTTGCCTAACCAAGGCACGTTTACGTCAGCACCAACACCCCAGAAAGTAGAGTTAACGCCTTCACCGTTCAGACCATCCCAGTTGAACAGAGTAGAGAAGTAAACTTCTTGTACTGGGCCGAAAGATAAATCTTTACCCGTTAATGCATCGATAGAAACACGTGGAGCAAATTTCATGAACAGTTTGCTAGTGCCAGAACCTGGGTTCTTGTCACCGTTGCTGCTTGATTGGTTTGCTAAGTTGAATACGTCAACATAACCATAGAGATCGAATACACCAGAACGGCCGCCGAACTCCATTTCTAAGTAGTTGTGTTGGTCGCCAGTAGCTGGGTTATCAGGCTTTTCGCCGATAGAGTACATAGCGTTGAACTGCATCCACTTGTAGTCAGAACCGTGAAGGTCAGTACGGTCTGCAGCAAATGCGTTGCCGGAGATTGCTGCTACTGCTGTAGCGGCTAAAGCTAAAGTTTTAACGTTTTTCATCATCAACCCCATTATTTTGGTTGCTACCGTCTAGGGTAGCGTTCTTTTTGTGGCGCTCGCATTTTACCTCGATTAAAAAAAATCTCAATAATCTTGCGTAAAATCACGAACACAAAATTCTTAATTGTGAACAAAGTCGCGACTTATTGTTTACGACTAATTAACTTAACCGTACGTCACGACCGTAAGACAGCATCACAGCTAAAGTTTAGTTGTAATCTGACCTATACAATCGGAGAAACTATTCACTACAGGAATCACTACTGGAAAATGGTTGAATTAACTTAGGTCCTGCCCTGCATGGTCAGGACCTAGTTAGTGGGGAATCTCTCCCCAACGTTTCTGTGCTTAGATAGCTAAGAACAGACCCGCAATTGTTGCACTCATTAAGTTAGCTAACGAGCCTGCGATAACCGCACGAATACCCATTTTAGCTAAATCGTGACGACGGTTAGGAGCCATAGCACCTAAACCACCCAACAGAATCGCGATAGAAGACAAGTTCGCAAAACCACACAGTGCAAACGAAACAATCGCTTTGGTTCTGTCGGTCATAGCTAAACCAGTTTCAGCCACAACCATACCGCCATCAGCGATGTCTTTTAAGTATGGAGCAAAGTTCAGGTAAGCTACGAATTCGTTAACAATGATCTTTTGACCAATGAAAGAACCAGCAACTAATGCTTCATTCCAAGGCACACCGATAAGGAATGCTAAAGGCATGAACACATAGCCAAGGATCAGTTCCAGTGTTAAACCTTCAACACCAAACCAACCACCTACACCACCGATGATGCCGTTGATCATAGCGATCAAGCCAACGAAGGCTAACAGCATTGCACCTACGTTCAGCGCTAAATGCATACCAGATGAAGCACCCGCAGCAGCAGCGTCTAATACGTTAGCTGGCTTATCAGGATCTTCTGGTAATTCATCCATGTCGTTTTTAGCAACTTCAGTTTCTGGGTGCATCAGTTTAGCCATTAATAGACCACCTGGTGCCGCCATGAATGACGCAGCAACTAAGTACTCAATAGGCACGCCCATTTGCGCGTAACCAGCCAGTACTGAACCTGCAATAGAAGCTAAACCACCCACCATGATCGCAAACAGTTCTGATTGAGTCATAGTAGGAATGAATGGACGAACAACTAACGGCGCTTCAGTTTGACCAACGAAGATGTTAGCAGTCGCAGACATAGATTCAGTACGGCTTGTGCCTAATGCTTTTTGCAGACCACCACCGATGATACGGATGATCCACTGCATTACGCCTAAATAGTACAGAACGGCGATTAGAGAAGAGAAGAACACAATAACTGGCAACACGTTTACCGCGAAGATAAAGCCAAGTTTGAAGTTAGCTAAATCACCGAACAGGAAACCGATACCGTTTTGTGCATAACCGATAACGCTAGATACGGCGTCAGATACACCTTTCAGGATATCTTTACCGACAGGAACGTACAGTACAAAACCACCGAAGGCAGCTTGGATGGCTAATGCCCCACCCACAGTACGCAAGTTAATTGCTTTTTTGTTATTCGATAGGAGGAAACCTATCGCAAGTAGGACGACCACCCCTACTAAGCTCATCAATATATTCATTAACCATCACCCTATTGTTAACACTTTTTAATTATGTTGTTAATCAACCTATTTCCGAGTCAGATTATACCCGAGAGAAAGTCGAAAATCGTCGTTTTGATCAAAATTTTGGAGTTTAATTTCAATCGCTTAGAGCAAAATGCTATTGCGACATACACCTGTTTAACCAAAAACAACTAAAGGTCAAACAGTTGCATTGCATTCGACACCAAGTGTTCTGATATTAGAACACTAGATTTTTTTTGCAAAGTTGCAATTTTGTCTATAAAAAGTACAGCATTAGCGGGTTGATTGCGTTTTTCGGTAACATTTAGCGGAGTCATGGCAGGAGAATCAGTCTCAAGTAGGAAACTTTCTAAGGGCAATTCACTGACAGTTTTGAGCAGTTTTTTCGCATTCGGATTCATCACTAAACCACCAATGCCTAGTTTAAAACCTAGCTTAGTGTATTCGAGTGCAATATCAGGACTGCCAGAAAAGGCGTGTATTACGCCCGCTTTTGGGAGTTTATGGCGCTTTAAATGGAATAGCACCTCTTGATGTGCCTTTACCGCATGGACGATAACGGGCAAATTCTGCTCATAAGCAAGCGCCAACTGAGCGTCAAAAAATGCTAACTGGTTGCTCCAATTGTCAGCATAAAGTTTGTCTAACCCACACTCACCAATGGCAACAAAACGGGGACATTCTCGTAACTGAGCAACCTGTAATGTTAATTCTGTGATGGCCTTATCAACATCTTCCGGGCAAAACCAAGGGTGGATCCCTAAGGCAAAATAACACTGGTATTGCTCAGCAATGGCCAATTGTTTAGTCCAGTGTTGTGGTGATACTCCTGGGATAATCAGATTATCGATGCCCGCATGATGCATACGCTGTATGACTTGATCGCGGTCACTATCAAACTCGACAAAATCGAGGTGCGCGTGAGTATCTAGCATCATCAATCTGTCACTCCGTTTTTGTGTCTCCATTCGATGATTGCGCTTTTATTTGACAATCAGCTTTAGTTCGAATTAGTGGCGGATCTTCTAATCTTGGCATGCAACAACGGCGATTCTCGGGCGTGAGTCCCATCTTGTCGCACCAACGGATATAAGCCTGCCACGCGCGAGTTATCCAACTTATCATCAGTCACCTCACAAATTTTAGATACAAAAAAGGCGGTGAATCACCGCCTTTAACCCTAGAGCTACTTACCTGTTAGTGCTCGCGCGTTTTAGCGAACTCGATATCAGGGTATCTTTCCATTGAAAGATTTAAGTTAACCATAGTTGGCGCAATGTAAGTTAAGTTATCACCACCGTCGAGCGCCAAGTTTTGGCTACACTTGCGGCGGAACTCTTCTAGCTTACGCTCATCTTTACAATAAACCCAGCGCGCAGTTGAAACGCTAATACCTTCGTAAATTGCCTCAACGTTGTACTCGCTCTTTAAGCGGCCAACAACCACTTCAAACTGGAGTACACCCACGGCACCCACGATCAAGTCATTGGTATCTAAAGGACGAAACACCTGCACAGCCCCTTCTTCAGATAGCTGAACTAAGCCCTTAAGTAATTGCTTTTGCTTGAGCGGATCGCGCAGACGAATACGGCGGAACATTTCGGGCGCAAAGTTAGGTACACCGGTAAAGCGGAACTTTTCACCTTGAGTGAACGTATCGCCGATACGAATGGTTCCGTGGTTATGTAAACCAATAATATCACCAGGATACGCCACTTCAGCGCGCTCACGGTCGCCCGCCATAAAGGTCAACGCATCGCTGACGTTAACATCTTTGCCGATGCGTACATGGTGCATCTTCATGCCTTGCTCATAGCGACCAGAGCAAACACGCATAAAGGCAACACGGTCACGGTGTTTAGGATCCATGTTTGCTTGAATTTTAAACACAAAACCGGTGAATTTTTCTTCGTCAGGCATGATCATCCGCACATCACTTTCACGAGGTAGCGGTTTAGGTGCCCACTCCACAATACCATCGAGGATATGGTCAACACCGAAGTTACCTAATGCGGTACCGAAGAACACTGGCGTAAGCTCACCCTTTAAGAAGGCTTGATGATCAAACTCGTTTGATGCTCCGCGAACCAGTTCCATTTCATCACGCAGATCAGCGGCATAGCTGCCAATCGCTTTATCCAGATCAGGGTTATCGATACCTTCAATTACACGGCGCTCTTGAATTGTGTGTCCCAAACCGCTTTGGTATAGCACCACTTCATCGCGCAGAATATGGTAAACACCCTTAAATTCTTTACCGCTACCAATAGGCCAAGTAATAGGCGCACAGGCGATATTAAGTACGTTCTCGACCTCATCCATCAGTTCGATAGGATCGCGAATATCACGGTCGAGTTTGTTCATAAAGGTCACGATAGGTGTATCGCGCAGACGGGTCACTTCCATCAATTTGATGGTACGATCTTCAACACCCTTTGCGGAGTCGATAACCATCAAGCAAGAGTCGACCGCCGTTAAGGTGCGGTAAGTATCTTCCGAGAAGTCTTCGTGGCCAGGGGTGTCGAGTAGGTTAACGAGCGCGCCACCATAGGGAAACTGCATGACAGACGTTGTAATCGAAATACCACGGTCTTTTTCCATTTCCATCCAGTCAGACTTAGCGTGCTGACCCGACTTTTTGCCCTTAACGGTACCCGCTTTCTGCAGCGCGTTTCCGAATAACAGCACTTTTTCGGTAATGGTGGTTTTACCCGCGTCGGGGTGCGATATAATCGCGAAGGTGCGACGTTTATCGACCTCTACTTTATTGTCTGACATTTAACCTATGCACTCGTATCGCTAAAAAAGGCGCAAATTATAGCGCCTCAGTGCGTGCTTGGCTAGGCAAAGCCCAAGATGAGCCTCGGGCGATAAGACTTATTTTGTGCCTTCGAGCAACCCTTTGACCTTTGCCAGCTCAATTCGCGCATATCTGTGCTCAACAAAGTCATAAATATTAGTCGCAAGGGCGAGACGGAAATAATTTGCAGCCTCTTGATATTGCTTATTGGCAATAGCCATTTTGGCAAGATAGAAATAAGCTTCACATAAACGTTCAGCATATTCTTTAGGATGAGTGAGGCCTAACTTGGCATCGGCAAATACCTGTTCACGACTCTTAACGCCCAAATAATAATCAACAATCACGGTTGACCATGCATCCGCTTCAAGCCCCTTACGGTGTTCCTGTAGCTGGCGTTTAGCCTCAACGGCATTATCCTTTGATTGGATCAAATACAACCATAATGCTCGGTAACCATCTTTATTATCGGCAGCATAGAAGGATTGCATATCTTTTAAGGCAAGATCGTTACGGTCACCATAATAAAGCGCGATACCACGATTCAAGTAGGCATAATCATAGTTTGGCGATAACTCTAATACACCATCAAACGCCTCATAGGCACTATCGTATTCCCCCTCTTGGGTATAATAAATACCAAGGAAATTATAGGCATCGGCTAAGTCTGGTTGCAATTTTAGCGCTTGCATAAAATCGATGCGCGCCATTAAACGCAAGCCCACGCTGTCGTAAATTACCCCACGATCATAATGGAAACGAGCGCGCTGCTCGTTGGTCAATTCAACAGCTGATAAAATCTCATTGAGCTTAGCAAGGGTCACCTCGACTTTATAATCAGTCATCACCGGGGCGATAACCAATTTACCTTCAACGTCATTTTGGTTGTCTAAGGGGGATTGAGTGGTCGCACATCCAGCCAACATCAAGCTGGCACCCGCCAGCACAGCAACAACAGCGGTTCTAATTTTAAGACTCATCCATTTCTACCTTTTTAGATTCCCAACTCACGCAGAAGAATGTTCATGATAGCAATCCCACAACTGGACTGCTATTGAGGAATAGCATTAAACACAACTTTATTAAACCCAAACAAACAAAAAGGAGATCAATTGATCTCCTTTTAGTCACGTCACGTCGAAACTGACACCGATAATGTCTGTTTAGACCATTATTCAGCAGCTGGCTCTTTAGTCTGTGCTTCTTTGATTGACAGTCTTACACGGCCTTGACGATCCACTTCCATCACTTTAACGGTGACTTCTTGGTTCAGTTCAAGGTGGTCAGAGACGTTAGCAACACGCTCATCGCTGATTTGCGAAATGTGCACTAAACCATCTTTACCTGGCAGAATGTTAACGAAGGCACCGAAGTCAACGATACGGATAACTTTACCGTTGTAGATACGACCCACTTCAACTTCTGAAGTGATTTCTTCGATACGACGGATAGCTTCTTTGGTGGCTTCACCATTAGAAGAAGCAATTCTAACTGTACCGTCATCTTCAAGCTCGATAGTAGTGCCGGTTTCTTCAGTCAGTGCACGAATTACCGCGCCGCCTTTACCGATAACATCACGGATCTTCTCTGGGTTGATCTTGATAGTTGTGATACGTGGAGCATGGTCAGAGATATCATCACGGTGCGAACCAATCGCTTGATCCATCACGTTTAGGATATGTACACGTGCGCCATAGGCTTGTTGCAGTGCAATTTCCATGATTTCTTTGGTAATACCTTCGATCTTGATATCCATCTGCAGTGCAGTCACACCGTCACGGGTACCGGCTACTTTGAAGTCCATGTCACCTAAGTGGTCTTCATCACCTAAGATGTCAGACAGAACCACAAAGTCATCGCCTTCTTTCACTAGACCCATAGCGATACCCGCTACAGAAGTCTTGATAGGTACACCCGCATCCATCAGCGCAAGAGACGTACCACAGACTGATGCCATAGAGCTTGAACCGTTAGATTCAGTGATTTCAGAAACCACACGTACACTGTATGGGAACTCTTCAGCAGAAGGCATTACTGCGTTGATACCGCGCCATGCTAACTTGCCGTGGCCGATTTCACGACGCTTAGGTGAACCCACCATACCTGTCTCACCAACAGAATAAGGAGGGAAGTTGTAGTGCAGCATGAAGCGGCTAGTGCGCTCGCCCATAATGCTATCAATCTTCTGTGCGTCACGCTCAGTACCTAAAGTACAAGTCACCAGCGCTTGGGTTTCGCCACGGGTAAACAGTGCACTACCGTGGGTACGTGGTAATACGCCTGCCAATACGCTTAATGCGCGAATCATATCTGGCTCACGACCATCGATACGCGGCTCACCACGGATGATGCGACCACGAACTACTTTCTTCTCTAAGCTACCGAGCAGACCATCAACTTCACGTAAATCAATATTAGGATTGCTTGCTAATAACGCTTCTTTCGTTGCAGCTTTAACAACAGCAACTTGAGCATAACGATCTTGCTTTACTTGGATTTTATACGCATCGCCTAAACCCGCTTCAGCAAGCGCTTTGATTTGAGCAACCAGCGTTTCATCTTGCACTGGAGCAGTCCAATTCCAAGCTGGTTTACCGGCTTCTGCTTTGAATTCAGCAATCGCTTTGATAACCACTTGTTGTTGGTCGTGACCATAAACCACTGAGCCTAACATCACTTCTTCTGGTAAGGCTTGAGCTTCTGACTCAACCATCAATACCGCGCTCTCAGTACCTGCAACAACCAAGTTTAGTTGGCTGCTTTCTAACTGAGTCACTGTTGGGTTCAGTACGTATTCGCCATTGATGTAACCCACACGCGCCGCACCTAATGGACCGCTGAATGGAATACCCGAAATGGCAAGCGCCGCCGAAGTACCGATCATCGAAATAATATCGGGCTCGATTTGTGGATCGACAGATACCACAGTGATGATAACTTGAACTTCGTTGGTGAAACCATTAGGGAAAAGAGGACGAATTGGACGGTCGATCAGGCGAGCGATTAATGTCTCATCTTCTGAAGGACGGCCTTCACGCTTAAAGAAACCACCAGGAATTTTACCCGCTGCATAGCTCTTTTCTTGATAGTTAACAGTCAGAGGAAAGAAGTCACGGCCTGCATCGGCTTCTTTTTTACCTACAACAGTGACTAACACTGTCGTGTCACCCATACTCGCTAACACGGCTGCATCAGCTTGACGCGCTATAACGCCTGTTTCCAGGGTGACTGTATGTTGACCATACTCAAAACTCTTTACAATTGGATTCACGTGACCCATTCCTTAATTAATGACCTTGAATTACGCGCGTAAGTATACTGCAATTATGAACCATAGATAAAGAGCAGATAATGATGACAAACGGCTATCTTTTCACTAAAGTGGTTAAATCAACAAAGAGTTATGCTCTACAGTGATATAGGCAATCCCCTCTGGTGAAAAATAACAATTAAAAGGAAGATCTGAATGACGGGTCGTTTTAAATCCCTAACTTGGAAACAGACTAACCTCGTCGTTTTTACTGCGTTATTTTTTGCTATCGCTATTTTTATTGTTGAAATTGCCCTTGTGGTAGTGTCCACCAAACATCAACTCACGACCACTCAACAGGAATTACTCGATTCGGTAGAACAACCCTCTGCTAATGCCGTTTGGGCACTAGATGATAATCTCGCAAGACAAACCTTAGAATGTGCAATAAAAGTTGAGCATGTAGGCTCAGCAGTCATCGAACTCGATGATGGCTCCATGTTTGTGTCAGTGAGTAATAATCAAAAAACCAGCTCACAAACTTTTATAAGCCTCAGCAATAAACTGTTTGATGATCTTAAAGAAATTTCACGCCCACTGTATCGTCCCTTCTATTTCGAAGGCACACAAAAACAACAGCTTATTGGCACATTGACTATTTTCTATGACACACAGGAACTGACTAATACCCTCTTTAGCCAACTCAGGTTTAGTTTTTTTGCAACCTTAGCCCGTGCACTTTTGCTCACCTTGGTATTATCTGTCGTCTTCCACCGCTTCTTAACCCAGCCGATAGCCCGGATAAGTGAAGCAATCGATAAAATCGCACCCGATTCGCCCGACGAAAACCTGCTCCCCATGTCCAATGCCCATAAGGATGATGAATTGGGACTGGTAACGTCGAAATTTAATCAGATCTTAATTCAATTTAGTCAAACCCAGTCAAAACTTCGAAAAATGGCAACACGAGATCCACTCACCGGATTGCCTAATCGTACTTTACTGCTCGAAACAATTGCCGTCACAATCCAACGCTCTAGAGTACACAAACGTAGCTTTGCGCTGATGTTTATCGACCTAGATCGCTTTAAAAATATTAATGACTCCCTAGGACACGCCCTTGGCGATCAATTCCTCGCCCGTATCGCGCGCATCCTCGAACGTGTAGTGGGTGATAAAGGCACAGTATCTCGCCTAGGCGGTGATGAATTCGTTATTTTAGCCGACTCAGTTCACTCTCCTGACCAAGCTGCTGATTTTGTCGATAAACTCTTAGTGCAACTTAATGTACCCATCCAATTGAATGAACACGCGATTCACCCTGCGGCTTCTATCGGAATATCTATCTATCCTGAGGATGGAAATAGCGCCGAAGATCTTATCCGCCATGCTGATATTGCGATGTACAGTGCAAAAGCGGCAGGTTCTAATCAATGGGCTTTCTTCAAACAGCAAATGACAGAACGAGCTGCGGTTAGACTTCGGACAGAAGCATCACTACATGATGCACTGAAAAATAATGAATTTCTGCTCTACTTCCAGCCTAAGCTTGATCTGCAAACAGGTAAAATTACCGGATGTGAAGCCTTAATCCGTTGGCAAAAAGATGGCCGCTTAATTAGTCCCATATCCTTTATTCCGGTGGCAGAGGAAACCGGCATTATTATCCCTATCGGTCGCTGGGTGATAGAGCAGAGTTGCCGAGTACTGCGGGAGTGGCAGAAGAAATATAACTATGCCATTCCTATCGCAATTAACGTCGCCTCACAACAATTTGCCGACGCAAGCTTAGTCTCTGATATCAAACAAATGGCGCTACGATACCAAATTCAACCAGAGTTATTAGAAATAGAGATTACTGAAACCTCATTAATGAATGATATAGAACTTGCTATCAACAAATTAGAACAACTTAAATCGGCAGGATTTGGTATCGCGGTAGATGATTTTGGTACTGGTTATTCCTCCCTATGCTACTTACGCCATCTGCCAATCACCACCATGAAAATTGATCGCTGCTTTGTTTCCGATCTTCCCAAGGATAGTGCAATTGCATCAACAATCTTGATGTTAGGTAAGCAATTAAACCTAACTATTGTGGCTGAAGGGATTGAGAACGAGCTGCAACTCGATTGGCTTAAGAGTAATGAGTGCCAGATAGGTCAAGGCTTTTACTTTAGCCAACCTTTACCACAGGCTGAATTTGAGACGCTATATATTGCCAGTCAAACAGCAACCATTAGTAAGATTGATGGATTACGTGGTGCCTAATGTACTGAGGATATAGTTCAACATACTGAATTTTAGGCAATAAAAAAGGAGGCTTAGCCTCCTTTTTTACGTTAATCGACGAGAGATTAACGACGTAAACCTAACTTTTGGATCAGCTCATTGTAACGTGTAGCTTCGGTACGCTTCAGGTAAGCTAATAACTTACGACGAGCGCTAACCATACGTAACAGACCACGACGTGAGTGGTGATCGTGAATGTGCTCTTTGAAGTGATCTTGCAAATGGTTGATTTGAGCAGTTAACAGCGCAACTTGAACTTCAGTTGAACCAGTGTCGTTTGCGCCACGGCCAAATTCAGCCAGGATTTTTGCTTTCGCTTCAGTACTTAGTGACATGTGTCTCTCCAAATATAAAATGTGAATCCCTAGCCGATCACTAACTCAGCCAGAGGGCGCGCTATTCTACCCATAATCTTTGGCATGCGCAATAAAAGCGGTGGAATAATATCCGAGCAAATCCATTAAGATGCTTTAGGTTCGTCGTGAATAACGACTAAACGCTTCGGGGCCAGTAAGCCATCATCATTCATCTCACCGATACCAACAAAACGACGTGCAGTCCCTAAGGTAATCCGTACCAGCTTATTTGCTTCTAAGTTCGCGACTCGCACCGCTTGACCTTGCATTAAGTAAGCTGCACTCGCATCAGGGACATTGACCTCAGGAAAATCGGCAACCGCCGTATCCATAGGTAACAGTAACGAATCCAACAAACTGCTTGGATCAAGTTGTTGTTCCTGTGCTTTAGCGACTAAGGCTTCTAGCTGCTCAAGAGTGACCATTTTATCGTAGGGATAATGTGCAACTTGAGTACGGCGCAGCATGATCACATGGGCGCCACAACCGAGCATTTCGCCTAAATCGTCAATAATAGTGCGAATATAAGTGCCCTTAGAGCAATGAATGTCTAAGGTTAGCTCATCGCCTTCTAGACCGATGAAGTTCAGTTCAAAGACAGTGATTGGACGCGCCTCACGGGGCACTTCAATCCCCTCACGGGCATACTTATACAAGGGTTGGCCTTGATATTTGAGCGCTGAATACATGGATGGCACTTGCAAAGTATCGCCACGGAAATGCGCTAAGGCGGACATTAACTGCGCCTCTGTAAACTCGAGCGGGCGTGTTTGTACGACTTCGCCGTCTGAGTCGCTGGTATCGGTACGTTGTCCTAGTTTTGCCGTGACCAGATAACGCTTATCCGAATCGAGCAAATGCTGGGAAAACTTAGTCGCTTCACCTAAACAGATTGGCAGCATGCCCGTCGCCAGTGGATCGAGCGCCCCCGTATGCCCCGCTTTGTTGGCATTAAAAAAGCGCTTTACTCGCTGTAATGCAAAGTTGGAGCTCATGCCAGTAGCCTTGTCCAACAATACAATACCGTCAATAAAGCGGCCCTTTGAACGTCTTGCCATTACGCTTTACCTTCGGTGTCATCGCTCTCGTCAATGTCATTATCAACAACATCATCTTCAGCGCTACCAAACTGTTGTTGTTTGGCTTTATCGCTGTTGATGACTTGGCTGACAAGATTAGACATACGCATGCCTTCAACCAATGAGCTGTCGTAAACAAAGCGAATTTCTGGCATCACGCGCAATTTCATGCGGCCTGCCACTAAGGTGCGAATATAAGGAGCGGCAGCAATCAGCGCGTTCAGCTTTTCTTGCACAACTTCTTTGTCTTCTTCAAAGAAGGTGACAAAGACTTTGGCGTAACTTAAATCGCGAGAAACATCAACGTCATTGACGGTCACAAAACCAATACGGGGATCTTTCATGTCGCGTTGTAGGACAACAGCCAGCTCTTGCTGTAACTGCTGGCCTATACGACGTGTACGACTGAATTCTTTTGCCATAATAGAGTTACCATAATAGCTAATGTCATTAAATTGAAAGGGCGGCTAATGCCGCCCTCTTTATCGTTACAGTGTACGTGCCACTTCGACGGTTTCGAATACTTCGATTTGGTCACCCACGCGGACATCGTTGTAGTTCTTAACACCGATACCACATTCCATGCCATTGCGAACTTCGTTAACGTCATCTTTAAAGCGACGTAATGATTCGAGTTCACCTTCGAAGATCACCACGTTATCACGCAGAACGCGAATTGGTGCGCTACGCTTGATGGTGCCTTCAGTCACCATACAACCAGCGATTGCGCCCAGTTTTGGTGATTTGAACACGTCACGAACTTCAGCCAGACCGATAATCTGTTGTTTGAACTCAGGTGACAGCATACCTGTCATCGCCGCTTTCACTTCATCAATCAGATTATAGATAACGCTGTAGTAACGTAAGTCAACACTTTCGTTTTCGATAGTCTTACGCGCTTGCGCATCGGCACGCACGTTAAAGCCAACCATAATCGCGTTAGAAGCCGCAGCTAAGGTCGCGTCGGTTTCAGTCAGTGCACCTACACCACGAGCGATGATGTTTACTTTCACTTCGTCGGTAGACAGACCCATTAAGGAGTCGGTAATCGCTTCGAGTGAACCTTGAACGTCTGCCTTCAGAACGATGTTCAGTTCTTTCACTTCGCCTTCGGTCATGTTCGCGAACATGTTTTCCAGCTTAGACTTCTGCTGACGCGCTAATTTCACATCACGGAACTTGCCTTGACGGTACAGCGCAACTTCACGTGCTTTACGCTCATCACGCACAACGGTTGCTTCATCACCGGCTGATGGCACACCTGACAGACCTAAAATCTCAACAGGGATTGATGGGCCAGCTTCAGTGATTGAACGACCGTTCTCGTCCTTCATCGCACGGATTTTACCGTACTCTAAACCACATAGAACGATATCACCTTGGCGCAGTGTACCTTCTTGAACCAGAATCGTTGCTACAGGGCCGCGACCTTTATCCAGTTGAGACTCAATAACCACACCGGCAGCCATACCATCACGTACCGCTTTAAGCTCTAATACTTCAGCTTGTAGCAGAATACCTTCAAGCAGATCATCAACGCCTTCACCCGTCTTAGCAGATACGAAGGCAAACATGTTGTCTCCGCCCCATTCTTCAGACATCACGCCGTGCTGAGACAATTCGCTCTTCACGCGGTCGATATCGGCTTCTGGCTTGTCCATCTTGTTAACTGCAACAATTAATGGCACGTTACCCGCTTTAGCATGTTGAATCGCTTCAATGGTTTGCGGCATAACACCGTCATCGGCAGCCACAACGAGTACAACGATATCCGTCGCCTTAGCACCACGAGCACGCATTGCGGTAAACGCAGCGTGACCAGGGGTATCTAAGAAAGTGATCATGCCGTTTTCGGTCTCAACATGGTATGCACCAATATGCTGAGTAATACCACCGGCCTCACCCGCTGCCACTTTCGCGCGGCGGATATAGTCAAGGAGCGATGTTTTACCGTGGTCAACGTGACCCATAATGGTTACAACAGGTGCACGAGGCTCAAGCTTCACGCCGCCTTCTTCGTCACGCTCAGAAAGTACTTGTTGCTCTAATTCGTTTTCACGAATAAGTACCACTTTGTGGCCCATTTCTTCAGCAACTAATTGGGCAGTTTCTTGATCTAACACTTGGTTGATCGTAACCATTGAGCCCATCTTCATCATTTGCTTGATGATTTCAGTCGCTTTAACTGCCATTAAGTGAGCAAGTTCTGCTACTGTAACTGTTTCACCGATACGCACATCACGGTTAACGGCTGCTACTGGCTTATTGAAGCCATGAGCCATTGATTCTGGCGCTGTGCTGCGGTTACGCATGTGTTTTTCGCGACCATCGCGAGCATCTTTACCACCACGTTTGGTTTTGGCGGTATTTTTGTTACGCGCACGACGGCCACGTTTTTCTTCATCCATATCCGACGAATCTTCGGCAGCGCGAGCCACTTTAGAGGTAGTGATATGGTGATCGCTATAGCGCTCAGCTTCTAAACGTTGACGCTCTTCTTCGGCCCAACGCTTAGAGTTTTCTTCTGCTAACAGACGCGCTTTTTCTGCCGCTTTGGCGGCTTCTTCGTCTTGTTTACGTTTAGTCGCAGCTTCTTGTACTGCTTTTAAACGTTCAGCTTCCAAACGAGCTGCTTCAGCTTCTGGTGACATATCTTTGGCTACTTTCACTTCCGCTGCCGCTTTCGCTTTTGCTTTCGCTTCAGCTTCTGCCTTCGCTTTCGCCTCTGCTTCCACTTTAGCCTTAGCTTCGGCTTCTGCCTTCGCTTTCGCTTCAGCTTCTGCTTTGGCCTTCGCTTCGGCTTCTGCTTTGGCTTTAGCCTCTTCTTCCGCTTTAAGCACTGCGTCACTCACATCACGTTTAACAAAAGTACGGGTTTTACGCACTTCAACTTTAACGTCTTTAGATTGACCACCATTACCGGCCACACTCAGGGTCGATACGGTTTTACGTTGCAGCGTCATTTTAGTCGGCGCATTATCGGCGCCATGTTGCTTCTTCAGATAATCCAGTAACTGCTGCTTCTCAGCTTCAGACACGTTATCAGTGTGGCCTTTCTTAATTCCGGCCTGAGAGAATTGCTCAATCAGACGTTCAACACTTTTACCCACTTCCGTGGCCAATTTCTCTACGGTAGTATCTGCCATCAGTTAAATCCCCCTGTTGATCGACTTATGCTTCTTCGCCAAACCAACAGATGTTGCGGGCAGCCATGATCAGCTCACCTGCTTTTTCTTCTGTCAATTCTTCAATTTCGATCAAATCATCAATGCCTTGTTCAGCCAAGTCTTCTAGAGTCACGATACCTTTGCTCGCTAAAACATAGGCTAAGTGTCTTTCAACACCTTCAAGTGCTAATAACTCTTCACTTGGCTCCACACCATCTAGTGCTTCTTCGGATGCGAGCGCTCGAGTTGAGATCGCAGCCTTAGCACGTTCACGTAATGCTTCGACGAGATCCTCATCAAAGCCATCAATTGCCAATAATTCTGACACAGGTACATAAGCCACTTCTTCGAGCGAAGTAAAACCTTCATCAGCCAGTACTTGTGCAAAATCTTCATCTACATCCAGAGATTTCATAAATAAGCTCTTCACCTTAGCGCTTTCGGCTTGGTGTTTCTTATTCATGTCTTCCACTGTCATCACGTTCAGTTCCCAGCCTGTTAACTGAGTCGCTAAACGCACGTTTTGACCATTGCGACCAATAGCCTGAGCTAAACTTTCCGCTTCAACAGCGATATCCATTGAGTGATTGTCTTCATCAACGATGATAGAAGCCACATCAGCTGGCGCCATGGCGTTGATCACATATTGTGCTGGATTATCATCCCACAATACGATATCAACACGCTCACCACCGAGTTCATTCGATACCGCTTGCACACGTGCCCCACGCATACCAACGCAAGCACCAATTGGGTCGATACGACGATCGTTCGATTTCACTGCGATCTTAGCGCGAGCACCAGGGTCACGCGCCGCGCCCATCACTTCGATCAGTTCATCGGCAATTTCCGGCACTTCAACACGGAACAGCTCAATCAGCATGTCAGGCTTAGTGCGAGTTAAAAATAACTGCGCACCACGCGCTTCAGGACGAACAGAGTAAAGCAATGCACGAACACGATCACCAGGACGGAAAGATTCGCGTGAAATCAAGTCTTCACGGAATAATACGCCATCAGCATTGTTGCCTAAGTCCACAACTACACTTTCGCGGGTTGCTTTCTTAACGACACCAGTGATCAGCTCACCTTCTTTATCTTGGAACTGCTCAACCACTTGCGCACGCTCAGCTTCACGTACTTTTTGTACGATCACTTGCTTAGCGGTTTGGGTAGTAATGCGATCGAACGCCACTGATTCAATTTGGTCTTCAATAAATTCACCTGGTTGAATCTCTGGATCTTCGAAACGTGCTGCTTCCAGCGTAATCTCACGGTATGGATTTTCTAACGCAACACCGTTGTCATCAATTACCATCCAACGGCGGAAAGTTTCATAAGCGCCAGTTTTACGGTCGATAGCAACACGAACGTCGATATCACCTTCGTATTTTTTCTTGGTAGCGGTAGCCAGAGCAGTCTCCAGCGCTTCAAAAATCTTCTCGCGTGGAACGGCCTTTTCATTTGAAACCGCTTCAGCGACTAGCAGAATCTCTTTATTCATTTTGTCTTGCCTCGTTCACCTTGAAACCATCAAAACTTTGCGATGATGTTGCCTTTACGGATATTATCCAAGGCGACAACCAGCTCTTTACCATTTACTTTCACCGACAGCATTTGACCGTCAACCTGAGTAATGGCGCCTTTTAAATTACGACTGCCCGCGACAGGCATAGTCAGTTGAAGCTTGACATCCTCGCCGATATAGGACGCATATTGCTCAGCAGTGAACAGCGGTCTATCTACACCAGGCGAAGAAACCTCTAAGGTATATTCAGTAGAAATAGGGTCTTCAACATCGAGCACAGCACTGACTTGGCGACTTACGTTGGCACAATCTTCGATATTGATGCCATTCTCACCATCAATGAACACGCGCAGGACTGAATGGTTACCCGCTTGAACATATTCAATGCCCCAAAGTTGGAAGCCGAGTGCTTCCACAGGCACTGTGAGCATGTCTGCCAGTCTGGATTCTAATGTTGCCAAATTTGACCCCCGAAAAAACAAAAAAGGGCTTAATAGCCCTAGTAAAACGCCGTAAACAATACGACAAATTTAAAAGTCCCAGACAACAAAAAACCCCGTAATGACGAGGTTATTAGCTTCAAGAACCTGTAAACCATAATGAATTAAACAACATTCATTACTAGGAGCTGGTTGCGGGGGCCGGATTTGAACCGACGACCTTCGGGTTATGAGCCCGACGAGCTACCAAGCTGCTCCACCCCGCGTCAACTGTGTGCAAGTATATTGACTATCGTCTTTGCTTGCAATAACTAAGTCAGTTCTTGTTTGGACTTACTTAGTTTAATTATGGTGCCGAGAGCGGGACTTGAACCCGCACGTCCGTTAGGACACAGCCACCTCAAGGCTGCGCGTCTACCAATTTCACCACCTCGGCGACACCTTTTACTAGTCAGGAATTTTGGTTTCTGACTTTTCGGTTGCTTGATCAACTGGCTGGGTAACCTGTTCATCAGCACCTAAATTTTTCCATGCATCTTCATTTTTTGCGTGGTTTGCACTTAAGTTGCCGATCAGCAGACTCAACGTGAAAAACGCAATGGCAAGAATCGCCGTTGTCCGTGTCAGGAAGTTACCTGAACCGCTTGAACCGAATAAGGTACCTGATGCACCGACACCAAAAGAGGCACCCATATCAGCTCCTTTACCTTGCTGGATTAAGATTAGGCCAATTAAACCTAATGCAACCAACAAGTAAACAACCACTAAAACTTCATACATATTATGCGCTCATCGCTATGGTACACAGACTTAAAAACTCGGTAGAGTTTAAACTGGCACCGCCAATCAGTCCACCATCAACATCAGGTTGGGCAAATAAATCTGCTGCATTACTCGGTGTCACACTGCCACCGTACAAAATCCTGATATTTTCTCCGATAAACGGAGACACTTCAGAGAGACGCTTGCGTATAAACGCATGTACTTCTTGTGCCTGCTCTGGTGTCGCACTCTTACCAGTCCCTACAGCCCATAATGGCTCGTAAGCGATAATGGCGTTATCAAAAGCCATAGTGCCATTTTTCTGGATCACTATGTCCAGCTCTTCTGCAATCACCTCAAAGGTACGTCTTGCTTCACGTGCTGGACCCGATTCACCCACACATAAGATGGGGGTTAAACCGTGCTTTTGTGCAGCGGCAAATTTCTCCGCTACGATATTACTCGTCTCTCCGTACATACGGCGACGTTCTGAATGCCCGATAATCACATATCGGCATCCGCAATCTTTAAGCATCTGACCCGAAACTTCTCCGGTATAAGCGCCAAAGTCATGTTGACTTAAATTTTGAGCGCCCATCCTAACAAGTGAACCGTCTAACGCTTCCTTGTTTGCTTCTAGCAGTTGCCTGACGCTTTCTAGATAGATAGAAGGCGGGCATAAAACCACTTCAGCTGAATCATTTTGGAGCTTTGAGGCAAACTTCTTGAACAACTCTTGGGCTAGTGCCGCACTGCCGTTCATCTTCCAATTGCCAGCTACCATAGGACGTCTGAGTGCCATCACTGTCTCCTCTGAAAGCGGCGTGAATAATAGCGAACCACTTATTAAGTTACAATAGCTAAATTCGAATTTTTTCAGATATTAGGTTGGAATGCTTACTTTTTACACGCCAAACCCTGTTCCTGCTCATTAATGCAGCTAACACCTTCATTTTTAATCGGTATCAGCTGCACTCGACTAAAGATTGGTTTGATTAGCTCGCCGATTTTACCGCATCTGCAATCAAATTAGCGTGCGCTAACACAGCATTGTGATCATCACCTTCAACCATCACGCGAATTAACGGTTCAGTACCTGATTTGCGTAGCAATACGCGACCTCGAGCGCCCAGTTGTGATTCAACCAGAGCTTGAGCAGCTTTAACTTTATCAGAGCTTAATGGATCGTGTTCACCTTCAAAACGCACATTCACCAACACCTGTGGCAACATTTCCATTGGCGCAGTTAACTGCTCTAAGGTTGCGTTTTGACGACGCATGGCCGCCAGCACCAAAATACCAGCAACAATACCATCACCGGTCGTGCCATGGTCGAGGTTAAGAATATGCCCCGAGTTTTCACCACCGATGCGCCAATCGAGTTCTTTGAGTAACTCCATCACATAACGGTCGCCCACTTTAGAGCGAGCAAAGGGAATATCCAACGCCTGAAGTGCCAAATCAAGGCCAAGGTTAGACATTAACGTCCCCACCACACCTCCGCGTAACACACCACGGGCCTTGGCATCACAGGCTAGGATATAAAGAATTTGATCGCCATCGATAACTTCACCGCGGCTGTTGACCATCATAATTCGGTCACCATCGCCATCGAGCGCAATCCCTAAATCGGCACTTTCGGCCAAAACAGTTTCGCAAATCTTCGCCATGGACGTTGCGCCGACTTTGTCATTAATATTGACTCCGTTTGGTTTATCACCAATGGCAATGACTTCAGCGCCTAACTCGCGAAATACCGCTGGTGCGATGTGATAAGTAGCACCATGGGCACAATCGACGACAATTTTTAACCCTGTTAATGTGTGATCTGCAGGGAAATTACCTTTGCAGTATTCGATGTAACGGCCGCGTGCATCTTCAATTCGTGACACCTTACCCAACAGATGTGATTCAACACACTCTAAGGGCTTTTCTAATTCGGCTTCAATTTCAAGCTCAAGATTATCATCAAGCTTACTGCCATCAGTTGAGAAAAACTTAATGCCGTTATCATAGTAAGGGTTGTGGGAAGCACTAATTACCACACCTGCTTCGGCGCGAAAAGTACGAGTCAAATAAGCCACCGCTGGCGTTGGCATGGGCCCCATCAGCATCACATTCAAACCCGCTGCCGAAAGGCCAGCCTCTAAGGCAGATTCAAACATATACCCCGAGATACGAGTATCTTTACCAATAATTACTTTCTTGGTGCCGCTACGGGATAACACCCGTCCAGCAGCCCAACCCAACTTTAATGCCAGCTCGGGTGTCATCTGGCCTGAACCTACCTTGCCACGAATACCATCGGTTCCAAAAAATTTACGTTCGCTCATATCGCCCCACAAACTTCAATGTGTCCCTTCGATTGGGATCATAATATTAATGAAATACTTAACAAAAATAGCCTCTATAGATATGCCTGTGTCGCTTGTAACACTTTCAGCATATCGACAGTTTCAGGGACATCATGGACACGAATAATATGTGCCCCTTTCTGGGCCGCTATCATGGCGCCAGCAAGGCTCCCAGCTAAGCGCTCAGAGGTCGGCCTAGCAAGGAGGTTTCCTATCATGCTCTTACGGGATAAACCTATCAATATTGGCAGTTCGAACTGCGCAAAACGCTCTAACTTTGCTAGCAGTTCATAGTTATGTTCTAAGGTTTTACCAAAGCCAAAACCTGGGTCGATTAACAACCGTTCCCGCGGGATCCCAGCCTCCAAACAGGCTTGAATACGCTCATTGAGAAATTTAAAGACATCGGCAATAACGTCTTGATATTCGGGCGCCGATTGCATAGTACGCGGCGCGCCCTGCATGTGCATCAAACAAATGGGCACATTCAACTGCGCCGCAGTCTCTAGTGCCCCAGGCTCCAATAACGCCCGAACATCGTTGATCAAGTGCGCGCCAGCATTTACCGCCTGTCGCATCACATCTGGTTTACTAGTATCAACCGAAATCCACACATCATGGTGTTTCGCGACATATTCTACCAAAGGGACCACCCGTGCGAGTTCATCATCAACACTCACATCGGCCGCCCCAGGCCTTGTCGACTCGCCACCGATATCGATGATGATCGCTCCTTGAGCAACCATTTCATCGGCATGCTGGCAAGCCAGTTCAAAAGAAGAAAACTTTCCACCGTCGGAAAAAGAATCGGGAGTAACATTCAGAATGCCCATGACTACGGGCGAAGCTAAGGATAAGCGTTTGGTTCCAGCAATTAATTCAAACACGCATTGACTCCATTTGGGACAGCTTGCTAGCGCGTTTCATCCGTATTCTGCGCAGTTCACTCATGTAACTGATTTATATTGAATGACAGCGCAGTCAATTTTCTAGCAAGATAAAACAAGAAAACCCCTTAACGGGGTTCTCTTTCAATTAACAAACGTTATTTAGCGGGTGACTCATCGGCATCTTTCAGCTCTGACTCAACAGGCGCTGACTTAACCACTTCGTCGACTTTAACCGCAGGTTCACCTTTGCCATTGCCTTTGTCATTTGAACCATTGTCATCTGCTTGCCAATCAGCAGGCTGACGCACTTCACGACGGTTCATCAAATCGTCAATTTGCAGTGAATCAATGGTTTCATACTTCATCAGCGCGTCTTTCATCGAATGCAGAATATCGATGTTATCCAGCAGAATTTGCTTGGCACGGCCGTAGTTTTTGTCGATAAAGGCCTTCACTTCAGCATCGATAAGCGTCGCAGTCTCATCGGACATCGCCTTGGCTTTACCCATGCTACGACCTAAGAACACTTCACCTTCTTCCTCGGCATAGAGTAATGGACCAAGCTTGTCGGAGAAGCCCCATTGGGTCACCATGTTACGGGCAATCGATGTCGCGTATTTAATGTCTTGCGAGGCACCTGTAGACACTTTTTCGCTACCGTAGATCAGCTCTTCGGCTAAACGACCACCGTAGGCAACAGAAATCTGGCTTTCTAACTTACGACGGCTTTGGCTAATCGCATCGGCCTCAGGTAAGAAGAAGGTCACGCCGAGTGCACGACCACGTGGAATAATGGTGACCTTGTGCACAGGGTCATGCTCTGGCACTAAACAGCCCACAATCGCGTGGCCCGCTTCGTGATATGCCGTCATTTCTTTTTCGGCTTCCGACATCACCATAGAGCGGCGCTCAGCACCCATCATGATCTTGTCTTTTGCACGCTCGAATTCTTCCATACCGACCACACGGCGGTTACCGCGCGCCGCAAACAGTGCAGCCTCGTTAACTAAGTTGGCTAAATCGGCACCGGAGAAACCTGGCGTACCACGGGCAATCACGCTCGCTTTAACATCTTCAGAAAGTGGCACTTTACGCATATGCACTTTAAGAATTTGCTCACGACCGCGAACATCTGGCAAGCCTACAACCACTTGACGGTCGAAACGACCTGGACGCAGCAGCGCAGAGTCCAATACGTCAGGGCGGTTGGTCGCCGCAATCACGATAATCCCTTCGTTACCTTCGAAGCCGTCCATCTCAACCAGCATTTGGTTAAGGGTTTGCTCACGCTCATCGTGACCACCACCTAAGCCTGCGCCACGTTGGCGACCTACGGCATCGATTTCGTCGATGAAGATAATACAAGGGGCTGATTTCTTCGCCTGTTCGAACATATCACGCACACGAGATGCACCGACACCGACGAACATTTCTACGAAGTCAGAACCTGAAATGGTAAAGAAAGGTACCTTTGACTCACCCGCAATCGCTTTAGCCAGTAAGGTTTTACCTGTACCTGGTGGGCCAACCATGAGCACGCCCGTTGGAATACGGCCACCCAGTTTTTGGAATTTGGTTGGATCACGCAGGTAATCGACCAGCTCTTTCACTTCTTCTTTGGCTTCATCACAGCCAGCAACGTCAGCAAAAGTGGTCTTGATTTGGTCTTCGCTCATCAGCTTGGCTTTGCTCTTGCCAAAGGACATAGCGCCTTTGCCACCGCCGCCCTGCATCTGGCGCATAAAGAAAATCCATACCCCAATCAGCAGCAACATCGGGAACCAAGAAATAAAGATCTGGGTTAAGAACCCCGATTCTTCGGCTTCTTGGCCTTTCATGGTGATGCCTTTACGGTCAAGATCATTAATTAAATCTTGGTCATACAGTGGCATGATGGTCGTGAATTTTTCGCCAGTGCGCTTAGAACCTTCGATAGTACGTTGGTCACTTTTCACTTCAACGCTGGCGACTTGTCCATCACGAACATTGTCTAGGAAAGTAGAATAATCCATCTTCTGCGATGACGAAGAAGAGGGGGAGTAACCCTGAAACACTGACATCAGCACAACGGCGATGACAACCCAGAGTATTAGATTTTTTGCCATGTCACTCAAATTACTAGACCTCATAAAGTCTTGCGATGATTAACGCTAGAGTACTACAACTTGTACCCTGTCGCCACAAGATAGACCTCACGGGAGCGTGCCCGCGACGAGTCCGGTTTACGTGTTTTTACGACTTTGAATGCCTCTTTAACCGCCTTCATATATTCGTCAAACCCCTCCCCCTGAAAGACTTTGACCGCAAAACTGCCGTTAGGTGCCAACACTTGATGACACATATCTAACGCCAACTCGACTAAATACATGGCGCGCGGCTGATCGACACCATCTGAACCACTCATGTTGGGCGCCATATCAGACAATACAACGTCAACCTTATCCGCACCGACGCGAGTTAGCAATGCTTCGAGCACTTTCTCTTCACGAAAGTCCCCTTGCAAGAAATCCACGCCGACGATGGGATCCATAGGTAAAATATCACAGGCGATGACTTTACCTTTGTCTCCAGCTAGCTTAACAGCAACCTGTGACCAACCACCTGGAGCGGCCCCTAAGTCAACAACCGTCATACCTGGGCGGATCAATTGATCCTTTTGCTGAAGCTCTTCAAGCTTAAACGCAGCGCGAGAACGCAATCCCCGTTTCTGTGCTAGTTTGACATAATGATCATCAAAGTGTTCCAGCATCCAGCGATTGGAACTGGCCGTACGTTTTTTACCTGACATTTAAAATCCGCAACAATTGAGAGTTACACAAAGGCTATATAAGGGTAGAATAGCGGTTTTTCAACAGTAACTCAGCAAAAGTTGGTAGAAATGAACTTAACAACCAAACAAAAACAGCATTTAAAAGGCCTGGCGCACAATTTAAAGCCAGTGGTGCTGCTTGGTGCCAATGGATTGACTGAAGGTGTACTCGCTGAAATTGAAAGCGCACTCGCTTATCATGAATTGATTAAAGTGAAAGTAGCCTCTGCCGACAGAGAGCTAAAAAATGCCATCGTTGATGCCATAGTACGTGAAACTCAATCTGCAAAAGTGCAACTTATTGGTCATATTCTGGTGATTTATCGTCAATCACCAGAAATGAAAATTGCTTTGCCAAGAGCGAAATAATTTTCCAGCCTTAAACAAAACGGCCACTCAAATGAGTGGCCGTTTTGTTTTAACGTCTACGGTGAATCACTAATGGGTTTAACTTGATAGTGCTCAGGGGCTAAGCCGAGAAACTCTGGCAAGGAGGTCCCGACTGAGATCGAGGAGAACGTGCCGGTTAAAATGCCGATAAACATGGCTATCGAGAATCCTTCTAGCGGCCCACCGCCCATTATCCATAGTGCTCCAACCGTCATCAGAGTGGTCCCCGAGGTCACCATAGTGCGCGAAAATGTCGCGACAATCGCTTGGTTGTTAATCTCCTGAATCGCAAGTTTGGGTTTTGCAATCAATAATTCACGAATACGATCGGCAATAATGATTGAGTCATTCAGTGAGTAGCCAAGGATAGCCAGCACCGCCGCGAGCACGGTTAGATTAAATTCCATCTGTGTCAGCGCAAAAAACGCGAGTACAAAAATGACGTCGTGTACTAACGCAAATAACGCACCAGAGGCGAGGCGCCATTCAAAGCGGTAACTCAAATAGCCTAAGATAGCTAACATAGCGACTAATAACGCGAGCCCCCCCTGCTCTGCCAGCTCTTTACCCACCTGCGGGCCGACAATACTGGTATTTAGCACTTGCACTTCGCCCAGTGGCGCTAAGGTTTGCGCAATATCCACATTGCTTTGTGCAGTGTCGGCATAACGCAATACCCAGCGCCCAGGCTCACTGGCAGATATCACTGTAACTTCTTGCTGATAAGCCGCATTCAGTAATGGCTGCAATTCGCTAGTGGTGATTCTTTTATCAAGTTGTACTTCGGTTACCACCCCGCCAGTAAAATCTAAGCCCCAATTAAAACCCTTCACGCCGATGATAGTAAGTGAGGCCAGCATTAAAAAGATCGAGATAGCGCTCGAAATATAGCGCCATTTAGTCAGATTAATATTCTTCATTTTTATACCCTCACATGACGGCGCGCATCACGCCCATAAACAAGGTTAATCAAGGCTCTTGAAGCAAAAATACCGGTAAACATACTGGTCAGAAGACCTAAGCCTAAGGTCAAGGCAAAACCTTGGATCGGACCATTACCGATGGAATAGAGCACAACTGCGGTGATCATCGTAGTGAAGTTGGCGTCGAAAATGGTTGAAAATGCACTGTCAAAACCAGTATCGATGGCAAGGGCAAAGCTTCGTCCTTCCTTTAACTTATCTTTTATCCGTTCGAATATCAGCACGTTAGTATCGACCGCCATGCCGACAGTCAATACTAGACCTGCAATACCTGGTAAGGTCAGTACTGCACCAGGAATAAGCGCTAGTAGGCCAAACAGGATCACCATATTAGAAATCAGTGCCACGTTTGCCACCCAACCGAGGCGGCGATACCAGAGCGCCATAAACAGCAAGGTAATTCCCATACCAAGACCGAGTGCGGCAAAGCCGTTTTCAATATTTTCAGCACCAAGTGTTGGGCCAATCGTGCGTTCTTCAACGATTGTCACAGGCGCCGTCATTGAACCTGCACGTAGCAACAGCGCTAATTGTTGCGCTTCTTGATAAGTCCCTGCACCAGTAATACGGAAACGATCACCTAGTTGGGATTGAATGGTCGCGACGCTAATGATCTGTTGTGTTTGCTTAGCTTTGCCCTGCTCATCCCGGCTATATTCGCTATAGGATGTTGCCATCGGCTTACCGATATTGGCGCGGGAGAACTCCGACATCTTCTGCCCGCCAATACGGTCGAGGTGAATGTTCACTTCGGCCATGCCCATTTCACCAATATTGGCACGGGCATCGACAATATGATCGCCACCTAATACGGGCGTGCGTGCCACATAAACGGGATTGCCAGATTTGTCCTTCAGCACCTGCGCGTTCACTGAACCCGATTCTTTAACCTCAAAAAAGGCCAAGCTTGCGGTCGCACCAATCACGTTTTTGGCGGCGGCGGGGTCTTGCACACCAGGCAGCTCGATGCGGATACGGTGTTCACCCTGACGCTGCACTAGAGCCTCAGTGATCCCTAACTCTTCAATACGGCTACGCATGATTTGTAGGTTTTGCTGCACCGTTAAATTACGTAACTTAATTTGCTCATCTTGAGCAAGTTTTACCACTAAGCCATTATCCCCATTGGTTAATTGCCATGTTGGATAGCTTTGCTGGATAAACTGACGTATGGCAGCACGGGCGTTATTGTCTGATGCTGAAGCATCCGTTAATGCAATAGCTATTTGTAATCCGGCATCATCGCGCGTGTTGTCAATACGCACACTGGCGCCACGGATTTGTTGTTCGCGTAAAAATTGTCTTAAGGATTCGACTAGGGCATCTGCTTGGGCTTGGTAGACAGGTTGTACATCCACATCCAGCAAAAATTGCACCCCGCCGCGTAAATCAAGCCCGAGCTTAATCGGTTCAAAACCCATATTTTGCAGCCAACTCGGCGCAGCACTCACCAATGCCAGCGTGAGTTCTTTCGGCTCACTCACCATGGATGACACTAAGGTCTTCACTAAGGTTTGCTCGCTGTCATCATTGAGTACAATAAGGGTTTGCCCATCTTCTGAGCTATTGGCGTTGCCACGTTGGGCATGCTTAACTTCGATACGCTTCACCTCAACGCCCTGCGCTTTTAATTTATCCCGCAGTTCAATAGGGGTTAAGTTAAGCCCTGCTTTAGCGCCCACCTGCACGGCGGCGTCTTCACCATACCAAGTCGGTAAAGCGCTAAATAACATCACAATAATCGTGACAATTAGCACAACGTATTTCCAAGCTGAATAATGATTTAGCAGCTTTTTACTCTGAATTTTATCCATAGATATCACTCGCATAGTTTTGCACGCTCGGATAGTAATCAGTGGCGTATTAACGCCTTCAAACATGAGCGAACAATCACTGTATGTACGGTGAAACCTGTAAACACGAATTCAACAAAGAGTACGCTAAACGCAGCAAACTCAGTGGTGATAACCGATTCAAATCCGTCTAAACCGAATGCATTTAATCCAATGCAATTCAGTCGCACCTTCGGCGTACACACCGCAGGCTTTGATGTTAGGTTATCGGGTACAGGTTTCGAATGACAAAATGCAAAGTTAATCAAAGGCATCCTTAACGACCTATGGTTCAGATGACAAACTCAAACGGTATCGTTATGGATAAGCCTTGCTAACTTGCTACAGGGAGCGGTGAGTTAAGCTGCTTGCTGACTAAAGCGATATTGGAGGTTGGAGACTTTCCAGCCGGAGATCCGCGCGGGTGAAGATTCGGCTAAGAGGGTCCAATCCGGGCGAGCATCGAGGCGAATATTTTCCCCTAATGCGGGCGCAGGCTCGGGTTCGAACTCAAAGGCCAACAGGTAAACAGGCTTCACTTCGCGCATATCATGCTGAACAAGATTGATAAAACGCTGGGAGTTAACCGGGGCAAAATTAAAATCGTCAGAATGACTAACGAATTCAGGCTCGGAACAATCGGAGGCTTGCACCTTATCAGAAGCAATGCAAACCGCTTTACTCTCGTTCGCAGTCGATTGTTCAGTTGAATGGCGCGATGTCGTATTTTCTTGCGCTGCAATTGACGGCGTATCCGCAGTCAGCACAGTTGTCACTACTGTTTTAGGCGCAAAATGCTGAGCAGTTAAGCTGCGCGGCGCATAGCCACTCGTATGGGCGATCAAAATGATCGACACACAGAGTAACATTAATCCTTGGCGCCAGAACTTAATCAAACTCAGATCCTAAAAAGTGCACGCGGCAATTTACGTGAAAAATGTTTACAGGAAAAACAACGTTTTCTTGAATAGCTTTATTAAAAACATAGAAAGTTCCAAGCATGCAGCTTAAGTAACTGCCAACTCAGAGGCAAATTAAACTTTATCCATCTTGCTAAGTTTGCACTGCAAAGAGACTTATTGCGCAGCGTGTTAAGTATCAAAAAGACATAAAAAAGCCGCTAAAAGCGGCTTTCAATGGTAAATAACCTGATGATATAAAGGCTTAGATATATTGCACCGAAATAATTTCGTAGTCGGTCAAACCACCGGGGGTCGTGATAGACACTTCATCCCCTTCATTTTTACCCACTAATCCTCGGGCGATCGGAGAGTTGACTGAAATCAGGTTTTCTTTGATGTTGGCTTCATCGTCACCTACGATTCGGTAGGTAACTTCAGCATCGGTATCGAGATTTAAGATAGTCACAGTCGCGCCAAAAATAATACGACCGTTGTTCACCATCTTAGTCACATCGATGATCTGCGCGTTAGAAAGTTTGCCTTCAATATCACGGATACGCGCTTCACAAATACCTTGCTCTTCACGGGCTGCGTGGTATTCAGCGTTTTCCTTCAGATCGCCTAATTCTCTCGCTGAGGCAATCGCTTCAGTGATTTTAGGGCGACGTTCAAACTTGAGCATATCTAACTCTTTACGCAGTTGTTCTGCACCGACAACTGTCATAGGAACCTTAGTCATAACTTCTTTCGTCTCCTTTAAACAAAAGCAACCCGTGCCGACGCTAAGGTCAACACAGTAAAATCAGGGTGGAATTGCGCTATTCTAATCGTTATGCGCGTGGGATGCATCAAGAACTGTGCACCCTTGCAGCTTACTGAAGCTAGCGCCCAGATGCTAGTAGTAAAGAATGATAGTGCGATCTTAATTACGGCAAGAGCTAAAAACAAAAATGCCCACAAACTAAGTTTGTGGGCATTAATCACTTTAGTAATAAAGTCTTAGCTTATTCAAGCCCTGCTTCGAAGGTCAAAAAGATTTCGCTTACCGTCTTATCGGCAAGGGATTTATCTGGGCTTGGACGCTCGATAGAGGCATGCAGTAGATAACGACCGGCAGCTGGCAGCGTCATCGTCACTTTACCTTCTTTATCAGAGGTTAAGCTAATTTCCTCTGGCTTGTTACGGTATAGGCTACCGTCCTTCATAATGGCTACGCTGACGCCTTCAACGGGCTTTCCATCATAAACAAATTGCAGTGTTGCAGGTTCATTCTCAACAATATCAGCAGGATGCGTGATAGGTACTAATTCTAAGTATTCACCTTTAGGTGCCAGTACCTTATCGGTTGGTTTATTGCGAGTCACATAGGTTTCAACCCTAGCAACGGTTAATGAGCCTTTAAGATCATAGGCATCCTTTGGCATGACAGCTGCGGTCGCTTTTTTATCAAGACGACTACGCACTACCTCTTCTTTTCCTTTGACTTTGTAAACCGAAAAATACCGAGGCGTAACTTCTTTCTCGAACTTATAGGTGCCGTCTTGTAAGAGCTGCACATCAAAAACTGATTTACGGCCGCCAGTGTAGCTCGAACTTGGTGAACTCGACTTGCCATCGGGTAAATACACTTTCACATCGCTAGCCGTAACAGGCTTATCAACCATAAACACTTGGTTACTAGCGGAAACATCAGAAGTAATCCAAACTGCCTCATTACTTTCTGCCGACACATTGTAGTGGCTAGGTAGAATCCAGCGGTCATGGCTGCTGGCAAATGGGCTGATGCACAGTGCGCTAACTAAGGCAACAAAACGTAATTTCATCTTCATATCCTTTTCGTTAAATACTAGGCTTAGCGAGTCATGCCGCTTAAGCGAATATCAATAACGCCAGTTTCAGTGGTGGCGGGTAATTGGGCGGTAAAATCCCCCGCCGATAAATCAAAGTTTTGTCTGACCAAATCACGGCCACCATGCTCACGCACCACTTCGATAAACACCGTGTAGGAGGCAGGAACAAGAGGTTTACCTGCATCATCTTTTAAGTCCCAATCAATTTTGTAGTGGCCAGCAGGACGTGTTGCTGAGGCGATACCATCGACAAAGCTCATATCCTCACGTCCGGCTTTACGCCACCAACGACGAATATCCTTGAGCCATTTATGGCCTTCATCCCATACCCATAGGCTTATGGTTTTAACGGTTTGGCCCTTGGCATCCTCAACCCATACAGCCACATAGGGTCTGTGATACTGGCCCTCGGTAATTTCTGGCAAGGTTAAATCCACGGTCATTTTCGGTGCGGCCAATACCGCAGAACTCACAAACAACGCACCGATAGCGGTGGTGCGAATAAGATGACGCATCATCAATCGGCTCTCCCTATGGAACAAAATAAACATAAACAAGTGCGCAGCCAGAGCTGACGATCACCATATAAAACAACGATTTTTTTAATCTCTTGGTTTGAGGTAACAGTAAATAAGCACCCGTGAGTGAGAACAAAATAATCAACAGCGCACAAAGATCGAGTACCCAAGCCCAGACACTTCCAGTATTACGGCCCTTGTGCAGATCATTTAGCACTGCGACAACGCCATAATCTAAGGTCTCGACATAGGCTTTGCCGTCGAGCAGATCGAGGGTGACTGTGCGATAGGTACCAGGCCCCTTACTCACTAGGCTGATTTCATCCTCATCGATATCGGCAGTGGTAATATCCATATCCCATTGACTTTTAAGCCAATGCCCCGCAGCTAAACGCCACTCGGGCTCCTGCGACGCAGCGGGAATTAAATAACTGGGAATATCAAACTGCTCGCGCAGTGGCTCTTGATCCGCAGACGAAAACCAATTGGGGTGATTCAAGGTGATCCCCGTAACCGCGAAAAATAGCATTAACAAAAGCAACGCCATTGAGACGTAGACATGGATAATGCGTGCGTAGGAAAGAGATGATTTACTGACTTTAAATTTCAACGACTGACTCTCAAAAAAGGTATTTCAGGGATTGCTGCCTAAAATCGCCAAAACACTGCAGAACTTAGTGCTTGTATGAAATAAAATTAATTGACTGATAGTAAATGATATTTATTATCAAAAAGCACCAAGTTTACAATCTTTACATACTCAATACGGTAGCGTTAGATAAAAGCAGCGCTGATATAGCTTGAAGGGAGACAAACTCTCGAATAAAGAGACTTTGCAACATTTGGAGAATTACAATTAATTCATATAGATAAAAAGCAACATTTGGACTTAAAATCACACTTAAAATTTACCCTCTTCCCCCTCTCGTTTACAGAATCACAATCGGCTACAATCCGCCGCCGGCGACTTGCTGGTACTTCCAAAGGAAATATCATCTTGGGTACAACTCTGCTCAAAAAAATGCGTTGCCTTAACATTATTTGGCTCGCATTAATGCTAAACGCCTGTGTTGCTCCACTATTGTTAATGTCGCCTCAAGGCCAACTGATGTGGGCACTGCTAAAACCCCTCGTAGGATTAAATCCTAATGATGTCGGGCTATTCGAACAGCCTCTCATTAAAGATCGTATGAAGTCGCTACTCGGTGATAACTATGAGACCACAGTATCTCTGTTAAAAACTGCCGACAAAATTCAACAGGAAGGCCCCTTATTTTATATGGTGTCGACTTATACTCCAGTGCCTGAAATGGCCGAAAAAGCCGGATTTGTATGGAATTCAGAAACCAACCAAATGGCAGTGATGTTATTAACGGGTGGCTCGCCAAAAATTATCTCTGAGCAGTTTACCAATCAAGCAGAGAAACTCGTTCCAAGCTGGCCAAAAGAACTGGCTGACTATACGGATCCGCAAAAACTGCAGCAAAAGGCCATAGAAGCTGGCACGGAAAAACTGCAAGAACAAATCCCAGCAGCTGCGCCCCTAAAAGCGGTTGCCACAGGCGATGTAAAAGCTACACAGGAAACGGTGCTTGAAAAAGCGGTGAACGAAGTCGCAGCTCCCACAGCAGTTAAAGAAGTAAAACCCGTACAATAACCACTACTCAACGCTCGGCGAGCTTTTTAGTCGCATTTCACTTTTATCGGTGTTAGCCACAGTGTTTATTGAACACTGTGGCTTTTTTATCTCTATAAACACCTATCTAAGCCAATTAAGCGCATCTTAGCCATTAGTCATTCTCATATCGCCAAAACACTCAGCAATGCCATAACACACTAACAATGGAGAAGAAGATTGAAAAATAGCGAAGTAACCAGAGGATGAATCGACAAGCATATACAAACGACAGAAAGCAAAAAGCCCGTCAAAGGACGGGCTTTTTAACTATGGCTGGGGTACTAGGATTCGAACCTAGGTATGCCGGGATCAAAACCCGGTGCCTTACCGCTTGGCGATACCCCAATTAACTTGTTTTAACCGTAAAGGTTGCATTTTGATGGTACGGGAAGAGAGACTTGAACTCTCACACCTCGCGGCACCAGAACCTAAATCTGGCGTGTCTACCAATTTCACCATTCCCGCATCAAAATGTACCAGATTCACTCATACAAGCATCTCTGGATTTTTACCAGATAAACCAATTGATTTACGTGGATTTAAATATGGTAGCAATGGCGGGACTTGAACCTGCGACCCCAGCATTATGAGTGCTGTGCTCTAACCAGCTGAGCTACATTGCCATGGCTGGGGTACTAGGATTCGAACCTAGGTATGCCGGGATCAAAACCCGGTGCCTTACCGCTTGGCGATACCCCAAAAACTGAGAAACATGAAATGATGGCTGGGGTACTAGGATTCGAACCTAGGTATGCCGGGATCAAAACCCGGTGCCTTACCGCTTGGCGATACCCCAACTAAAACTTGTTTCATCACCCGCTAACGCAGATGTTTAAAATAATGGTACGGGAAGAGAGACTTGAACTCTCACACCTTGCGGCACCAGAACCTAAATCTGGCGTGTCTACCAATTTCACCATTCCCGCACAGTTTCAATTTTACATCCTGAAGCGATGCTAGCAAAAGCTAGTATAACGAAATGGTAGCAATGGCGGGACTTGAACCTGCGACCCCAGCATTATGAGTGCTGTGCTCTAACCAGCTGAGCTACATTGCCACTTCGTTATTGCGCGCCCCTCGTAGCGAGGAACGGGGCGTATTATGCTTATTCGAGGTATCGAGGTCAACAGCTTTTTTTCGCTATTTTCCTTGATACAAACCGTTCGGCTATTACTTCACCAAACTGAGCAACAGATACACTAAATCAGCCTCTGTTGCCCGTATTTTGCCTAACTTTCTACAGCTTAGCCCAATAATGACTAACTTATACGTTAAACAGGAAGTGCATCACATCGCCATCTTGAACGATATAAGTCTTGCCTTCTACACGTAATTTACCCGCTTCTTTGGCGCCCGCTTCACCTTTATAGGCAATAAAGTCGTCAAATGCCACCACTTGTGCACGAATAAACCCACGTTCGAAGTCGGTATGGATAACGCCCGCCGCCTGTGGTGCAGTCGCGCCTACAGAAACGGTCCAAGCACGCACTTCTTTTACGCCCGCAGTGAAGTAAGTTTGCAGGTTCAATAACTGGTAACCAGCACGGATCACGCGATCTAACCCAGGCTCTTCTAACCCAAGGTCTGCCATAAACTCATCGCGTTCTTCAACATCCATTTCAGCTAGTTCAGATTCAATTGCAGCGCACACTGAAACCACAATGGCGTTTTCTTTTTCAGCAATGGCACGCACTGCATCTAAGTGTGGGTTATTGTCAAACCCATCTTCAGCCACGTTGGCAATGTACATGGTTGGCTTTAAGGTTAAGAAATTTAAGTAAGCAACGGCTTCTAATTCTTCCTTAGAAAGATCCATCGAGCGCAGCATTTTGGCTTCATCGAGCACTGGACGCATTTTCTCAAGGACTTCTACCTCAAACTTAGCGTCTTTATCGCCACCCTTAGCACGTTTTTGCTGACGAATAACGGCGCGCTCTAAGCTATCTAAGTCGGCAAGCGCCAACTCGGTATTGATCACTTCGATATCACGAGCAGGATCCACTTTGTTTGCAACGTGAACAATGTTGTCATCGTCAAAACAACGTACCACATGACCAATCGCATCGGTTTCACGGATGTTAGCAAGGAACTTGTTTCCTAAACCTTCACCTTTAGAAGCACCTGCAACTAGGCCTGCGATATCCACGAACTCCATGGTGGTTGGCAGTATACGTTGAGGATTAACAATTGCCGCCAGCGCATCTAAACGAGGATCCGGCACAGGCACTACACCAGTGTTTGGCTCAATGGTACAAAACGGGAAGTTTGCCGCTTCGATGCCAGCCTTAGTTAACGCATTAAAAAGCGTTGATTTACCTACGTTAGGAAGACCAACAATGCCGCATTTAAAACCCATATTCTTACCTTTCTCTCGATGATTGGCTGGCAAGTCACACTCACCAGCAAGTTTTAGTCGCACTACCCCTTGGCAGCACATTGATAAATCGTCTTGACGTTTGAATAGCGACCTATAACAAAGCGCCTACCCAAACATTACTCCGCTTTAAAGGAGTGTAATCGAGTCATGGCTTTCACCATGTCCTCTTTAAATAAAATTTCAGTTGAGCGCACGGCTTCGTCTACGGCAGCATTGATCAGCTCTTGCTCTTTCGCGGGAGCCTTACCCAATACGTAGCCACTGACTTTATTTTTATCGCCGGGATGACCAATCCCAATCCGTAAACGATAGAAGTTTTTATCATTCGCTAATTTGGCAATAATGTCTTTTAAGCCGTTATGACCACCATGGCCGCCACCGAGTTTAAATTTAGCCACGCCAGGTGGCATATCCAGCTCATCGTGGGCCACCAGAATTTCTTCAGGTGTAATACGAAAGAAATTAGCTAAAGCACCTACGGCTTTACCACTTAAGTTCATATACGTAGTCGGTATGAGTAAACGCACATCTTTACCGTGTAATACGGCTCTGGCTGTCAGGCCAAAATACTTGCTATCGGCGACTAAGCTCACACCACAAATACGGGCTAATTCTTCCACATACCAAGCACCCGCATTATGGCGAGTCTGGGCATATTCAGCGCCCGGATTGGCAAGGCCTACGATTAATTTAATTTCGCTCATGACACTCACTAATGGCACTCAATACTGCGTTAATTAGTCGATGGCAAAGCACACAGGTCGACCATATTGAGCTAATAATGCCGCTTATACTCGTTAAAAACGCGGCATTTTAGCACTCAATGCGTAAGTCAACAAATACCGAGTGAGCAAGTGCTCACAACGAGGAACTAATTGAGCCCCATCGCATACTTAAGTACAGTTTGTTTGATGGGAGAATTGATATTGGCCAATTTTAATGCGCCATTGCGAAGTAATTTAAGCGGCAAAATATCATTACTAAAGCTAGCGTAAAACACATCCATGGTGGTCATCATCAGCTGATTATCAAGGTAACGTTTTGCTTGATATTGGCTTAACACCTCGGTTGACCACCATGGTTTATCCTCAGTTAATGCCGTCTTGATGGCTGTCAACAAAGCTCCAACATCTTTAAATCCAAGGTTAACCCCTTGACCAGCAAGCGGATTAATGGTGTGCGCTGCATCCCCTAAAATCACCACATTTGGCTTAAAATAAGCCTGAGCATGCCGGCGCGTGAGCGCAAAGCTGCCCTTGGCCTCAACCGTAAAATCACTGTCTAAACGAGATGGAAAATGCTGGCGAATTTGGTCGGCCAACTGTTTATTGTTCAGTTGCATTAACTGTTTGATGCGATTGGCATCATCATACCAAACTAACGAGGCATGATTACCGGGTAAAGGTAACAAGGAACGTGGGCCGCTAGGTGTAAATTGCTGCCAAGTCACATCTTGTTGACCTTGGGCGGTTTGGATATTAATCAGCATGGCCGATTGAGCATAGTCCCAACCCGAAATCCCAATGCCCGCCCATTGGCGTACTTGAGAATTCGCACCGTCAGCGCCAACCAACAGCTTAGCCTCGAGTGAATAACCAGATTGTAAGTGCACGCTTACCGTATCAACACCACGCGCAAAGTAGGCAACGCGCTCAGGGCAAAAGAGTTGAATATTTTCCCATTGCTGCATTTGCTCCCACAGGGCGAGCTGCACTAAACGGTTTTCAACGATATGGCCTAAATGGCTAGCGCCGATTTGTGAACTATGGAATTGAGTAATACAGCCATCAAGCTCCCAAGTCTCTAAGCCGAGATAAGGCACATTACGCATCTTAAGTAAGCTGTCTAATGCGCCTAACTGCTCAAGTAAATGTTCAGAGGCAACGCTTATTGCCGAAACGCGTACATCTAATGCCTGCTCTGAAGAATAAGCCTCGGGCGTAAAGGACTCAACTACAGCAACGTTAAGTCCTTGCTGTGCAAGACCAATCGCCGTTGCCGCACCCACCATGCCGCCACCGACTAAAACCACATCAAAGGATTGCATCTCTGATGTTATCGGTGCAGATTGCTGTGTTTGGCTCATTGTTCGGCTCATCTTAATTACCACTCATATTGTTGTTTAGACTTGTCAAATGCACCTTGTCACACCATCGCCATTCGCAACAGCTGCGCTGTAAATAATGCATAGGCTGCCACACCAACCATGTAAACGTTACCGTCAGTTACCGCAACAGGCTCGATTATGCCCTATATCATGACACCACGGAAATGTTGAACGTATTTCGACTCTAAATCCATGAAGACATTGGCATTTGCTCCAGCAATAGCTTGTTGCCAATGGCAAATGTCGCACTAAGTCACCAAGAATAAATCACCTAAAACCCATCAATAGCGATAAACCTAGCTTCTTTGTGGGTATCATAATCCGATAGGATTAGCGAGTAAAAATGTGGACAACGCTGGTCAGCAGCCACAACTGCGGGTAAAATGTCGCGCTATTTTGACTGGGCGGTCCATTGGACTTTTTACAAGGCAACGACGGCTCGGGACTCTTTTTACAGGGCAGCGTAGGGCAACACAACTGATGAGCAAAAAACTCCATATTAAAACTTGGGGCTGTCAAATGAATGAGTACGACTCATCTAAGATGGCGGATCTTTTAGGCGAATACCAAGGTTACACCTTAACTGAAGAAGCAGAAGAAGCAGATATTCTGCTGCTGAACACTTGTTCTATCCGTGAAAAAGCACAGGAAAAAGTGTTCCATCAGTTAGGTCGTTGGAAAACACTCAAAGATAAAAATCCTGACCTGATTATTGGTGTGGGTGGCTGTGTTGCATCTCAAGAAGGTAAAGCGATTAAAGACCGAGCTCATTGTGTTGACATCATCTTTGGACCACAGACGCTTCACCGTCTACCGGAGATGATCGAACAAGTACGCCGCGGCGATAAAGCAGTGATCGACGTGAGTTTTCCTGAGATCGAAAAATTTGACCGTCTTCCCGAACCACGCGCCGAAGGCCCAACGGCGTTTGTGTCTATTATGGAAGGTTGTAGCAAATACTGTTCATTCTGCGTGGTACCTTATACCCGTGGTGAAGAAGTCAGCCGCCCATCGGACGACATCATTCTTGAAATTGCCCAACTGGCAGAACAAGGTGTGCGCGAAGTTAACCTGCTCGGTCAAAACGTCAATGCTTACCGTGGCGCAACCCACGATGGCGGGATCTGTACCTTTGCCGAGCTATTACGCTATGTTGCCGCTATCGACGGCATCGACCGTATTCGCTTCACCACCAGTCACCCCATTGAATTTACCCAGGATATCATCGACGTTTATGAAGATACGCCTGAATTAGTCAGCTTCCTGCACTTACCAGTACAGTCAGGTTCTGACCGCATTCTCACCGCAATGAAACGTGGCCATATGGCGATTGAGTACAAATCTATCATCCGCCGTCTGCGTAAAGCCCGCCCTGATATCCAAATCAGCTCCGACTTTATTATTGGTTTCCCTGGCGAAACGAAAGAAGACTTCGCCGATACCATGAAGCTGATTGAAGATGTAGGTTTTGACCACAGCTTTAGCTTTATCTACAGTGCGCGCCCAGGCACGCCAGCGGCAGATTTACCCGATGACGTTGATATGGAAGAGAAAAAACAACGTCTGGCCATTCTACAAGACCGCATCACTCAACAGGCCATGCGTTACAGCCGCCATATGATGGGTACAGTGCAACGCATTCTGGTTGAAGGCCCCTCGGTGAAAAACCCGATGGAACTGCGCGGTCGCACCGAAAACAATCGTGTGGTGAACTTTGAAGGCTTACCAAAACACATTGGTACCTTTGTGGATGTCGAGATTGTCGACGTTTACACTAACTCACTACGCGGTAAATTTATCCGCGGTGAAGATGAAATGGATCTGCGCCGTAACCTGCGCCCATCAGATATTCTGGCTAAGCATAAGCAAGATGATGAACTGGGCGTAACTCAATTTAAACCTTAAGGGTTTAAATCTTGGGTGAGTGTACCTATATAAAGAGGGCGACAATGTCGCCCTCTTATTTTATGGCCTTAACAACTGCTGTAATTGATGATTTTCCGTTAGCAATTATGATAGATGGCTCGTAAACTGAAATTATCTTCTGATAAGAGGCAGCGATAGCAAACTGACATCGCACTTGGCTTTCACTCAGCACTTTGCTTGGTATTTGATAATTTGCTTGTTATTTGACAATAGGAGTACTGTTTGTCCAGTAAATTAACCACAATGAATTTGTATCTCGAACCCGCAGAAACCCGCCGTTTGGCTTCACTGTGCGGTCCCTTCGATGACAATATCAAACAGATTGAGCGTCGCGTTGGCGTTGAGATAGTCCGTAAGAACAACCATTTCCAAATTACCGGATTACCACGTCACTGTTTAAGTGCCAATAACTTACTTAAGCAGCTCTATATTGAAACTCAAACGGTCAAGGGCAGCACGCCGGATCTCGACCCTGAACAAGTGCATTTGGCCATTCAAGAAGCCATTGCCCTAGAGCAGGACGACAGCGGTGACGATAAAGCCTTATTTATCAAAACCCGCCGTGGCGTGATAAAACCGCGTAACCCCAACCAAAGCACCTATGTGGCCAACATTGTGCGCCATGATATTACCTTTGGTATTGGGCCTGCGGGAACGGGTAAAACCTACTTAGCGGTGGCCGCCGCCGTTGATGCACTAGAGCGTCAAGAAGTGCGCCGCATTCTGCTCACCCGCCCTGCGGTTGAAGCGGGGGAAAAACTCGGCTTCTTACCGGGCGATTTAAGCCAGAAGGTCGACCCCTATCTGCGCCCACTTTATGATGCCTTGTTTGAAATGCTCGGCTTTGAAAAGGTCGAGCGCTTAATCGAGAAAAACGTTATCGAAGTAGCGCCTTTGGCCTACATGCGCGGCCGCACCTTAAACGATGCCTTTATTATTCTCGATGAGAGCCAAAACACCACGGTTGAACAGATGAAAATGTTCTTAACCCGTATTGGCTTTAACTCACGCGCGGTCATTACTGGTGACATCACCCAAACCGACTTACCCAAACATGTTAAGTCAGGTCTGCGCCACGCCATTGAAGTATTAAGCCAAGTGGAAGAGATCAGCTTCAACTTCTTCGTGTCTCAAGACGTTGTGCGTCATCCTGTGGTTGCTCGCATTGTCGAAGCCTATGAGGCTTTTGATCGTAAAGAGCAGGCATTAAAGGCCGAAAAAGAGCGCCGCGATAATCAACAAGCGCACCCACAAACGCAACAGGAAGTTATAAAGCATGAGTCTTGATTTAGCCTTAGATGTGCAATACGCCACGGCGAGTGACTATCTTCCTAGTGAAGAACAATTTGCCCTCTGGGTAAAAACCGCCATTGGTAATAGCATGGAACAGGCGGAGCTGACGATCCGTATCGTCGATGCCCGTGAAAGCCAAATGCTAAACAGCACTTACAGAGGGAAAGACAAGCCCACTAATGTGTTGTCGTTTCCCTTTGAAGCACCGCCAGAAATTGAACTTCCGCTGCTTGGAGATCTTGTCATTTGTGCCGCAGTCGTTGAAAATGAAGCGCGTGAACAAGATAAAACTCTAGAAGCCCATTGGGCACACATGGTTGTACATGGTTGCCTGCATCTGCTAGGTTATGATCACATTGAAGACGAAGAAGCCGAAGAGATGGAGTCATTAGAGACTCAACTCATTGAAAGCTTAGGTTTTACTGACCCATATAAGGAACAATAATTAACTGAGATACTCTCTATCAAGGTTAATGAGAAAACTATGAGTGACGATATCCCCCCGAGTACGAGCGCCCAAAAGAAAAGCTGGTTTGACAGAGTAAGTCAGTTATTTCAGGGCGAACCTCAAAATCGCGAAGACTTAGTTGATGTAATTGATGGCGCAGAACAGCGCGAACTGATATCTGAAGACACCCGCGAAATGATTAAAGGTGTATTGGAAGTTTCCGATATGCGTGTTCGGGACATTATGATCCCACGAGCTCAAATTGTCGCGATTCAAATCGACAATACCGTTGAAGAGTTGCTCGCAACTGTTATCGGTTCAGGCCATTCTCGCTTCCCAGTGGTTAACGAAGACAAAGACCATATCGAAGGCATTTTACTGGCTAAAGATTTGATCCCTTATGGTTTCTCAAACAGTGAAGAACCCTTTTCCCTTGAGCGCGTGATCCGCCCAGCGGTTGTTGTGCCAGAGAGTAAACGCGTCGATGTGTTACTCAAAGAATTCCGCTCCCAGCGTTACCATATGGCGATTGTCGTTGATGAGTACGGTGGCGTATCTGGTCTGGTAACTATTGAAGATATTCTCGAAGAAATCGTCGGTGAGATTGAAGATGAATTCGATCACGATAGCCCTGAAGACACCGAAATCCGCAAAGTCGGCAATACTGTCTACATGGTGAAGGCGCTTACGCCTATCGAAGATTTTAACGAAGAATTCAACACCCATTTCAGTGATGAAGAGTTTGATACCGTTGGTGGCTTGGTGTCCCATGCCTTTGGCCACTTGCCGGAGCGGAATGAGAGCATCATGATCGAAGGTATTGAATTTAAAGTTATCAACGCCGATACCAGACGTTTAATCCAACTCAGAGTAAAACTCCCCGATCCCAATATCGGTGAAGACGTAGAATAACCCTCTGCGTAAGAATAACTCTCCTTGTAAGAAGAATGATCCGTGCTAACTAACATTCGGGCTTTTGCCCAACAAAAGTCTCGATTGAGTGCGTTACGCCTCGTACTGGCGTTTATTTTAGGCGCCAGTACAGCGCTTTCCTTTGCCCCGTATTCCTTCTGGATCATCTATCCTATCGCCATGGCGTTAGCCCTTTGGCAGAGTGAATCCTTAAGCCCTAAAGCAAGCTTTTTCCATTGGTTAAGCTTTGGTTTTGGCTGTTTTGCCGTTGGTATCAGTTGGGTGCATGTCAGTATGGACACCTTCGGTGGCCTCCCCTTAGCCGCTTCAGTAGGGCTAATGGCGCTGTTAGCACTCTATTTAGCCCTCTATCCGGCCTTAACGGGTCTGGGTTTAGCGTGGTTGACTCGCACTAATACTCCCTCGCTATGGCGTAACCTGCTCTTCTTCCCCGCGCTTTGGGTCTTAACCGAATGGGCCAGAGGCTGGGTTTTGACAGGTTTCCCTTGGATTTGGGCAGGCTACTCCCAAACTGAAGGCCCATTAAAGGAATTGGCGAGTATTATTGGCGCCTTAGGATTAAGTTTCATTATCGCCATGGTTGCGGGCGCATTGGCCTTGTGTTTTAGCAAGCGCTACAAAAGTCTGTTGATTTTACTGCCCATCATCGCAGCCGCTACTTGGGTCGCGCCTAAGCTTTCACAAATTAAGCCGACAGGCGAGTCGGTCAAGGTCGCGCTTGTGCAAGGCAATATTCCGCAAAGTATGAAATGGGAACCCGATGCACTCTGGCCAACCCTGTTGAAATACATGGATTTGTCCCGTGAACACTTTGATGCTGACATTATCGTCTGGCCAGAAGCAGCGATCCCAGCGCCTGACTACCAAGTGCAAGACTTTTTGGATAATGCCAATAAAGTGGCCAACCTTAACCACACCTCCATCATTACCGGGATTATTAGTCGTCAACATGACGATTTTTATAATTCACTGATTGTATTAGGTAACCATAATCTGAAACAGCAAGATAGCCCAGATTATGAAAGCGATGGCAGCAACCAGTTTAAAAAGCATCATCTGTTGCCAATTGGTGAATTTGTGCCCTTTCAAGCCTTACTGCGGCCGATTGCGCCTTTCTTTAATCTGCCCATGTCCTCTTTTGCGCGTGGCGATTATCAACAACCGAACTTGAGCGCGGTAGGCCATAAAATTGCGCCGGCAATTTGTTATGAAATAGCCTTCCCTGAACAATTGCGTGACAGCGTTAATCTCGGGACGGATCTGCTGTTAACCGTCTCCAACGATGCCTGGTTTGGCACCTCAAATGGTCCATTACAACATATGGAAATTGCTCAAATGCGCGCCATTGAGTTAGGTCGTCCTCTGGTACGCGCCACCAATAATGGTGTAACCGCCGTTGTCGATGAGCATGGCAAAATCACAGCTTCTCTGCCGCAATTTGAAACTGGTGTATTGCGAGCCACAATTCCACTGGTTACAGGCCAAACTTGGTTTGCTAAAATCGGCCAAACACCACTGTTAGCCTTATGTGGAGCTCTGCTGTTACTCGGTTTTATCCGTCGTCAAAAGCAGCAACAGAATTTGAAATGATTAATCAGAAACGCACTCAAGGTTTTACCTTAATCGAACTCGTGGTCGTTATCATAGTGCTCGGGATTTTAGCGGTTATCGCCGCGCCGAAATTTATCGGCCTGAGCAAAGAGGCGCGGGAAAAAAGTCTGCTGCAACTCCATGCCAGTGTAAAAGCCGCAAATACCTTAGCCTATTCCAAGACCCAAATGCCCAGCTTACAGAGTCAAGCCGTCGCAGGCCGTGATGATATTATTGACATCGACCTCAATGGTGATGGTGTGGCAGAAACCCGCCTAAAGTGGGGTTATCTGGACAATACCGATATCGAAAAATGGATAGAGAAAGATGATAAACTCGTCATTCAATATCAAGGTATTGATATTACATATATTGGCTACGACTTGGATGCTAATACCTTAGTCAACGATGACCAATGTTATTTCCGCTATACCCAAGCAGCCGATGCCAACACACCACCGCTTTACGATATCAATGTCCAAGGCTGTTGATGGCTAATAAAAAACGACGCTAAGCGTCGTTTTTTATTTCTGGCGCATCCACAAGGCTAAGGTGTTAACGCCTCACGGGTAAACTCTTCATGGTCACACTCGGGGCAATCGGGGATCACGCCCGGAAACTCAATACTCATTTCATGGCCGCAGTTAGTGCACACCATCACCCCTTGGCTAACAATATCACCACTCTGGTAATAGCCGTGGTGTTTAAAGTCTTGAGCCAGTTCATGCCATTCCACTTGGCTGCGGTCGGTGATTTCACTTAACCAATGCCAAAGGGTGTTTTCTAGAGTGATCACCGTTGGGCTGTGGCTTAAGCTGTCGGCATTTTGCTCACGCAAAAAGCTGGCGATATCACGCTTTAAGAATTGCTCAACTAACGCGAGCTCATCTTCCCCCGCTTGTTCTTTGAGGCGTAAGAACTCCTTCCCTTGAGTGACAGACTTAAATAAATTCTTTGCAGTCAGCGAGTTATCTTCCGCAAATTGCGCTTTCACTTCGTTAATTAAGGCTTGATACAGTCCTAGTAGCGCACTACTTCTATCATTCATAACCAATACTCCTTCATAGAACCTTTTTAATGCATCGCTTCTAGTTTATTCTATGCAGATCTTATTCGCGTCGATATGGCGTTAGATCAAATAAATAGGCGGCACTGCCGGAAATAGCGTGATGCAAGAGCAATATAATCCCTCAGAAATTGAAGCCTTAGTGCAAAAGCACTGGCACGACAACAAAACCTTTGAAGTTACTGAAGATGCAAACAAAGAAAAGTTTTATTGCCTTTCGATGTTTCCGTACCCTTCAGGTCGACTCCACATGGGACACGTTCGCAACTATACCATAGGCGATGTGGTTGCCCGCTTCCAGCGTCTTCAAGGCAAAAACGTGCTACAACCTATCGGTTGGGACTCTTTCGGTTTGCCTGCAGAAAACGCCGCAATCAACAACAAAACGGCCCCAGCACCATGGACTTATCAAAATATTGAGTACATGAAGAATCAGCTAAAACTGTTAGGTTTTGGCTATGACTGGAGTCGTGAAATCGCCACTTGTACCCCAGAATACTACCGCTGGGAACAATGGTTCTTCACTAAACTGTACGAAAAAGGCTTAGTTTACAAGAAGACAGCTTCTGTTAACTGGTGCCCTAACGATGAAACCGTACTGGCAAACGAGCAGGTACAAGACGGTTGCTGCTGGCGTTGTGATACCCCTGTAGAACAAAAAGAAATTCCACAGTGGTTCATTAAAATCACCGCCTACGCCGAAGAACTGTTAAACGATATCGACACCTTAGACGGCTGGCCAGAGCAAGTTAAGACCATGCAGCGCAACTGGATTGGTCGCAGCGAAGGCGTGGAAATGACCTTTGGTGTAGCGGGTAGCGACAAGTCATTCGATATCTACACAACCCGTCCCGATACCTTAATGGGCGTAACCTATGTGGCGATTGCTGCGGGTCATCCATTAGCAGAATTAGCCGCTCAATCTAACCCAGAGCTGGCTCAATTTATTGAAGAGTGCAAAAACAGCACCACGTCAGAAGCCGATTTAGCCACCATGGAAAAACGTGGTGTCGCGACTGGCCTTTACGCGATTCACCCCATCTCTGGCAAACAAGTGCCCATTTGGGCGGCGAACTTTGTACTGATGAACTACGGCACCGGCGCCGTGATGTCAGTTCCAGGCCACGACCAACGCGATTACGAATTTGCGAAAAAGTACAATCTGCCAATCGAAGCGGTTATCAAACCTGTTGACGGCGAGTTAGACATCAGCGAAGCAGCTTACACCGAAAAAGGCGTGCTGTTTAACTCTGGCGAGTTCGACGGTTTAGACTTTGACGGCGCCTTCAATGCCATCGCCGACAAATTAGTGGCTGAAGGTAAAGGTAAACGCCAAGTAAACTACCGTCTGCGTGACTGGGGTGTATCACGTCAACGTTACTGGGGCGCACCAATTCCTATGGTGACCTTAGCCGACGGTACTGTTATTCCAACACCTGAAGATCAACTGCCGGTGATCCTGCCAGAAGATGTGGTGATGGACGGGATCCAAAGCCCAATCAAGGCCGATAAAGAATGGGCGAAAACCCAAGTTAACGGCCAAGACGCGCTGCGCGAAACCGATACCTTTGATACCTTTATGGAATCTTCATGGTATTACGCCCGTTATTGCAGCCCACAGGCTGATCAAATGTTAGATCCAGCCAAGGCTAACTACTGGTTGCCAGTGGATCAGTACATTGGTGGTATCGAACACGCCTGTATGCACTTGTTATATTTCCGCTTCTTCCACAAGTTGCTGCGTGACGCTGGCCTAGTAAACACTAACGAGCCAGCAAAACAACTGCTGACCCAAGGCATGGTTCTGGCCGATGCCTACTACTACACCAACGATAAAGGTGCCCGTGTATGGGTGTCTCCGCTGGATGTAGTCACTACCGAAAAAGACGACAAGGGCCGAGTGACTAAGGCTATCGATAAAGACGGCAACGAACTGGTTTACACCGGTATGTGCAAAATGTCTAAGTCGAAAAACAACGGTATCGACCCACAGGTAATGGTAGAAAAATACGGTGCCGACACAGTTCGTCTGTTTATGATGTTCGCATCACCACCAGAATTAACGCTGGAATGGCAAGAGTCTGGCGTTGAAGGCGCGCACCGCTTTATCAAACGTCTGTGGAAACTGGCCAGCGATTATGTGGCGCAGGATAACAGCGAAGCCTTAGACGTCAGCAAATTAACAAGCGAGCAAAAAGCGCTGCGCCGTGAAGTGCACAAGACTATCGCTAAGGTGACCGATGATATCGGCCGTCGTCAGATGTTCAACACTGCGGTTGCCGCCGTGATGGAACTGATGAACCACCTGCAAAAAGCGCCGCAAACCACAGGCCAAGACCGAGCCATTATCGGCGAAGCTTTAACTGCAGTAGTGCGTTTACTGTACCCCATCATCCCGCACGTGAGCTTCACCCTGTGGAATGAGCTGGGAAACACCAACAGCATCGAAGACAGCCAATGGCCTGTTGTGGATGAATCTGCTCTGGTTGAAGACAGTAAACTCATCGTGGTGCAAGTGAACGGTAAAGTGCGTGCTAAAATCACAGTCGCGGCCGATGCTGACCAAGCGTCTGTTGAAGCACTGGGTATGGCGGACGAGCAAGTCATCAAGTACTTAGATGGTGTTACGGTTCGTAAAGTGATCTATGTACCCGGTAAACTGCTCAGCATCGTTGCCAACTAACATCGTTGATGTGATAAACAGATGCTGTCCACAAGACAAACAGGAAACCGCGAAAACTTATGCTAATTAAACGCTTAGCTTTCGCAATCATGGCGCTGGTCATTATGACCAGCGCAGGTTGCGGTTTTAAGCTTCAACGTAGCTACCAAATCCCCGAGCAGCTCAATCAACTCAGTTTGAGAAGCTCGGACGAATACAGCGAACTCACTCGTTTGGTGCGTGAGCGGTTACGTTTGAACAACGTCAAGATTGTCGATGCTGCCAATGATGTGCCAGTGTTAAGGCTTATCACCGACTCCTTAGAGCGTTCGACCCTGTCACTTTACCCTACGGGCAATGTGGCCGAGTATGAGCTTATCTATTTCGTCGAGTTTGCCGTGGCCTTGCCGGGCAAAGAGGCACAACCTTTCAAGATTGAAATTCGCCGCGATTACTTAGACGATCCTCGCACAGCACTGGCTAAAAGCCGTGAGATGGAACTGTTAGTCAAAGAAATGCGTATCCAAGCGGCCGACAGGATCCTGCAATCCCTGGCCAGCACAGAGGTGAATTAATGCAGGGTCCAAATTAATGTGGCACTGCAATAAAATGTGGAGAGTGGTTTAAATGCGTGTTTATCCTGATCAACTCTCCCGCCATCTCAATCCGCTTCACGCTTGTTACCTGATTTTTGGTGATGATCCTTGGTTGCTCGAAACCTCCAAGGATCAGATCCGCCAAGCCGCCAAACGCCAAGGGTTTGAAGAGCGCGTTCAGTTAATTCAAGAAACGGGTTTTAACTGGGGTGACTTGACCCAAGAATGGCAGTCCATGAGCCTGTTTTCTAGCCGGCGCATCATTGAGCTAACACTCCCCAACGCAAAACCCGGTGCAGATGGTTCGGCGGCGCTACAAGCGTTACTGCAAACGCCGAATCCCGATGTGCTACTGATCCTCGAAGGCCCAAAACTCGCCAGCGAGCAGACCAATAGCAAGTGGTTCAAAACCTTAGATAGCTTAGGAATTTATTTACCCTGCACTACGCCAGAGGGCGACCAATTCAGACGTTGGCTCGACTCACGCATTGCGCACTTTAAGCTGAATTTACAACCCGATGCGCGCGCTATGTTGTACACTCTCTACGAAGGGAATTTACTCGCCGCCGATCAGGCCATGCAGTTGCTACAACTGTTAAGTCCAAGCCAGCCTATCGGTGCTGACGAGTTAAGCCATTACTTTGAAGATCAGTCCCGCTTTACCGTGTTTCAGCTCACGGATGCACTGCTGAATAATCGCCAAGACAGTGCTCAGCATATGCTGGCCCAGCTCAACGGTGAGGGTACGGCCATGCCCATTTTACTCTGGGCCTTGTTTAAAGAGCTGCAGTTGCTGCTCAGCCTCAAGAGTGAACAGGCGCAAGGTACGCCGCTCAATAGCCTGTTTGGTAAATATCGGATTTGGGATAAACGCAAACCTTTATACCAAACCGCGTTGCAGCGCTTAAGCCTCACCCAAATCGAACATATGCTTGCCTTCGCGTCCAAGCAGGAATTGAACTTAAAGCAATTAGGCCATGAAGATTGGACAGGGCTTAGCCACCTGTGCTTATTATTCGATCCCAAGGCCCACGGCCATTTGGCCCATATCAGCTTAGATTAAGGCACTGACTGAATGCGTATCGGTATTTTAGGCGGCACCTTTGACCCCATACATTACGGCCATATTCGCCCCGCGATGGAAGTTAAAGCCAGTCTCAAGCTGGATAAAATCCTGCTGATGCCCAACCATATTCCGCCGCACAAAAACACTACCCACTCTACCACAGCGCAGCGGCTCGAAATGGTCGCGCAGGTATGTGAGGCATTAACAGGTTTCGAGCTCTGTGATCTCGAAGCTAAACGCGACAGTCCATCCTATACCGTTGTCACCCTTAAGCAGTTAAGTCGGCTTTATCCCGATGACGAACTGTTTTTTATCATGGGGATGGATTCATTTATTCAGCTGCATAGCTGGCATAAATGGCAACAACTGTTTGAATTTGCCAATCTTGTGGTTTGCCAACGCCCAGGCTGGCATTTAGCAGCACAGAGCCCTATGCAGCACGAGCTTAACACTCGCCACGCGTCAATTGATGCCTTAAATCACTCGAATCAGCCACAACATGGGCGGATCTTTACCGTCGATATCAGCCCACAGGATATTTCGTCCACCCAAATTCGCTCACAACTGGCCATGGGAGAAATTCCACAGGACGCCCTCCTGCCCGTCACTTTAAATTACATTCAAAAACAACGGCTTTATTTTTCTTAGGCCGAAAATCAAGCGCTAAGAGTACAAACTCAGCCGCTAAGATCGCTAAGAGAATGTATTCCCCCGCTTAAGACTGATATACTAGCGCGCTATTTAAAATGAATGAGGTACATCAGCGTGCAGAGCGCCGAATTAAAACAGTTTGTTGTCGATAAAATCGACGATTTAAAAGCCCGTGACGTCGTGGTTATCGATGTCAGCAACCAATCTAACATCACCGACTACATGGTGATTTGTTCTGGTACATCTAAAACTCACGTTAAAGCGATCGCCGAAAATCTCGTCATCGAAGCGAAAGCCGCAGGCATTCCACCTATCGGTATCGAAGGCCGCGACAGCAGCGAATGGGTATTGGTGGATATGGGCAACGTGATCCTGCATGTTATGCAAGATCAAACCCGTGATTTCTACCAGCTTGAAAAACTCTGGTCAGAAAAGCAAGCCTAATGAAGTTGCAACTTATCGCAGTGGGGACACGGATGCCCGATTGGGTTACCCGCGGTTTTGAAGAGTATCAACGCCGCTTTCCTCGGGATATGGCGCTGGAACTTATCGAAATCCCTGCTGGTAAACGCGGAAAAAATGCTGACATAGCACGCATCCTGCAAAAGGAAGGCGAGCAAATGTTAGCGGCGATTCCTAAGGGCAATCACATTGTTACCTTAGATCTTCCCGGCAAAAACTGGACTACGCCAGAATTAGCGACAGCCATGAATAAATGGCAACTCGATGGTCGTGATGTGAGCTTACTGGTCGGCGGCCCCGAAGGCTTAGCACCCGCCTGTAAGGAAGCCGCCCATCAGAGTTGGTGCCTGTCGGCATTGACCCTGCCCCATCCTCTGGTGCGGATTGTGGTTGCCGAAAGCTTATACCGCGCGTGGAGCGTGAACACTAATCACCCTTATCACAGAGAATAGCGGGATCTTGATGTTAACGAGTGTCAACCACCCGGATGGGATCAGCTGGAGATAGCCTAAGTGTCGCCAAAAAAGCGGATAACCATGCACGACCACGCCGCCGAGGCGTCACTGTTTAAGCGTCGTGCGCTGTTCACTTTTGTTTGTGTTGTCGCCCTCCTTAGTGTGTTGGTGACCAATCTTTATCATCTTCAGGTTGAATCCTATAAAGATTATGAAACGCGCTCTAATGATAACCGCATTCGTGTCGTGCCTATCGCCCCAAGCCGTGGCTTGATTTACGACAGAAACGGCGTGTTACTCGCCGAGAACCAACCCTTTTATTCTCTCGACTTAGTGCCGGAGAAAATTGCCAATATGTCCGAGACCTTGGACGAATTAGGCAAGTTAATCGAAATCACTCCAGATGAGCGTGAAACCTTTACCGAAGCGCTAAAGTTTCACCGCCGCTTTAAGCCCTTAACCCTTAAAAATCAGTTGACCGAAGAACAGGTCGCCATTTTTAGCGTTAACCAACATCGCTTTCCTGGGATCTCCGTTGAGGCAGGTTTAAAACGTAACTACCCCTATGCGAGCCAGCTCACCCATGTGCTGGGCTATGTAGGTAAAATCAACACTCGAGATCGTGCTCAATTGGAGCGTAACGATCAGTGGAAAAACTATGCCGCCACCAAGGATATCGGTAAGCAAGGCATTGAAAAATACTATGAATCACTCCTTCACGGTACACCTGGTCATCTCGAAGAAGAAGTAAACAACCGCGGCCGAACTATCCGTACGCTTAAAATTGTACCGCCGGAGCCGGGACAAGATATTTACTTAACTCTCGATTTACAATTACAGCAAAAAGCCGTGGAACTACTCCAAGGCCATAAAGGCTCAATCGTTGCTATCGATCCAAGGGATGGCGGGATTTTAGCTTTAGTGTCGAGCCCAAGTTACGATCCCAACCAGTTCGTGCAAGGGATTAACAGCAAGGATTACAGTGATTTATTGAACGACAAATCACGTCCGCTGATTAACCGCGCTACCCAAGGCCAATATGCGCCCGCATCAACGATTAAACCCATTATTGCCCTACTGGGACTTGATGAAAAAGCCGTGACCGAACACACCCGTATTTGGGACCCTGGTTTTTGGCAAATCCCAGGGGTTGAGCGTAAATATCGCGACTGGAAACGTTGGGGCCATGGCTGGGTTAACGTCTATAGTGCTATCGTGGAATCCTGCGATACCTACTTCTATGAATTAGCTTATAAAATCGGTGTTGATCCCATCGCCCGTTTTATGGAGCAATTCGGCTTTGGCCAAAATACTGGCGTCGATATTTTTGAAGAGTCGGCGGGTAATATGCCGTCGAAGGAATGGAAACGCTTAAAATACAATCAAGCTTGGTACATAGGTGACACCATTTCAGTCGGTATCGGTCAAGGTTACTGGACCGCAACCCCGTTACAACTGGCCAATGCTACCGCTATTCTCGCCAATAAGGGCCGCCGTTTTCCGCCTCACTTATTAAGATCGATTAAAGATAATACGGCCAAAATTGACTCGCCGATTAACGAGTTACCACCGATTGAGCTTAAAAATCCGCGCAACTGGAATATCATTAACGAAGCCATGCGCCAAACCGCCCATAAGTCTCGCTTCACTGACGCAAGCTATACCGCGGCGATGAAAACCGGTACGGCGCAGGTGATTGGCGTGGCCGAAAACACGAAATACGATGCTAACAAGATTGCCGAGCATTTCCGCGATAATGCCCTCGTCGTCGCCTACGCGCCCTTTGAAGATCCTAAAATCGTGCTGGCTGTGGTAATGGAAAACGCCGGCTGGGGTGGCGCAAACGCAGGCCCCGTCGCTCGCGCTATGCTCGATGAATATATGCTCAGAGACACTTGGAAACCAACGCCATGAGTGCCCATCAACGTCAAAATATCTGGCAACGATTACATATCGACCTGCCTCTGTTGCTCGGCCTATTGGCTGTAATGGGCTTTGGCCTATTTGTTATCTATTCCGCCAGTGGTGAAGATCTTGGCATGATGGAACGCCAACTGTTTAGGATGTTTTTATCCCTAGGCATTATGTTTACCATGGCGCAAATTAATCCTGAGGCGCTAAAACGCTGGGCATTACCCATTTACCTTGCAGGCATTGTGTTACTGCTTGGGGTGCATTTTTTTGGGGAGATTAACAAAGGGGCACAACGCTGGTTGAACTTAGGCTTTATGGAGTTTCAACCATCTGAACTGATTAAGCTCGCCTTCCCTATTACTATGGCTTGGTATATCAGTAAATTCCCACTACCGCCCAAAAAACGCTATCTAGCGGGCGCAGGTGTCATTCTACTGATACCCACATTATTAATTGCTAAACAACCCGATCTCGGCACTTCTATTTTAGTTGCGGCATCAGGTATTTTCGTACTGTTTTTATCGGGTATGAGCTGGGTGATTGTGGGCGGTTTTATTGCCGCCGTGTTGGCATTTTTGCCTATTCTCTGGTACTTCCTAATGCACGATTACCAAAGAACCCGCGTCTTGACCCTACTCGATCCAGAACAAGATCCCCTCGGTGCGGGTTACCACATTATCCAATCGAAAATTGCTATTGGCTCAGGTGGCCTCTGGGGTAAAGGTTGGCTCGATGGCACTCAATCCCAATTAGAATTTATCCCCGAACGTCACACCGACTTTATCTTTGCGGTGATCGGTGAAGAATTTGGTCTGATAGGTAGCATTATCCTGCTCCTGATGTATCTCTACATCATCGGACGCGGCTTAGTCATTGCCTCTCGGGCGCAAACCAGCTTTGCCAGACTCCTTGCCGGCAGTATCACATTGACTTTCTTCGTTTATGTTTTTGTGAATATTGGTATGGTTTCAGGTATCCTGCCTGTGGTGGGTGTACCTTTACCCCTTGTCAGTTATGGTGGCACATCGATGCTGACATTAATGACAGGGTTTGGCATTCTTATGAGCATTCATACCCATAGACGTTTTGTAGATAGATAATTTTTAGGGACTTCTTAATGCCTATTCTTCGAGCTTGTTTGGCTCCACTGGCAATGCTTTGCCTCAGTTCATACCTTATTGGCTGTTCAACCGCTAACGAGTCCGCGACAACACAGCCAAGTGCCGCCGTGACCACACAGGCTCCCACACCGGTATTAACCGAGGCACCAGTATTACCTGAGGCCTTGAAGGCTGAGTTTATCAAAACCCAAATGGCACAAGGCTTTACCCAAGCCGAAGTCGAAAATTTCTTGGCCAAAGCCAACTACAACCAAGCGGTTATCGATGCGATTTCGCGTCCTTGGGAAGCTAAACCTTGGCATCAGTATTATCCGATTTTCTTAACCGAAAAACGCCTCAACGCGGGTCTGGCCTTCTGGAAAAAACACGAGGCGACGATTGCCAAAGCCGCCACTAAGTACCAAGTCGAACCACAAATTATTGTGGCTATTATTGGTATCGAAACTTTCTATGGCCAGTACACGGGTAATTATCCGGTTATCGACGCACTCTATACCTTAGGATTTTATTACGAGCCAAGAGCCACCTTCTTCCGCAAGGAATTTGGTGAATTAATGAGGCTGGTAAAAGAAGAACACTTAGATATCAATAACCTCAAAGGCTCCTACGCTGGCGCCATGGGCTTTGGTCAGTTTATTCCTTCAAGTTACCGCCACTATGCTGTGGATTTTGATGGCAGCGGCAACCGTGATTTACTCCAGAGTCCAGAGGACGCCATTGGCAGTGTTGCCAATTACTTCCATGAACATGGCTGGCAATTGCATGCCCCCGTTGCTTTACCCTTAGTGAATAGCAGTGCCAATGCACCTAAAGCCAAAGTGTGGGCAGGCGAGAAGTTACAATACAAGGTCTCTGATATTCTCTCCCCGAGCTTATCGCTAGCCAACGCCCGCGATTTAGATGCCTCGCAAAAAGCCATGCTTATCGAGCTAGAACAAGTGGGAAGTAAAGATTACTGGTTAGGGCTCAATAACTTTTATGTAATCACCCGTTATAATCGTAGCCCCTTGTATTCCATGGCTGTTTATCAATTTAGCCAACAACTGAAGCAACAACATGACGCTAAAAAATAATCTTTTATCGCTTTTGATGCTCGGCTGCTGTTTTGCGCTCGCGGCCTGCTCGAGTTCTAACTCTGGCTCAGCCAGCGTGAAGAATAAGAATATGGATCCCAATAAGGGCCGCTACGCGCTTAAAAACGATAAGATGCCCCTTAATCCACCCAATGTAGATCATGTACCGAATGCGACCCCAAAATATGAACCCTATAGCCGCCGCGGTAACAAACCCTATACGGTTTATGGTGAGTCCTATACGGTATTAGACTCGGGGGAAGGCTTTTCCGAAATGGGTCGCGCCTCATGGTACGGCGAAAAATTCCACGGTTATGAGACATCCAATGGTGAACCCTACGATATGTTCGGCATGTCTGGTGCCCATAAGACCCTACCCCTACCAAGCTACGCTCGCGTCACTAACTTAGATAACAATAAGCAGGTGATTATTCGCATTAATGATCGCGGTCCGTTCCATTCTGACCGGATTTTAGACTTATCCTATGCCGCCGCCTATAAGCTTGGTATGCTAGGCACAGGCACGGCACGCATAAAACTGGATGTCATCTATATTGGCAATAAAACCGCAACCCAATCGGCAATAGCCAATATTCAATCCTCAGGAAACCACTATATACAGTTAGTGGCTTCGAAGGATAAACAGCGACTCCATAAAATAGCGAAGGATCTGGAGAAGAAATATCAGGTCAAGACTCGTGTACAACCGGCAAACAATATGTTTAGACTACAGCTCGGTCCGATTGGTCAAACGGAGCTTGCCGACCGATTACTCATTAAAGTGAAACAAGATGGCTATCCCGAAGGCTATATGGTTTTGGAATAGTGAACACTCACATTATGGAGTCAATTTAGCTTAAAAATGCCGCAGATGAAGGAACCTTCACTGAAAACCTTTGTCGAAGGGTGGTATACTCGCGAAACTATTTTGCCTTTTCTTTCAATACAACCAAAAAGACGTGCTAAGTTAATGATGAATTTTGTAAAAAGTCCCATTAAGACATTGCTGCTAATTTCGAGTGTTTCTCTTCCTGTTTATGCTGCGCAGCCGATTGTTACCCCTGATGCACCAACCGTAGCCGCCAAGGCTTACATCTTGATGGATTATAATTCAGGCCAAATCATTGCCGAAGAAAATGCATACGAGAGTTTAAACCCCGCCAGCTTAACGAAGATGATGACCAGCTATGTGATTGGTCAGGAAATTAAAGCCGGTAACGTATCTCCCGATGATGATGTCACCATCAGTAAAAATGCTTGGTCGAAGAACTTCTCTGACTCATCGAAAATGTTTATCGAAGTGGGTAAAACCGTAAAAGTTTCTGACTTAAACCGCGGCATCATCATTCAATCCGGTAACGATGCTTGTGTCGCGATGGCCGAACATATTGCGGGTACTGAAGGCGCCTTTGTTGACATGATGAACTCGTGGGCAAAGCAGCTTGGTATGCGTGATAGCTACTTTGAAAACTCCCATGGCCTAGATTCAGAGAACCATAAAACGACGGCCTATGATATGGCACTTTTAGGTGCAGCACTCATTCGTGACGTGCCAGAAGAATACCGTGTCTACAGCGAAAAATACTATACCTTCAACGGTATCAAACAATATAACCGTAATGGTCTGCTGTGGGATAACAGCATGAATGTGGATGGTATCAAAACCGGCCACACTTCTGGAGCGGGTTATAACTTAGTCGCTTCTGCAACTAAGGACGGCATGCGTTTGATTTCAGTGGTATTAGGCACTCAAAGTGAAGCCGCTCGTAAAGCCGAAAGTAAAAAACTGCTGACCTATGGTTTCCGCTTCTTCGAAACAGTAACCCCTTACAAGGCCGGCGACAGCTTCGTGACGCAAAAAATTTGGTACGGTGATAAGAGTACCGTCGATTTAGGTGTCGCTACAGATGCACCAGTTACCGTCAGCCGTGGCCGTGCAAAAGACTTAAAAGCCAACTTTGAACTGACCAAACCACTGGACGCACCACTGAAAAAAGGTGAAACAGTGGGTCGCTTATACTTCCAGTTAGATGGCAAAGATATTGCGCAATTCCCGCTAGTCACCTTACAAGAAGTCAACGAAGGCAGCTGGTTCAGCAAATTAGTTGATTACTTTAAGCAACTGTTTTCTGGTTGGTTTAGCTAATCCGGCTCACAAAACTCAGCCACCTTCGGGTGGCTGAGTTGTTTTTGGGGGAGTATCGCCCTTGAATCGGGTATAATCGCCACCATATAGTTCCTATTAAAATGGTTATTGAGCACGACTATGTTAAACACAAAATTTGATGAACTCATGGAGTTTCCCTGCGCCTTCCCATTCAAAGTGGTTGGCGATGCCCACGAAACCTTAACGGATAGAGTAGTTGCGGTAGTGCAAAAACACGCTCCAGGTGATTATTCACCAACAGTTAAAGCATCGAGCAAAGGGAGCTACTATTCAGTGACCATCCGCGTCACAGTGACCAGCAAAGATCATATCGAAATACTGTACACTGAGCTTGCCGGTATCGAAGGCGTTCGCCGCGTACTATAAGTATTCCTCAAGGCTATAAAATGTGATCTATCTTACATTTATGGCCAAGAGGCGTATAATAGCGCCACTCAATTATAGGGGAGAGGTTGCCCTTGCAAGACACCACTTTGCATATTCGGCATCTGGGACAGCAGGATTATGAGTCTGTGTGGCATGCAATGCAGCATTACACCGACACTCGCAACAGCGACAGTCCAGACGAACTGTGGATCGTTGAACATCCACCCGTATTTACCCAAGGCCAAGCCGGTAAAAGCGAACATATTTTGAATCCGGGCGATATTCCCGTGATCCAAGTGGATCGTGGTGGTCAAGTCACTTACCACGGACCAGGGCAATTAGTTGTCTACCCTCTCCTCGATATTAAACGCAGTAAAGTGGGTGTCCGCCAGCTTGTGACCCATATCGAGCAAAGCATTATCGATATGCTTGCCAAATACGCTATCACTGCCTACGCCAAGGCCGATGCACCGGGGGTGTATGTGGATGAGCGCAAAATTGCCTCTTTGGGTCTAAGGATCCGTAAAGGCTGTTCATTCCATGGCTTAGCACTGAATGTGGATATGGATCTAGCGCCGTTTCGACGCATTAACCCCTGTGGTTATGCTGGTCTTGAGATGGTGCAATGTAAGGAACTTGGCGGCCCACAAACCGTGATTGAAGCAGGCGAGCAACTCATTATTACCTTTAGCCAACTACTGGGCTACCAACATCTAGTTCATCATCAAGGATTAGCAGCGTCATGAATAGGCCTGAACGTTTACAACCCGGAGTCAAATTAAGAGATGCCGATAAAGTCTCACGTATTCCGGTTAAAATCGTGCCCTCTGAGCGCGAAACCATGTTACGCAAACCCGATTGGTTAAGGGTTAAACTGCCCGCCTCTAACCAACGCATTCTCGATATTAAGCAAGCGTTACGCGCTAACGGCCTGCACTCGGTCTGTGAAGAAGCTTCTTGTCCTAACTTGGCAGAATGTTTTAACCACGGCACTGCGACCTTTATGATTTTGGGCGCAATTTGTACTCGCCGCTGCCCATTCTGCGACGTGGCCCATGGTCGTCCACTCAAGCCCGATGCGGAAGAGCCTGTTAAATTGGCGCAAACCATCCGTGATATGAAGCTGAAATACGTGGTAATCACCTCGGTTGACCGCGATGATTTGCGTGATGGCGGTGCCCAGCACTTTGCCGACTGTATCCGTGAGATCCGTAAGCTCAATCCCGAGATTAAGATTGAGATCTTAGTGCCCGATTTCCGTGGCCGAATCGACGCCGCTCTCGATATTCTGTCGACTGAGCCGCCTGATGTGTTCAACCACAACCTCGAAACTGCGCCTATGCATTATCGCAAAGCGCGTCCAGGTGCGAACTATCAATGGTCACTCGACCTACTGAAGCGCTTTAAAGAGCGTCATCCCAACGTGCCGACAAAATCGGGACTGATGATGGGGCTAGGCGAAACCAACGAAGAAATCGCCCAAGTGCTGCGTGATTTACGTGAGCACAAGGTTGAAATGTTAACCTTAGGCCAATATCTGCAACCGTCTAAGTTCCATCTGCCGGTTGAGCGTTACGTCTCACCAGCCGAGTTTGATGAGCTTAAAGCCCTTGCCGATGAGCTAGGCTTTACCCATGCTGCTTGTGGTCCATTAGTGCGTTCAAGCTACCATGCAGACTTGCAAGCTCAAGGTAAAGAAGTGAAGTAACCTTCGCTTTATTAGCCCCATAAAAAACAGCGCTAATGCGCTGTTTTTTTATATCTACTTTTAAACCTTAAACCGTTTCGATTAAGGCTAAATCCATCAAAATCGCATCTTCTTTGCCCTCAGCCAAAGGATAATAGCCTTTGCGACGACCGGTTTCGACAAAGCCTAGCTTCTGATAGAGTGCGCGCGCGGCAAGATTTGATTCGCGAACCTCCAGCATCAGCACCACCGCCTTGGCAGCCTTAGCGCAGTCGACAACCGCCGTGAGTAGCAGATGCCCATATCCTCGCCCTTGTTGTTCTGGCGGCAAACAAATATCCAGCAGCGTTGCCTCATCGACAATCTGCTGCACAATCGCGAAGCCGAGCAACTCGCCATTGCTTTGCATTAATCCAATAACGCGGTACAAGTGGCCAAAACAATCGGCAAGGTTATTCTCACTCATAGGATGGGAATGAGCACTCGCTTCAATGCGCGCCATTTGACTCACATCCGTTGGCGTCAGAAGTACGATTTGCAATGATTCGTTAAGGGTATTAAGGACTTGATGACTCACGGGAAAATCCAAATTAAAAGGTAACTCACGATAATGTGTACTGGACACGACTAGGCCGTTAATTGCTGCTCACGCCACTGGCAAATCTGCCCCCACAAGGCACGCTTTGCCTCACTGTGTGACAGCAAGTCCGCAAGGGGATCCGACACTAACCAAGCCACTCTGGGCCTAACCCTGTGGCGGCGTAAATCCCAAACTATGGTTTTGCCCTTATGCGGCTCAGTGTTGAACTCACAGTCATCCTTACTGATCCCTATTAAGCCAAGGACAGTATCAATCAGTGGCTCAGCGGCAGACGACATATCATCAACATCCAAAACCACTTGATAAGTTCGCACTTTAGTATCGCGAAGCTGCCAAGGAGTTATCTCCATCGCGGCTAAATAGGCAGATTTATTCATAGGGTTATTGGGGTTTCATTAGGCACTGACACCGCATAAGGATACCAGCTAAATGGGCCGAATGTTATTGCCAAAAACAGTTCATGACTCAAGTCAAACGTTTGCTTACGCTTTAATCTATAAAATAGATTTGTGGAATCTATTTTAACCGCTTTAGATGTTTAGCTTATTTGATAATCTATCTTTATTGAGTAGGACAATAGGAGGAATTTCCATGATTAACATCGGCATCAACCAAGCTCATAGAGAAGAAATCGCCGCAGGGTTAAATCAGTTATTGGCCGACAGCTACAGCCTTTACCTTAAGACCCACAGCTTTCACTGGAACGTTACAGGCCCCATGTTCACTAGCTTGCACTTATTGTTTGAACAGCAATATACCGAGCTTGCCTTAGCGGTCGATTTAATCGCCGAGCGGGTACGAGCATTGGGCGCAAGGGCATTAGGTTCCTATTCGGCCTATGCCAAGTTGACCGAAATCCGTGAAGATCAAGGTGTCACTAAAGCTGAAACCATGATCCGTGAACTGTTAAGCGACCAAGAAGTAGTGATTAGAAATGCCCGTGCGCTCTATCCCTTGGTTAGCCAAGCTAATGATGAGGCAACGGCGGATTTACTCACTCAGCGTATCCAACTCCATGAAAAAAATGCGTGGATGCTACGTAGCTTATTAAGCGAATAACCCTTTCATCATCCCCAAGCCAAATGGCCGAGCAGTCACGCGCTCGGCCATTTTTATTGGGCATTGTTTTAGGGTAAAGCTAATTTAGAGATACTTAAGCCAAGCCTGCTGACTCTGTCCTTTGTAACGGCTAAACCAGCGCACGGGATAATAGAGCAAAGGAATTAAGACTAAGCTTATCAGCCATACCCACCCCATATGCGCTACGCCAAACAGCTCACCATGGTTGGCGCCAAATATCCCTTTAGCCAGCGAATATAGCAACAGCAGCACATATAAGTGCAAGATATAGAAGAACATAGGTACAGAGCCAAACACTGCTAACCTCTGCCCCATCCAACCTAATACTATGCCTGTAGCAAAATAGCGCTCAAACACCACTAAGCCGTAGAACATCCCGCACAAGGTCACCAACAAAAAACTCAGTGATGGCGGATACTTAGTTAGATTAAATACCGACATTAAGGTTTGACCTAGGGTATCGCCAAACTGCCAAGGCAACGTCTCGCCGTAGAGATTGAACCCACGCAGCAAGCCAAACAGCAGAGCGCAGCCAAGCCCTAACAGTATTAATTTTTGCTGACGCTGCCACGCATCTCCCCCTCGGCCAAAGACGGGGCCTGCTACATAACCCAATAAAATCACGCCAATCCAAGGTAGCGCTGGGTAACTTATCTTCAGCTTAAGCTCACCCTCGGCAATTAAATAACCTCGGTCATGCAATATCGTCCACAGACTATAACCCCACTCGTCTGGCGTAAAATGGATAGGCGACAATAGGTTATGGCCAAAGACAATCAATAGCCCGAGTAATGCCATCCATAGCCTTGGGAGCTTGATTAATGCCGCGAGGGCCAACATGCTCAGTCCTATCACCCAAATCACCTGCAACCACAGGGTGTGATAATTGCCCATCCATGAGACATTAATCACCAATACTTCGAGGGCGATTAAGAATAGTCCGCGCTTGATTAAAAACTCGCGTGCAGAGCGCGGCTCGCCATAACCACGATTGGCATAAAGCCAAGCAGAAACCCCAGTTAAAAAGACGAAGACAGGCGCGCAAAAGTGCGCCGCAAAACGGCTGACAAACAGCGCCCAGTTGGTTGTGCTTAAATCCATTGGGTCGCTCACCTGCATATGCAGAAAAAACCGCTCCCGCACATGGTCGAGCAACATAATCAGCATCACTAAGCCGCGCATCATGTCGATGCTATTGATCCGCTGACGCCCTTGCAGCTGAGGCGTCTCAGGCGATGCGGCGGGTGTCACTGTGACATTAGAATTCATAGCTAACACTCACTTTAACGTTACGTGGCTCACCCGGCACGGCCCACAGCGCCGAATAACTGCTGGCGATATAGTGCTCATCCAGCAGGTTATCGACATTGAGTGCGAGACTTAAGTTGTCAGCAAGTCGAGTCGTGAAAAACATTCCAAGTAACTGATAACTCGGTAATTGAAAACTCGGATCGGCCGAATCACCCAAACGAGAGTCCACATAACGCCAACTCAGCCCTAAATGACCGTCGATAGAAAGATCATTTAAGTCCTGTTTGAGGATGATACTGCCCGTGTGTTTTGGCACATTGACCAGTGGACTTCCCGCCGGAATTAACACGCCCCAATCCAGATTCAGGCTGTCGTTCACCGTGCGAGTATTCAGGTAGGCATAGGACAAAGTCACTTGTAAGCTTTCTGTTAACTCGGCCGCGACATCCAATTCAATCCCCGTGCTCTTGGCTTCACCAAGGGTCGCCGAAAAGCCCACATTGACGGGATCTGAGGTCAAGATATTGCTCTTTTGCGCATCAAACCAAGCCAAACTGCCATTCACGGGTAACTCAAACCAAGTGTTGTTGAACTTAACCCCTAACTCGACGGATTTACTCTCCTCTGGTTCGAAGGGATTACCCGCATAATCAGTGCCTGAAAGCGGTAAAAATCCTTCCGAATAGGAGCCGTAAACACTTAACGCCTCAGACCATTGATACACTAATCCGACTTTCGGACTGACCCTGTGATCGCGTTGATCCGACAGACTCGCGTTGACCTGCTCAGCGATTTCTTGGGAATAACGGTCAAACCTTAACCCTAAATGCAATTTCCAGTGATCGGTTAACTCCAATTGATCCTGTAAATAGGCGCCCCAGGCATCTTGAGTCTCTCGGTTTTCATACAGCAGACTGACCTCTGGCTGAGCCGCGCCATATTGAGGTGCCAAAATATCGATAGCATAGGCGCCCTTCTGACCTCGATAACGGTAGAGTCCCGTTTTTAGTCGATAATGATAGGCATCCGTCCCGAGCAGCAGATTATGTCTTATGCTGCCAGTATCAAACTGGCCGCTGAGTTCGGCACGCACTGAATGGTCTTCAGAAGCGTAATCTCGATAGCGATGCTGCCGCGTCAGAGTTCGGCCATCGTCATATAAGGATTGACGTCCCCTTGCTAATTCGGCATCCGATGAGTAGCCATTTAGACTCGAATCACGATAGTTATAACCCGCGGTAAGCGACCAATCCTCATTTAATTCATACTCATAGGTAAGCTGATGCCCAGTCGCATCCACTTTAGTTGGCCCATCGTTGGGCTCGCCCAAGTAACGCGAACGGGGCACGGTATTAAAGTCGTTATTGAGCACCACTACGCCACGGTCAAATAACTGTTCTTGCCTAAGATATTCAACCTCATACAGGAGCGATGACTTATCCGACAGTTGCCAGCGCAGCGATGGCGTGACGATTTTTTTATCGCTAAATACGTAATCGCGAAAACTGTCATGCTCCTGCCAAGCACCATTGATCCTAAAGGCCAAGGTATCGGTCAGCCCCGAGGTAAAATCCCCCTCCAACCGATATTGATCGAAACTCCCTGCGGAGGCTTTTAAATAGCCTTGCGCCTCGTACTGCGGCTTTTTAGTCACAATATTCACAGTCCCGCCAGGCTCCGAGCGTCCATAAAGCGCCGAACCCGGGCCTTTGAGGATTTCCACATAGGCCACGTTCGATAGGTCTCTATGACCACTAAAGCCTCGACCACCATTAAAACCATTGATTAAATAGCCCGATGGCATGTTTTCATTCCCAGGAAAGCCCCGTAATGAAAAACTATCCCACAGTCCACCACCGTTGTTTTGCCGCGCGACACTGGCGGAATAATCCAACAGGTCTTGAAAACGTGTCAGCCCAGTATCTTTAATCAGTTGCTCATCCAGCACAGTAATCGCTTGGGGCAACTCAGTCGCCGGCACATTGCCGCGGTAAGCCTGACGATAATGAATACTTAAACGCTCTATATCATCATTAAGTCCAGTGCTATCAGTTTGCACCGCCTCAGCGGCCAATAGGGGAACACTCGTATCCAACGCCAATAACGCCACGCCCAGCACTAATGCCGAGCGCTTGTGGCTCAAATAAACAGCCATTTTTTACTCCAAAAATAAACAGCATCGTGCACCTTAGTTAAGCCAAGGCGCTCGAAAAATAAGAGAAATAGATAAAAAGCAGGAGTTAGGCTGTTAGCGGCGGCGCGCGGCTATGGAAGTGGCGCCTAAATGGCGTCTTAAAGGAAAGAACATCAAACTCAACCGAGATAACACCCTGTTGAGAAACTTGAAAATCTAACGGAGAGTATGAGATCGCATGCTGCAATTGATGCTGATGCAAACACAGCGCGCAGTGGGCCTTGGTATCATCATTGATGTGGGAAACACTGTGCAGCGCAAACGCAACAGACAGCAACACTAAGATGGCTGCAAGCCATAGTGCTAATCTTCGCCTTGTTTGTATCACAGAGCTCAAACCATACATCCTCAAACCAAATGGATTGCGATTGTATGTTAGACACTACGAAAGTTGCAAATACCTTTACTTAACAAATGTAAGCAAATGCGGTGAGAAAATTTATCGCGCGCAAAATAAAACGGCTCGCATATTTCTATGCAAGCCGTTGTTTTATTTGGCAGGGGTGGCAGGACTCGAACCCGCAACCATCGGTTTTGGAGACCGCTGTTCTACCAATTGGAACTACACCCCTGTTGACGTGGGGCATTATGCTAAAAGCACTCTCAAAGGTAAAGGACTTTTTATGACAAACTTAATTAACTGAGGAATTTTCAAACAAGTTTGCCATCTACTGTTGATTTAATTGGCATAAAGCTGAAAAAGTCGTCATGTAAGTTCATTGCAGAATGTTCAAAACCCGCTGGCAACGGCGTAAACGGTGAAAACTGATGCACTATCTATGACCCAGAAACTCACAAAAGAGTCGTGAAAACGACTTAAAGGATAAATTTAAGCGCAGTAGGTCCCATACACTCGCGACTAAATCCCCTCGCTGATGGTTAATCATCAAGGGTTGAGATAAAAATCCGCCGCAAATCATTGTCCCAAAGCTGGATAATCTTGCGGGTCTTATCCTTATTCCAAAAACACTTACCAAACAGGATAAGCCCTGCGCCCTCTAAATCCCGCTTATCTTCGATATTAAAGCGCTTAAACAGTTTGGTTTTGACCGCCTCGATTGGAATACCTATGTCTTTACTGTCGGCGGGATTGAGCCAACATAACGTCGGGTCGCTGTGGGAGATAGTGCCCCAATACATATGGGGTTTGTTATCCGTCGGATCTGCATCGGCAAAATTCATAAACAAATTCTTCGCACGCCAGCGGTACTTACGCTCATCATCGGTGTAAACCCAAAGATCGGAAGTCGCCAGATCGGAGCCACGCAGCAGGCTATGGAGTAACTTTTCTAGCCCTTGGCTCGGAGTACGCTTTGCCGTGATGGCTATCTCGGGCTTATCGGCCGCCACCTGATAGCCAGCTTTGGGCTCCTGTACTGACTCTAATTGCTCGGTATCATTTTCAATTTCACTTTTGGCTCCAACCTCTTGCTCTTGGGGAGCGTTGATTTTGTGCGCTGAGTTAGATGGTCTCTTATTACTGGGATTAAGCGAAAAATCGATTACCAAAGCATCGGCGTCGAGCAATTGTTGCTGCACTTCGAGGGCATCTTGTTCTTCACGGGACTTTTGCGCCGACGGATTAAATTCGATGCAATCGAGCTCATGGTAACGGGAGCCAAAACAGGCGGCCTTACCATCCTTAGATGCTTTGCGAAAATAGGCTTTGCCATAGCAGGCGGGGCAATATAAATGCTGGCGCAAACGCTCAATCTCAGCCTCGGGTAACTGCTGAAACTTGAACACACTGTAGGTGACACCAGCCTGAGCATGAGGATTGAGTCGTAATGGTGACGAAGCCTGCTCTGCCGCAGCCTCGGTTGTGAGTACACAAATCGCATCCAACATCTCTTGCTCCCTAATCCTTATCTTCGCGACCTTATCTCAAGTCTTAAGCTGGATGAAAATAGCTCGCGAGTCGTGCAGCTAAACTCGGCGGCAATAAGGGTTTATTAGCGACTGTCGTTTTGCCATAAAAACCTTGCAGCTTGTCGATTAACTGCCAAAAACATTGGTTCGCTGCCAATGCATCGAGGGCGGCGTACTGAACTTGCGCTTGAGATAAAGGCACCTGTTGCCAATTCGAGAGAGTCATTTTTTTAGGTTTATCGATGCGTTTATGCAGTAATGCCGCCACCAATTGCCGCGTGCCCATCTCCTTTCCAGCCCCGAGCTGCGCCATCGCCCAATTAAAATCGAGTCGAGGGGAGACCTGAATATCCCAATCCCGTTTCAGTGCTTGGCCATCGCCCCTTAATCCAATCCCCACTTTGAGGATCTGCTCATTTTCGAGCAAAGGTTTAAGCTCAGCGAGCCTCTCACCCAATACCGCCTGTTGAAATAAATAACAGGTATCGGAGGTCGCCAATTGCACTAAGCTCAAGGGATGTTGAACACCCGGCTCAAAGCTTGCCCGCGTTTCGGTATCAAACCCCAGCACGGATTCACTGCTAAGTTGTTGTAAGGCGGCGGTAAGCTTATCAGACGAAACTAACTCGACCCGCACATCCACCAGCGACAGTGGCGTAAGATTAGCCAGCTCGGCATCTGTTAAGCGCGTGGTTAAGGCAAGCTTTTGTTGAAACCATGCAAACTTGAGTTGCGAATCGCCTGCCGATAAATCCCCCGCTTGGAGCTCGGTTAACTCCGCCAGATAGTTGCTGCCCGCCGCATCCATCGCCGCCAGCAGTTTGTCGGTATGTTCGCCTAATTCCTCACGCAGCCAAGCCAACTTATTGGGGGAAAGGCAATAACGCATTAATTGCATAATTCGTCCTTGAGCGCTGAAATAATCGCGGCGAGCACCTTCGCACTCGCACAACTCGGATTAGCTGACGCTATAATCGCCAGCAATAAAAGGATGAAAACGGATCAGCTACGCAGCTTTTGGAATCCGGTCATCACCAACACCGCTAGGGCGCCCGCCGCAATACCAAAGAGCGCATTAAGCACACTCGGCGTCAGTAAACCAAGCATGGGGCCGACTAGGGCAAAGGTTTCCACAAATTGCTCGGCATGGTGAATTTGCTCGCCGACCCAATGTAAACCATGGGTCAGAATGCCGCCCCCCACCATAAACATGGCGGCGGTCCCGATAATGGTTAGGCTCTTCATCAACACGGGCGCCGCGCTGAGTAAGCCAAACCCCAACTTACGATTAAAGCGAGTGAAGCCCGACTCGCCCTGACGCTGGCTAAGATAAAGGCCCGCATCGTCCATTTTGACAATGGCTGCCACCAAACCATAAACGCCTATGGTCATCACGATACCAATAATGGCGAGGGTAAAAAATTGCGTTGAGAGCGACTTATCCGCAACTATGCCTAAGGTGATGGCGATAATCTCAGCCGAGAGAACAAAGTCGGTGCGGATAGCACCCTTCACTTTTTCCTTTTCATAGGCCGCAAGATCGCTTATCTCGGGTATGTCAGATTCGGCCTGCTCCGCGTGTTTGTCTTTGCGGTGGCTATAGCTGTGGTGTAATTTCTCAAAGCCTTCAAAACATAAAAACAAGCCGCCGAACATCAATAAGGGGGTCACCGCCCAAGGAATAAAGGCGCTGATCAACATGGCTGCAGGCACTAAAATCAATTTATTGCGAAACGAGCCTAAGGCGACCGCCCAGACCACAGGTAATTCGCGGTCGGCACTCACGCCCGTGACTTGCTGGGCGTTTAAGGCCAAATCGTCCCCTAACACCCCAGCGGTTTTCTTGGCCGCGACCTTACTCATCACTGCCACGTCATCCAAAATGGATGCAATATCGTCGAGTAAGGTTAATAAACTTGCCCCTGCCATACACACTCCCTTAAACCAATGTTTTATTTTGCCGATTCTGCTTTGGCAATAGTAACTTAGTTAGATTAAGCCCGCATAGAGCATTGTCTCTATCCAGATGTACTTTATCTTAAAGCACTTCCCTTTATACACAGATTAAATCAGTGCGGGCTGTAAGCAAGATCACAGCCATAGTGCAATAGCACCACACTATTTGGCGGAAAAGAGTATACTAAGCCCAGAATTTTTTACTCATTTGCCATTACAGGATGTCAACATGACTCAAGATGAAATGAAAAAAGCCGCAGGCTGGGCTGCTCTCAAATACGTTGAGAAGGACAGCATTGTAGGTGTGGGCACAGGCTCAACCGTTAACCACTTTATCGATGCTTTGGCGACCATGAAGGCCGATATTGAAGGTGCGGTATCAAGCTCAGAAGCCTCTACCCAAAAGATGAAAGCCCTTGGCATCCCGGTTTATGACTTAAACAGCGTCGATAAATTATCCGTGTATGTCGATGGAGCCGATGAAATCAACGGCCATATGGACATGATCAAAGGCGGCGGCGCGGCATTAACCCGCGAGAAAATCGTTGCGGCTGTGGCTGAAAAGTTTATCTGTATCGTGGATAACACTAAACAAGTGGATATTTTGGGTGAATTCCCGCTGCCCGTTGAAGTGATCCCAATGGCGCGCTCTTACGTGGCCCGTGAACTCGTCAAACTCGGCGGCGACCCAGTGTACCGTGAAGGCGTTGTGACTGATAACGGCAACGTGATCCTCGACGTTTACAACCTTAAGATCATCAATCCTAAGGAATTAGAAGAGAAGATCAACGCCATCGTCGGCGTAGTAACCAATGGCCTGTTCGCAAAACGCGGCGCCGATGTGTTACTGGTTGGCACCCCTGAAGGCGTGAAAACCTTTACCGCTTAAGGGCTGATTGAGTCGAAAGACCAAGACTCCCATGCGAGAAACAAAAATGCCGCTGCAACTGCACCGGCATTTTTTTATAACGTTTACACAATCAAACGATTACCACACTCGAGCCACTAAGCCCTTGAGGTAAAAACCTTCGGGGAAGGCGCTGCCAATCGGGTGATCGCTCGCCTGGCTTAAACGCTCGATAAATTGGATTTCACGTTTGGCATCCAGCGCAGCATCGGCAACGATTTTTTGGAACAGATCCGCAGGCATTAATCCCGAGCAAGAGAAGGTCAGCAGCACCCCGCCCGGATTTAATAATTGCAGCGCAATCATATTGATATCTTTATAGCCGCGACAAGCGCCGTTGAGCTGCGACTTATTGTCGGCAAACTTTGGCGGGTCGAGTACGATTACATCGAAGGTTTTACCCTCATCGCGATACTGACGTAACAGCTTAAACACATCGGCTTCGTTGTAATGCACATTATCATCACTTAAGCCATTGACTCGCATATTCAAACGCGCAGTATCGAGGGCAAGTGATGAGACATCGACGTTCTCAATGCTGGCCGCGCCCGCCTTAGCAGCATAGAGGCCAAAGGTGCCGGTGTAGCAAAAACAGTTCAGTACCGATTTGCCCTTCACAAAACGGGCGGCGATGGCGCGGTTATCGCGCTGGTCGAGGTAGAAACCGGTTTTATGACCCTTAGTCACATCAACGGCGATTTTGATACCGTTTTCTTCAATAATGACGGGCATTTCAGGCAGCGTGCCATGGAGTAAACCCATGGTAGAGGCTAAGCCTTCTTTCTTACGGGAATCGACGTCTGAGCGCTCATAAATCGCGCAATCGGGGTACAGCTCGGCGAGCACATCGACAATAGTGTCACGCCATACATCGGCGCCCATGCTCAGCAATTGGCAGACCAACACATTGGCGTATTTATCAATGGTAATACCGGGCAAACCATCGGACTCGGCGGCAATTAAGCGGTAGCCGGTTAAGCCTTGCTCACGAATAAGATCATCGCGTCCCGCTTGTGCACGCAGAATACGACGCTTAAAAAACTCACGGTCAATTTCTTCTTCGCGATCAAAAGTCCAAATTCGTACTTGGATTTGAGACTCAGGAGACCAAGCACCACGGCCCAACCAATGACCATCGTGGGCAACCACATCGACGGTCTGCCCCGGTTCAGGCTTACCTTTAACGTTGTGGATCCCGTTGGAAAAGACCCAAGGATGACGACGCTCAAGGGACTTTTCGCGACCGGGTTTAAGTTTGATTCTGATAGCCATAGTACCGCCTTTGATAATTGTACCGCCTGTGTGTTGTACCACCGTAATCAATAGTACCGTTCGAACACTAGGCGCCGCCCTCTAAAAATGGAAGCGGATAATATACCTAATAGGGTTCGAGTGCGAGCCATCTGTCCAAAACATCAGCTCTCCATTCCCATGGTCTGCGATCATACTCCAGTTTCGCGGGTAAAACCCTGGGCCGAGGGCGTGTTAACGCTTCAAGATGAGCTGTTGTTCTTGATGGCATCCTAGCCAGCTATTTTTACCTACTAACGCCGCAGCGCCAACTCTACCCATACCGGTGCATGGTCAGTACTGTAAGCATCGCGCTCATATTCGGGCCTGACTAAGTGTCTATCGCAGGTTTGATAATCCACCACCTGAGCCAAACTGCAACTATCACTGGCATCAAACTCATTGGAAAGCAAAATATAATCGAGTACCGAACCTTTAGGGCCGTAGTAATGGGTTGCAGCTCGATGCTCCCGAGAATGGACTAGGTTATCGGGCATATTCGCCGCAATAAATAACTCGTAAGCATCTTGCAGTCGATATTGGGCAAACACAGCCGAACGTGCAGTATCAGACAAATGCCCAAGTCCCGCGGCCTTGATATCGTTGCTGTGGAGATGCTCGCCTTGGAGCGTTAATGCATCCAACGCCCCCATGGACAAACTATCGTTAAAATCACCCATCAGGATCACCGGATATCTTATGCTTTGCCGCCGCGCGAGAATAGCATGGAACAACAATGCCGCCTCTGCGCCCCGCTGCATGGTCGATGCCCAGCGACCTAGGGCTTGCTCAGTTAATAACTTAGTCTCAGAGTGCAACGCAAGCGTGGGCGGCGCACTTAAGGTTAAGCCTAAGGGATGTGGCTCTAACGCAAGTCCCGGGCGCTTAGATTTAAAATGCACCACATAGCAATCACAAGCGCCAATTTGCGGTATATCCACCGTCGCCCGCAGCACTTTACGACTAAAGGTAAATTGGCTCGATAACCCCATCGCTGCCACTAAATGTGCATCGGGTTCAATCGCATGCACCTCAAGGATAGGAAAGCGCGACGCTAGCGCAACCACAGGGCTTTGATAAATGTAATCACTGACCAAAGTGGCGCTATCAACTATGGCAAAATGTGTTAACCCTTGCTGCGCCGCAAGTTGTTTTAATGGCTCAGGGCTAAACACTTCCTGAAACCCGACAATATCCGGATGATATTGGTTTAAAAGCTCGCCAAACCACTGACACTTCTTTTGCCACTGGCCATGGCTATAGATATTTTCAAAATCGTAAAAGGCTAAAGGTGGTTCAATAAAATTAAATAGATTGATAGTCACAATACGAATATTCGAGTGGCAGTTTTCAGCCGAAATGGACTGCTGTTGGGAAGCAAATGTCACTGGTGATTCCTCTTTAGCCAAACCGTTGTGCTAATTAAACTCGGTTTTTAACTGATTGCGTAAATCGATTTTATCATTAAATACATCCATTAACTGGCGCAGAACAACAGCAATTAATAAATATCAAACCTTATAAAAATACAGTCCGACACCCTAAGGCAACCTGCTAAACACCAAAATGCAACACAGCAAAAACCTAAAACAAAAATTAACTCAAGAATAAAAGCAAAATTGAAACATAAACATAGGTAATTGCCTATTGGGTTGACTTTCATTGTCAGCGGTTTAGAATCTAGCCGATTTTACCATTAGGAGACCCACTGTGGGCACACACATAAGCGACAGTAGATGCCCTGTCCAAAAGACAGGATTTAACGCCTAGCACTAGCCCGCAATATTTTGCTGCTACCTGCTAAGCAGGGTAGTAGCGTGACACATCTCACCCCACTCCCGTACATTCAATTTCAGACCTTAATATTAGCCAGTCATGCTAGCGTTAGCGCTCGCCTATTGGTTTTTTCCGGCATTGAGCCGGAGAATAAGTGCTGCCTATTGAATACATCTTCACGCCTATTTTGCCCCAGTTGGCTCCCCACACTCAGGGAGTTAAACCATGGCGTACACAAACAAGCCATTCACCTTTGCTTTTCAGTCTTGGGCATTTTTTGGGCTATGTATTAGCGTCGCAACACATGCCTCTCAACTCGATGTGGATGATCCCAGCATCGCCGAACACTGCGAGTTACAGCTAGGTTGGCAACAGCCGAGATCCGATCACAGCGCAAAACAGATAAACGGCAGTGGCACCTGCAACCCAGGCCAGTGGGAATGGCACTTAGGCATTGAACAACAAAGCAATAATGCTATCAATGAGCAGCAAACCGAGCTGGGGTTCAAATTGCCATTAAATGCAGACTATGCCCCTTGGCAAAGTGCGCTGGCTGTTAATTTGCAAAAAAATCATCAAGGCAGCCACCCTCTAACAACGCAAATTGTGGGGATTTGGGGATATGACTTGCCAGCTCAGAATTTACGCCTCTATAGCAACCTAGGTATCGATCAGTATGGCGCTCAATCGCCCCAGCTTATTGCAGGAGTTGCTATCGCCTTCGAATACGACACTGAGCAGCAATGGATAGCCGAATTTTATCGCCATGAGTCCCATGAACGAGCCTACAAACTCGCATATCAATATTTACTTAAAAGACAGTTACAACTTCAACTAAGCCTAGGCAACAGCCTAAAAGGAAACACACAACAGCTGGGCGCTGACTTTACCTTTTTCTTTAATTAATAGATCGTTGGGAGAATGAACTATGAACATGAACAACAACCAAAAAAATACTAAGCAAATCGTCGTAGCTATCCAAAATATTTTAGAGCAGCGCGATACAGCAGGCATTACGGCTTTAGCGAAAGAGCGTCACCCCGCAGATATTGCCGCTGTAGTTGGTAGCTTTACTCAGCCACAGCAATTACGGTTTTTGCAACTTGCGCCCGCCAAAATTGCGGCGGATTTATTTCGTTATTTACGTGATGAATTACAAACAGAATTAGTGCAGCAGTTAGATAAAACCACGCTGTCATCGCTGTTGCTCACTATGGCAGCGGACGAGCGCGCCGATCTTTATAACCTGCTCGAACCTGAACAACAAAAACGACTATTGCCCGTGTTAGCACAGGCAAAACGAGAGGATATGCGCACTTTAGCCGCCTACGACAAAACCAAAGTCGGTGCAGCGATGACATCGGATTACACCCTGCTCAATAGCCGTCATACCGCCGCCCAGGCGATTGAAATGCTGCGCACAGAAACCGCCGATAAAGAGACGATTTATCAAGCCTATGTGGTCGATATGTTAGGCCGTTTAATTGGAACGGTATCACTTAGACAATTACTTTTAGCGCAGCCAGAAGAGCGAGTGGTCGACTTTATGAAACACAACCCCATCGCCTTAGATGCCAACGCTCAATGCCAAGAAGCGGTGCAGATGATCGCCCATTACGATTTATTGGCTCTCCCCATCATCAATGGCAAGGGACAGTTAGTCGGTATTGTCACCTATGACGATGCGATGGACATTGCCAGTTCACAGGTTGATGTTGAATTTACTAAAACTGCGGCCATCGGCAATATTGATCACAATTTAAAAACCGCCAGCATAGGCTTGCTCTATCGTAAACGAGTCGTTTGGTTGGTCATTTTGGTGTTTGGTAATATTTTCTCAGGCGCTGGCATCGCCTTTTTTGAAGATACCATTGCCAGTTATGTTTCTTTGGTGTTCTTTCTTCCCCTGCTCATCGATAGCGGCGGTAATGCGGGTTCGCAATCAGCCACCTTGATGGTGCGAGCCTTAGCCACGGGCGAAGTGATACTCAAGGATTGGCTCTCATTGCTGGGGCGTGAATTAGGGGTAGCAGGATTACTCGGTGCCAGCATGGCCTTGGCAGTATCGCTACTTGGGTTTTGGCGCGGCGGTCCAGAAATCGCCTTGGTCGTTGCATTAACCATGCAGATCGTAGTGATCATTGGCAGCCTGATTGGCATGTCACTGCCCTTTTTACTCAGCAAGTTAAAAATGGATCCGGCTTCAGCCAGCGCACCACTTATCACCTCAATCGCCGATATCATTGGTGTGCTCGTTTACTTTAGTATTGCTACAATGATTTTAGATTTACCTGTGGCTTAAAAGAGTTACAACGCTTTTGCTGCGATGCTGATGAAAAGCGTTAACACTCAAACTAGCAAGCTCAATTAAGGTTGAATCGCAATTTGTAGAAATACAGTACGAGATATTCACTTGTTATCCAAAATGGACTTGGGCAATTTATTTGCTCAAGTTCATAAATTCATTGTTATTCAATAAAAAAGTAAGATTATGGCATTGATATACGTTAATATTTTCTTACCACACTTTCCTACTTACCCTAATACCGCAGGGATTGCACCTTAGACGTTATTAATTCAGTGGCCATAACAATATCAATAAAAGTTTAGAGGTTTTTATGTGGTTTAATTCAAGACTCAAAGCAGAAAACGAAGTGCTGAAGCAAAAGCTCATTGATCAACAAGATAGATACGAAGTTGAAATCGAAGAGCTAAAAAATATGGCCCGCGAAAATGAAGCCATGCAACAACAGTCCCGCCAAAATACCGATCATTATAGTGCAGTGATTGCCTGCCAAAATCAGGGCGGCGAGATGTTAAATGCAGTGAGAGATGGCCTTGCCAGCAGTGCAGAGCTACTCACTGAAGAAAAAGAAGCACTGTCCGAATTAGATAAAATTTTTGATCAAACGCGGGTAGCCATTATTAATTTAGGTAATAGAGCAACCTATATAAATGAACAAGCCACCAGCAGCATGACTGCTGTAACCGAGCTCGATAGTACCACTTCTTCTATTAACCAGTTTGTTGCCGCCATTCAAGGGATCTCTGAGCAAACCAACCTACTCGCCCTCAACGCAGCAATTGAAGCCGCCCGAGCGGGCGAAGCTGGACGAGGTTTTGCGGTAGTTGCCGATGAAGTCAGACAATTAGCCAGTAAAGCTCACGAAGCGAGCAGCCAAATCGAAAAACTAGTAAAACAGATTGTTACACAAGCCTCTAATATTAAAGAGATTGTCCATAATAACCAAAACAGCGCTCTTGATGTTGCCTCATCTTCAACACAAATAGGGCAAGTCGTTGAAGATGTACTGCAACGTTCTAATAAAATGCAGCAGGTAATCCATAATGCCGCGACAGCCTCATTCTTAAATACCACTAAACTCGACCACGCCGTTTGGAAGAGTAATGTGTATCAACTTATTGAAAAGAATCAGCACAGCCATGGTGTGAACTCCCATACTGAATGCCGTTTAGGCCAATGGTATTTTAAAGGCTTTGGTGCTGAAAATTATCAACATTTGAGTAACTTTAAGGCCTTGGATGCTCCCCACAAAGCGGTGCACGATGCAGGTAAAGCAGCACTCGCGGCAAGGCAACAGGGCAATTTACCCGAAATGGTTAGGCAACTACGTTTAATGGAAGACTCAAGTATGCGGGTCGTCAATTGTCTCGATAATCTACTACGTGATGTTTATCGCCAGTAACAGCAATATATACCCATGAATAGCGCGCTTTTTAAGTGACCTATTCATGGGTCATCAATCAGCAACCTCACTCATCTAAAGCTCACTAAAACTGATATAGCGCATCGGCAGCCTCCTTTGCACAACAAGGAGGCAACTCTATCTTGCCTCAATGACCAATATGATTTATCGATAATTTTCTAACCCAAGAGTACAGATCACAAAATAACCCTAAAGTGGCTTGCGAGCTTAAGAGTTGTCATCTTTAATTCAATATGAGCACGCCGTGAGACTCGCATATAACATTCTAATTCCTAGGGTTATTAATGACATTTTTTACCCATTTAGTGCGCGTTATGCTTCTCTGCGTTATCCCGCACACAGCTCAGGCCACACTCAATATTTATACAGAAGAATGGGCTCCGATTAGCTTTTCGGTTGATGGCCAACCCGATGGATTAGCTGTACAAGTCGTGCAAGAAATCCAAAAACGTATCGATAACCAAGATCCTATCAAGATTGTGCCCTGGGCTCGCGGCTGGAAAATTATCACCGAACAACCCAACACGGTGTTATTCACAATGACACGTACCGCAGAGCGTGAGCGTATGTTTAGTTTGATAGGCCCTGTCGCGGTTGGCACAACAAACTTTTATGCTCTAAAAAGTAGCAAGCTTAACATTGACTCAATTGAAGGTGCTAAGCAGGCAAAAGCAATTGGGGTGTATCGTTCCTCAGTCGAAGAACAATTATTAATGGATCATGGGTTTACAAATCTCGCCCCCTCATCAACACCACTACTAAGCGCAAAGCAGTTAATGAAGCAGCGAATCGATCTCTGGTGCAACGCTAATCTCACGGCGCCAAGTATTCTTGCAGAAGCCGGAGCCAGTATTGATGATGTAAAATCCCTCTACACCATCAGCGCGAATCATCTCTATATTGCGTTTTCTCAAGGCACACCAACGGAGGAAGTTGATAAATGGAAAGAGGCACTAGTCAGCATCAAGGCCGATGGCACCTTTGCACAAATTTATCACCGCTGGCTGCCCAATGATGCGCCGCCAATGGAAACCGAGCGCATTGGGCAATAAATCTTTTACCCCTTAAAAACAAAGGCCGGATAACTCAGTTATCCGGCCTTTTGATTGCAGAGGCTTATGGCTTATTTAGCCAATACGCGCTGATGCAGCTCTTGCACCGAAGTCACGTTAGTGCGATCGTCCGCAGCGTGTGCCATGCAAGTGGCAAATGCCGCGTTCATGGTCGTGGTGTAGTTCACTTTGTAACGCAGTGCACCGCGACGTAATTGACGAGAGTCTTCAATCGCTTGACGGCCTTCGGTGGTGTTCACGATATAGGTGTACTCACCGTTCTTGATGCGGTCAAGAATATGTGGACGGCCTTCGTGTACCTTGTTGACTAAGCGTGGGTTAATACCCGCTTCACCTAGGATTACCGCAGTACCGTGGGTGGCATCGATTTGATAACCCAGCTCAATCAACTTAGCGGCTAAGTCGGCAACGCGTTTCTTATCGCTGTTACGCACAGATAGCAGCGCACGACCAGACTTAGGCACTTCAGAAGTCGCACCTAACTGCGCCTTAGCATAGGCTTCGGCGAAGGTATCGCCCACGCCCATCACTTCACCTGTTGAGCGCATTTCTGGGCCTAACAGTGGGTCAACACCAGGGAACTTGTTAAATGGCAGTACCACTTCTTTCACAGAGTAGAAAGGTGGAATCACTTCTTGAGTGAAGTTTTGCGCTTTTAAGCTTTGACCTGCCATCACACGGGCGGCAATCTTAGCTAACGGCACACCAGTCGCTTTCGACACAAATGGCACGGTACGCGCTGCACGTGGGTTAACTTCAATCATGTAGATTTCGTTATTCTTCACGGCAAACTGCACGTTCATCAGACCGACAACACCCAGCTCCATCGCCAACTTGCCGACTTGCACGCGCATGCGATCTTGGATTTCTTGGCTTAGGGTGTAAGGGGGCAGAGAACAACCTGAGTCACCTGAGTGAACACCCGCCTGCTCGATATGCTCCATAATCGCGCCGATAACTACGGTTTCACCGTCACATACTGCGTCGATATCTACTTCGATAGCATCGTCTAGGAAGTGGTCTAGCAGTACTGGTGAAGCGTTAGATACGCTTACCGCTTCGTTGAAGTAGCGCAGTAAATCCTGTTGGTCGTAAACGATTTCCATCGCGCGGCCGCCCAGTACGTAGGATGGACGCACCACCAGCGGATAACCGATACGCTCGGCGGCAATTACCGCACCTTCTACCGTGGTGACGGTATCATTTTCAGGCTGCTTCATTTCCAGGCGTTGAATCGCTTGCTGGAAACGCTCACGGTCTTCTGCACGGTCAATCGCATCTGGGCTAGTACCAATAATCGGCACACCCGCCGCCTCAAGGGCGCGAGCCAGTTTCAGCGGAGTTTGACCACCGTACTGCACGATAACGCCCTTTGGCTTCTCGATACGGACGATTTCTAACACATCTTCTAGGGTAACAGGCTCGAAGTACAGACGATCTGAGGTGTCGTAGTCAGTAGAAACGGTTTCAGGGTTACAGTTCACCATGATGGTTTCATAACCGTCTTCACGCAGGGCTAATGCCGCGTGCACGCAGCAGTAATCGAATTCGATACCTTGACCGATACGGTTTGGACCACCACCTAACACCATGATTTTGTCACGGTCAGATGGGTTCGCTTCACACTCTTCCTCGTAGGTTGAGTACATGTAAGCGGTGTCAGTCGCAAATTCAGCCGCGCAGGTATCTACGCGCTTGTAAACTGGGTGGATGTCGAAACGGTCACGCAATTTACGGACTTCAGTCTCGTTTACGCCAAGGACCGCCGCCAGACGCGCATCGGCAAAACCTTTACGCTTAAGCTTACGCAGCAGTTCTTCGTTAAGACCGGCTAAACCGCCTTCGGCCACTTGGCCTTCCAGCTTAATCAGCTCTTCAATCTGGACTAAGAACCATGGGTCAATATTGGTTAAACGGAAGATTTCATCCAGGGTTAAACCCGCACGCATCGCATCGGCGATGTACCAAATACGGTCACAGCCAGGCTCTTTTAGCTCGAGGCGGATACGGGCTAACGCATCAGGCTTAGACATGTCAGTAATCGGGTCTAAACCGTGACGGCTTACTTCTAAACCGCGCAGTGCTTTTTGCAGTGACTCTTGGAAAGTACGGCCAATCGCCATTACTTCACCTACAGACTTCATCTGAGTAGTTAAGCGGTCGTTAGAACCAGCGAACTTTTCAAAGTTAAAGCGAGGTACTTTAGTCACAACATAGTCAATTGCAGGCTCGAACGACGCTGGCGTACGGCCGCCAGTAATGTCGTTCATCAGCTCATCGAGGGTGAACCCCACCGCTAACTTGGCCGCAATTTTTGCAATTGGGAAGCCAGTTGCTTTTGATGCCAATGCCGATGAACGCGATACCCGTGGGTTCATCTCGATGATCACCATACGGCCATCTTTCGGGTTGATACCAAACTGTACGTTCGAACCGCCCGTTTCAACCCCAATCTCACGCAGTACGGCCATAGAGGCATTACGCATGATTTGGTATTCTTTGTCAGTCAGAGTTTGTGCGGGTGCTACTGTGATAGAGTCGCCAGTATGCACACCCATTGGGTCGAAGTTTTCGATAGAGCACACGATGATACAGTTGTCGTTACGGTCACGAACCACTTCCATCTCGTATTCTTTCCAACCGATTAAGCTCTCGTCGATGAGTAGCTCTTTGGTTGGCGATAAATCTAAACCTTGAGAACAGATTTCTTCGAACTCTTCCTTGTTATAGGCAATACCACCGCCCGAGCCACCCATAGTGAATGATGGACGGATAATACAAGGGAAACCCACTTGTTCAAGCACGCCATAGGCTTCTTCCATGCTGTGGGCGATGCCCGCGCGTGGACATTCTAAACCAATGCTCTTCATGGCTTTGTCGAAGCGGCTACGGTCTTCGGCTTTATCAATCGCGTCGGCAGTAGCACCGATCATTTCAACGTTAAATTCAGCCAGCACGCCTTTAGCCTCAAGCTCAAGCGCGCAGTTTAGAGCGGTTTGACCGCCCATGGTAGGCAGAATCGCATCAGGACGTTCTTTGGCGATAATGTTACGTACTACTTCCCATTGGATTGGCTCGATGTAAGTGGCATCGGCCATTTCTGGGTCGGTCATAATGGTGGCAGGGTTAGAGTTCACCAGAATGACGCGATAACCTTCTTCACGCAGGGCTTTACAGGCTTGAGCGCCTGAATAGTCAAACTCACATGCCTGACCAATGACAATCGGGCCTGCACCTAGGATAAGAATACTCTTTATATCTGTACGTTTTGGCATTGCTTCTCTCTTCTCCTAGCTTGCGTATTACTTAGCGTTCTGACTTTTCGTTACAAGACGATAGTGTTCAATAAGCTCGATAAAGTGATCGAACAGTGGGGCCGCATCGTTCGGACCTGGGCTCGCTTCAGGGTGACCTTGGAAGCTGAACGCAGGTTTGTCCGTCAGATGGATACCTTGCAGTGAACCATCGAACAGTGACTTGTGGGTCACTTTGATATTGGCAGGTAATGTGGCTTCATCGGCAGCAAAACCGTGGTTTTGGCTGGTGATCATCACGTTACCTTTTTCGATATTGCTCACTGGGTGGTTAGCACCGTGGTGACCAAACTTCATCTTTAAGGTTTTCGCGCCTGATGCCAATGCCAGTAATTGGTGACCTAAACAGATACCGAAAATCGGCGTATCGGTTTTCAGGATTTGTTGAATCGCTTCAATCGCGTAGTCGCATGGCTCTGGGTCGCCGGGGCCGTTAGAGAGGAACACACCGTCTGGGTTCATCGCTAACACGTCAGCAGCGGGTGTTTTTGCAGGAACAACCGTCACATCACAGCCACGGTCAACCAACATACGCAGGATGTTTTGCTTAACGCCGTAGTCGTAGGCAACCACTTTGTATTTAAGCGCTTCTGCTGGAGTATCTTCAGGCAAACCGCCCACTAAACGCCAGCTACCTTTACGCCATTGGTAGGCTTTGTCAGTCGTGACTTCTTTCGCTAAATCCATGCCTTTTAAACCAGGGAAGGCTTTAGCAGCTGCAAGCGCTTTGGCTTCATCCAAGTCAGCACCCGCCATGATGCAACCCGCTTGGGCACCTTTTTCACGGAGGATTCGAGTTAATTTACGAGTATCGATATCTGCGATGCCAACAACATTGTTTGCTTTGAGATAATCGCTAAGGGTTTGTTGATTACGGAAACTACTTGCTATGAGCGGAAGATCGCGAATGATTAAACCACAAGCATGAACCCCATTGGATTCGACATCTTCATTATTGGTACCAGTATTACCAATGTGGGGGTAGGTTAAAGTTACTATCTGGCGTGAATAAGAGGGATCAGTTAAAATTTCTTGGTATCCCGTCATCGAAGTGTTAAAAACAACTTCACCAACTGAGAGACCATCGGCACCTATTGCTGTGCCAGTGAATACGGTTCCATCTTCGAGTACGAGTAAGGCAGACTTTGTCAACGCGACCTCCATAAAGAGCCAAGCCACTGAAATATAATGTTTTTATGTTATGTTAAGATACCAATTTCCGCTGATTTACGAAATTTTGACAAATTCCAGCGAGTTTACAGGATAAACTCAAACTCGTCTATACATTGGTATCTGAGTTCAAAAAAAAACGCCAAATGGCGTTTTTTAATTTTAATGTAAACCTAATACCTGCTGCATATCATACAGACCCGGTTTCTGCTCCACCAACCAATGAGCGGCACGCATAGCGCCGTTGGCAAAGGTCATACGACTGGAGGCTTTATGGGTGATCTCTAAACGTTCACCAATATCGGCAAACATGGCGGTATGCTCGCCCACTAAGTCGCCTGCGCGCACAGTCGCAAAACCGATGGTTTCACGGTCGCGCTCGCCCGTGATCCCTTCGCGGCCATAGACGGCGCATTTTTCAAGATCACGACCTAAGGTCTTGGCAATCACTTCACCCATTTTTAGTGCCGTGCCAGATGGCGCGTCTTTCTTATATCTGTGGTGACCTTCGATAATCTCGATATCAGTGTAATCGCCCATGACCTCAGCGGCCAACTCAAGCAATTTCCACATCAGATTGACCCCCACAGACATATTCGGCGCCATCACCACCGGCGTTTGCTCGGCAAAGGCATTGATTTGTTCTTTTTGAGCATGATTGAAACCGGTTGTGCCGATCACCATGGCTTTCTTATGGCGTACGCACCAATCTAAATGGACAATACTGGCCTCTGGCGCAGTAAAATCAATCAGCACATCAAAGTCATCGGTCGCATAGTCAAGCGAATCCATGATAATGACATTTAACTTACCCACACCGACAAGCTCGCCCGCATCCACGCCAATTAAGCTTGAACCTGAACGCTCAATCGCCGCGCCTAAGCGAATGTGCTCTTGATGATAAGCCGATTCAATAAGAGTCCGTCCCATGCGTCCACCCGCACCGACAATTGCAACTCTCACTTGTCCACTCATTTCAATCTCCTCAATCTTTTTTGTCTTCCATACAAAAACGCCTAAGACTGGCTTAGGCGTTTCAATCACATTAGACGATGTCTAATAACTCGACTTCAAACACTAAGGTTGAGTATGGAGGAATAGAAGCACCCGCACCACGCTCACCGTAAGCTAAGTGATGTGGAACGAATAATTTTAACTTGGTGCCTACTGGCATCAGTTGCAGTGCCTCAGTCCAGCCAGCGATAACGCCAGACACAGGGAATTCAGCTGGTTGACCACGAACAACAGAGCTGTCGAACACGTCACCATTGATGAAAGAACCATGGTAGTGAGTACGAACAGTATCTTCGTAGGTTGGTTTTGCACCACTACCTTGAACTAATACTTCGTATTGCAGACCAGAGTCAGTCACGATCACGCCTGCACGCTTAGCGTTTTCCACTAAAAACGCTTCGCCTTCAGCAGAAGCCGCAGCAGCTGCTTGCTCTTGAGCCGCTTGAATGCGACGGCTGATCTCAGTGAATGCAACTTGCATATCTTGCATAGATACAGCGCTTTCAACGCCAGCAAACGCATCGGCTAAGCCTGCTTGAACGGCAGCAATATCTACACCGTCAAAAGAATTGGCAGCCAGTTGCTCGCCCATTTGACGACCAACACCATAGCTTGCTTGCTGTTCAACAGTACTGAATTTATCAGACATAATTAACGACTCTCAATGTTCAATGGAATTTTGCGCGCCAGTTTACCATAGTTCCACGCCCTATGCTGATAAACTGACTGCTTATTTAACTTTGGCGGCGATTTTACGTAACCGATGCGTATTTATCCAGCAATAGCGCCTAATTGCGGCAAGATAAGGCCTGCATCTAAACGATCGCCACGCTCTGAATGACTATTTAGGCAACACGCATTGGTTTTTGATACTCGCCTTTGCCCTCTGATACAAAGGCTGCATTTGCCCCTGTAATTGCTCGAGTTGGGCAATGCGATTGCTGTTTGATGGATGCGTAGATAACAGCTCTGGCCCTTGGCTACCTCCCGCTTTCGACATATTGTGCCACAGCACCACACTCTGGGCGGGGTCAAACCCTGCCCGCGCCATCAACTCCAGCCCCATGACATCCGCCTCACTCTCCTGAGCGCGGCCAAAGGGTAAAATCACCCCGACCTGCGCACCAAGCCCTAAGGCCGACATATATAAGTCACGGTTTGAAACGCCGCTCGCGCCAAGGGCGGCATCGGCGATTTGCATCCCCATCCCCGTCATCTGCGCCCGTGAGACCTGTTCATTACCATGCTGCGCTAATACGTGGGCCACTTCATGGCCTAAGACGGTCGCGAGTTGATCCGGCGTGCTCGCGACTTTTAATAATCCGGTATACACGCCAATGTGCCCGCCAGGCAATGCAAAGGCGTTCACTTGCTCGGAGTTGAACAAGACGACATCCCACTTCTGGCTTTGATCGGGTAGCACAGCAGTCACCCGATTCGCCACGCAATTTACGTACTGGGTGAGTTTTTTATCGCTGCTAATCTTTTGCTGCTTTTTCATTTCTTCAAAAGAAGCATCCCCCATTTGCTGCATTTGCGATGCCGAATACAGCAAGGTTTGGCCACGCCCCGTAGGCGATTTAGTGGTCGCGCAGCCCGATAATCCTAACGTGAGTCCAACCGCCACTAAGGCGAGTGTTATTGATTTCATAGGGAACTCCTTAATCCGAACGAGGCTGAAGCTAGCAGACTCAACTAATCATGATTAAGATTTTACTGAGATAGCAAGCAGAAGCCAAACGAGATTCAGAATCTTGTCTGGTAGCACGAGTGAGCCTAGCGCCATTAACGTGCAATATATTCTTCCCTTAACATGGCATAGAGATACTCATCGCCCCATGCGCCCTTAAAGAAGATATTTTTGACATAATAGGCTTCGCGCCGAAAGCCGAGTTTTTCGAGTAATCTACAGCAGGCAAGATTGTCTACATCGGTTATCGCAATAACACGATGCTTATTTAATTCCACAAAGAGATAACCCAGCAATGCGCTGACGGCCTCAAACGCAACCTGCTGGCCTTGATACTCAGGCGCAATCGTAAAGCCGATTTCCATTTGCTGCTCATCGATAAAATGCAGCGCCAAATCGCCCACTAAGGTGGCAGGCGTCGCAAGCGATGCCTCAGAGACAATTGCCAATTGAAACCAAGTGTCTGCCGCGCCAAATTGCGCGTAATCCATGTTCTCGAATAACGAGACAGCATCGCTATAAGAGTAATCCGTCCAGCTTTGATATTTGGCGACCTTAGGCTCGGCTCGATAGGCGGTAAAAGCTTCAAGATCCGCTCGCTGAAATGGCCGAAGCGTAAAACGTTGGGTCGTTAAACCGTGATTTACCATGTGGTGAAGTGCGTTACCTATCGCCAATGTCGACGCCATGCCTGATCCTGTAAATGTAGTAATCCACGTTCCGAGGTTAACTATATAGTTCACCCAGCGGAAACCGGTAAACAGTACCAATAAGTGCTAGCAGTTTATGGATAGCAGCGCAGGCTCACTCTCAACGCTTGCCTTTAAAGGCTTTGACGCTGTGCTTATTAATACTGCGACGATTCGCCTGTTTATCCCGAGGTGGACGCTTAGGCGCAACATTATGCTCAGCACCATCCTCTCTAGCTCTGTCGCTCGGCTTATCGGTCACCGGAAAGTCTGCCAATGATGCTAACGGTAACTCACGCGCCGTCAAGTTGCGGATCGCGGTTAAGCTTGGCATCTCACCATGGCACACCAAAGAAATAGCGAGCCCTTTGGCGCCCGCCCTTGCGGTACGGCCAATACGATGCACATACACAGGCGCACTGGTGGGTAAATCTAAATTGATCACCACTGGTAAGGCATCAACATGAATACCTCGGGCCATTAAATCCGTCGCCACCACCACTTGAATACGATTGGCTTTAAAGTCGGCCAAGGTTTGGCTGCGCACGGTTTGATCTTTTTCACCGTGCAGCGCAGCAGCATTTATCCCCGCCTTAACGAGTCGTTTCGCTATCGCATCGGCATCATCGCGGGCACTGATAAACACTAGCACTTGCGGCCATTGATATTGTTTGAATAACGCAATCAATGCCTGCGCCTTACTGCCCTTATTGACTAAATACAGTCGCTCTTCGATTTCGGCTGCGACAGCATTGCGTATACTGGCCTCAACCCGCAGGGGATTATTGCTCAGCAATTTCCCCGCCAAGGAATCCAACGCCTCTGGCAAGGTGGCTGAAAACAGTAAGGTTTGCTTACGCTTTGGCATCATTGCCATCAGCTTTTGCACATCAGGCCAAAATCCCATTTCCAGTAAGCGGTCGGCTTCGTCTAACACTAGGTATTTAATCAAGTCGAGACTGATATGGGACTGTGTGCATAAATCCAATAAGCGCCCAGGGGTTGCCACGACAAGCTGCGGATTAGCGACAAGTTCGGCTAATTGCTCTTCCTGCGCGATACCGCCACAGAGGAGCTGAATATTCAAAGAAGACGATAACTTACTCGCCAGCGCGTGCAGCGCCTCGCTCACCTGCTGCGCTAACTCACGCGTTGGCACCAACACTAATGCTAGTGGATTAGCCGCAGGCACGGATTTAGCCATCGTTTGCGCAGCAATTTGTTGCAAGAGGCTTTGCAGCAGAGGCAAACCAAAGGCAAAGGTTTTACCACTCCCAGTTTGCGACAGCGCCAGTAAATCCCGCCCAGCAAGAATCGCCGGAATCGCCAGTTGCTGTACCCGTGTTGGATACTTGAGTGCGGCAGGCAATACCGAACATAACGCCGCATTGACGCCAAGCTCGGCAAAGGTTAACGACTCAGGGGAAGACTCTGTGGAAGGAGAAGGCTTAGGAATGATCATCGCAACACCAATAAAAACATGGGAGCGAAAGTTTACGCAGAGTTGGCTGCTAATACCAATGTTGTTTCGGCTTTGACTAAAGCCTTGGGATAGTTGTTTTCATTATTTGCATTCGTGCAAAGGTTTACTCTCTTTCGGCTGAGAATAATTCAATGTCCAAGCTTCGTTTGGATTTTCTAATCAAAATCAAAGTCAAAGTCGTGGGGCTTCACCCCACACACGACCAAAAGGGGAAAAACGCCTGTTCCCCTTTTGGAAATCCCCCGGCGTCCCTAGCGAAGTTACATGCATTGGTTACTAGCCTTGGTCTTATGGATAAATTGCTATCGCTTCCGATGGTACATCCTGTACCCGAAAGCTAGCCGGTCATATATGGACCCATCCGGTTTGCAAGACATTCGATAACGATTTTGAGAAGAGTTCATTGCACCCATATATCCGGCCTGTTATTGAGGGATCCCTCTGGCCCTGATGGA
>NZ_JAMDJP010000014.1:0-115790 GCF_023475945.1 Shewanella sp. 8A
GCTGGATGGTAAACGGGAAAGGGCATATCCACGAGTCCTTAAAATGAGCAAAAACAAGTTCCCGGTTAGAGCAAAGAAAAATGCCGTTCACTCTTAAGTGAACGGCATTACCTCAACTGAGGTGGTTTTTGTTTTTAAGTTTAATGACTTTTAGCCTAACTTTTTCGTCTAGCGAAAGCCAATCAGCAAAGATTAAGCGACGATTAGCACTTTACAGGTGTTAGTGCCACCGATGGTTTCCATCGCATCACCTTTGGTCATTAACACTAAGTCACCGCTGTGTAAGTAACCCGCTTTGGTTAATGATTCCAATGCTTTTTGCGCGAGCTCATCGGCTGGATAGATCGTTGAGTCGAAGTAAATCGGTAATACACCACGGTACAGAGCCATCTTCGCCAGTGTTGTGTCATGGCGAGATAGGCCAAGGATTGGTAAAGATGAACTGATACGCGACATCAGTTTAGGTGTTGCACCTGATTCTGTTAAAGCAATAATCGCTTTAACACCTTCTAGGTGGTTTGCCGCATACATAGTCGATAGGGCGATGGTTTCTTCAACTGAGGTGAAACGTGCATCCAATCTGTGTTTAGAGACTTTCACACTTGGGTGAGATTCTGCACCAACACACACATTCGCCATTGCTTTAACCGTTTCTTCAGGGAAGTCACCGGCAGCGGTTTCGGCTGATAACATCACAGCGTCGGTACCATCAAGCACGGCGTTTGCCACGTCCATCACTTCTGCACGGGTTGGCATTGGGCTTGAGATCATTGACTCCATCATTTGGGTCGCTGTGATGACGATTTTATTGAGCTGACGTGAACGGGCGATGAGTTTCTTTTGCACTGCCACAAGTGCAGCATCACCAATCTCAACCCCTAAATCTCCACGGGCAACCATGACAACGTCAGAGGCTAAAATCACATCATCCATTGCTTCATCGCTAGCAACCGCTTCTGCACGTTCAACTTTCGCGACGATCAGTGCATTGCTACCAGCCTGCTGTGCTAAAGAACGTGCGTATTCTAAATCGGCACCGCTACGTGGGAAGGAAACGGCTAGATAATCCACTTGGATCATCGCTGCGGTGAGAATGTCAGCCTTGTCTTTTTCGGTCAGTGCCGCAGCGGACAAACCACCACCTTGCTTGTTGATCCCTTTATTGTTTGATAAAGGACCCGCAACCGTTACCGTCGTATGGACTTTACGACCTTCGACGCGCTCAACACGTAGTTGGACACGGCCGTCATCGAGCATCAGGATGTCGCCAACATTCACATCATCAGGTAATTGCTTATAGTCGATACCGACTTGATTCTCATCGCCTTCACCTTTGGGGAGTTCAGCATCAAGAATATAAGCTTGGCCTAATTTCAGTTGGACTTTCTTGTTGTCTTTAAAGGTAGAGACACGGATTTTAGGACCTTGTAGGTCACCTAAAATCGCTACATGTACACCTAATTCTTTTGCAATTTCGCGAGCTTGAGTCGCGCGTTTGAGATGATCTTCGGGGGAGCCGTGGGAGAAGTTAAGACGAACAACGTTTGCACCTGCCGCGATAATGCGGCGTAAGTTATCGTCACGGTCAGTGGCGGGGCCCAGGGTGGTGACGATTTTGGTTCTGCGGAACATAAGATACTCCGTTAAAGTTAAAAAAATCTTGTGACTATATTAGCATGCAATTCCAAATTATGTAGTAAAGTTACAATCAAATTGATCTGAAGTTATGTTTTAAAATTGTGAGGTATCGCTGAAATTTGCTTTAAAAAAGGCTAGACGTAGGGTTTGCGCTAGCCTTTTTAAAGATAGGAAGTGAATTACAGTATCGGATCTTTATTGATACGAGACTCTTTCAACACTTCTTTTACCCGTTTTAAATTATCACGGAAACGAGGGCCGCGGCGTAGGGTAAAACCCGTCGCCAATACATCTATAGTCACCAATTGCGCTAAACGCGAGGCCATAGGTAAATACATATCTGTATCCTCTGGCACCTCCATCGTCACAGGCAGTGTACATTCCATCGATAACGGCGAGTTACGAGCCGTAATACCAATAACGGCAGCGCCGTTTTCTCTTGCTAAACGTGCTATTTCAATCAATGACTTAGTGCGGCCTGTGTGGGAAATTAAAACCACAACATCGCCTTCATTGCTGTTGATACAACTCATGCGTTGCATCAGAACATCGTCAAAACAGATGACAGGCACATTAAAACGGAAAAATTTATTTTGTGCGTCATGGGCGACTGAGGCTGATGCCCCTAAGCCAAAGAATGAAATTGTCTTGGCCTGAGTCAGAATATCAACGGCTTTATTGATGGCCGCTACGTCTAAACTTTGACGGGCAGTATCTAAAGAAGCCATTGAAGATTCGAATATTTTTGTTGTGTATGATTCGGGAGAATCATCTTCTTCCACATGGCGACTCACATAAGGCGTGCCGTTTGCGAGACTTTGTGCCAGATGTAACTTAAAATCAGGAAAGCCTTTAGTATCTAAGCGGCGACAGAAACGGTTCACAGTAGGTTCACTGACATCTGCCATCTTAGCGAGTGTGGCGATACTGGAGTGAATAGCTGTTTGCGGAGAGGCTAAGATGACCTCTGCAACCTTGCGTTCTGACTTACTAAAATGGGTGAGGCTTTTTTGAACCTTTTCTAGGGTATTCATACGCGTATGTCCGCTAAATTGAGTATGTAATTTTATTTTTTTTTGTTTAGTGCCACAGATCAGCTTGACGATCCCACTAATCAAGATTGCTTAAGTAAGTTTTACGTCGGTTTTTGAAATAAGAATTTACTATCATCAGTAATTTAAGCACAAAAATCATATCAGATTTATGCCTTAGGTGCCTAGTTAGCTAGAATGTTAATATTGATAAAAAGAGATGCATTTAACAAATTCTGTTGTTATATTACAACAAAAGTGTGGATTCCTTCATTAGCATGAAGGGACACGACATACAAAGGAGAGCGTAACGCAATGGGCAAAACATCATCAGGCGCCAAAGCTTGTGACTTCGTACTCTTTGGTACTAAAGGCGACTTGGCAAGACGCAAGTTGTTACCTTCTTTATACCAGTTAGATAAGGCTGAACTTCTCGACAAAGATACTAAGGTGATCGGTGTCGCAAAAGATGAATTTAGTCAGGATGAGTTTAGAGAGCTAGTCATTCTTGCGTTAAACACCTTCGTCAAAGAACCCCTCTGCGAAGAAACGCTTAACCGATTCGTGTCCCGTTGTCATTATGTCGGCACTAATTTTACTGATTCAGCAGGTTACAGCGCCTTCCATGAATTGCTCAAACCAGAAGAGCGTGTCATGGTCAGTTACTTTGCCACTCCACCGTCGATTTTTGGGGATATCTGCCGCTGTTTACATGAACAAAATCTGATCCACAGCGACTCGCGCGTCGTTCTCGAAAAACCCATTGGCTCTGATCTCGCATCTTCCCGTGTGATTAACGATCAAGTTTCTGCCTACTTTAAAGAAAGCCAAGTCTACCGTATCGACCATTATCTCGGTAAAGAGACCGTTCAAAACTTAATTGCGCTGCGTTTTGCTAACTCCTTATTTGCCTCTAAATGGGATAACCGGACCATTGACCATGTCCAGATCACGGTTGCCGAAGAAGTGGGTATTGAAGGCCGTTGGGGTTACTTCGATAAAGCTGGTCAAATGCGCGATATGATCCAAAACCACTTACTGCAAGTGTTGACGCTGGTTGCGATGGATCCACCTGTTAACTTAGATGCTGACAGTATCCGCGATGAAAAGGTGAAAGTACTGAAGTCGCTGCGGCCGATTAATGCTGACAATGTCTATGAAAACACCGTCCGTGGTCAGTACAGTGCTGGCTTCCTCAAGGGCAGTCCAGTGCCTGGTTATTTAGAGGAAGAAGGGGCGAACGTACACTCGCATACTGAAACCTTTGTTGCGCTGCGTGTCGACATTGATAACTGGCGTTGGGCTGGCGTGCCGTTCTATCTGCGCAGCGGTAAGCGCATGCCGTTTAAGAGTTCTGAAATTGTGGTGTATTTTAAAAATCCACCGCATAACTTGTATCGCTCTAGCTACCGTAACTTGCCACCTAACAAGTTAACCATCCGTCTGCAACCACACGAAGGGGTTGAGATCCAGATGATGAACAAGGTGCCAGGGTTAGAGCAAAAACAACGTCTGCAAACCACCAAACTCGACTTGAGTTTCTCGGATACTTTCAAAAACGAGCGCATTGCCGATGCCTACGAGCGTTTATTGCTTGAAGCCATGCTCGGTAATCAAGCCTTGTTCGTTCGCCGAGACGAAGTGGAGCAAGCTTGGACATGGGTTGATGGCATCATCCAAGCATGGGAACAGAGCAATGAAAAACCGAAACCTTATCCTGCGGGCACTTGGGGCCCCGTGGCTTCCGTCGCGCTGATCACCAAAGACGGTCGTTCGTGGGATGAATAGGGGGCTTTGATGATTAAAGAAACCGTATTTAAATCCTTTGATACACCTGCTGCGCTCGAGCAACAGTTAGCGAATAAGATCGCTAGCCAGTTACAAGAAGCGGTGGATGCCCGTGGTAAGGCGAGTTTAGTGGTCTCTGGCGGCTCAACGCCGCTGAAACTGTTTGAGCTGCTTAGCATGAAATCTATCGACTGGAGTGATGTTTACATTACGCTTGCCGATGAGCGTTGGGTCGATGTCGAAGATAGCGCCTCTAACGAACGTTTAGTGCGCGAGCATTTATTGCAAAACCGCGCGGCCAATGCCAAGTTCCGCGGATTGAAGAATATGTTTTCCACCGCCGAAGCGGGCGCCGATATGACCGCCGAGTTGCTGTCTAACTTCCCGCGTCCCTTCGATGTGGTGGTGCTCGGGATGGGCAACGATGGTCACACTTGCTCATGGTTCCCTTGCAGTGCTGAGTTAAACGATGCCTTAACTACTCAAGCTTTGTGCGTGGCAACCAATCCCACCACGGCGCCCCATGGTCGGATCACATTATCTAAGAATGCGATCCTCAATAGCAGACAGATTTATCTGCATTTGGTTGGGGAACAGAAATTATCCGTATATCGTCAAGCCTTAGAAAATGATGATGTTAATGCTATGCCTATCAGAGCCGTATTAGCGCAGCGTAAAACGCCCGTTGACGTGTTCTGGAGCGCTTAAGGAGTCACTCTCATGCACTCAGTCGTTCAATCTGTTACCGACAGAATTATTGCCCGTAGCAAAGCATCACGTGAAGCATACCTTGCTGCATTAAACGATGCCCGTAACCATGGCGTACACCGTAGCTCGTTAAGCTGCGGTAACTTAGCCCATGGTTTTGCGGCTTGTAACCCCGATGATAAAAACGCATTACGTCAATTGACGAAGGCCAATATCGGGATTATTACTGCATTCAACGATATGTTGTCGGCACATCAACCCTATGAAACGTATCCTGATTTATTGAAAAAGGCCTGTCAGGAAGTGGGTAGTGTTGCACAGGTGGCCGGTGGTGTTCCCGCCATGTGTGACGGCGTGACTCAAGGTCAACCCGGGATGGAGCTGAGCTTACTGAGTCGTGAAGTGATTGCCATGGCAACCGCGGTTGGCTTATCCCACAATATGTTCGATGGCGCCTTACTCCTTGGTATTTGCGACAAAATTGTGCCTGGTTTATTGATTGGTGCGTTAAGTTTTGGCCATTTACCCATGCTGTTTGTGCCAGCAGGCCCGATGAAATCGGGTATTCCTAACAAGGAAAAAGCCCGTATTCGTCAGCAATTTGCCCAAGGTAAGGTCGATAGAGCACAACTACTCGAAGCGGAAGCCCAGTCTTACCACAGTGCGGGTACTTGTACCTTCTATGGTACGGCTAACTCAAACCAATTGATGCTCGAAGTCATGGGCCTACAATTGCCCGGTTCATCTTTTGTGAATCCTGACGATCCACTGCGTGAAGCCCTGAATAAAATGGCGGCCAAGCAGGTGTGTCGCTTAACCGAGCTGGGCACTCAATACAGCCCAATCGGTGAAATTGTTAATGAAAAATCGATAGTGAACGGCATTGTTGCACTGCTGGCGACTGGTGGTTCAACAAACTTAACCATGCATATCGTGGCGGCGGCGCGTGCAGCGGGCATTATTGTCAACTGGGATGACTTTTCTGAATTATCCGATGCGGTGCCATTGCTGGCTCGGGTTTATCCAAACGGTCATGCGGATATTAACCATTTCCACGCCGCTGGCGGGATGGCCTTCCTTATCAAGGAATTACTCGATGCGGGCTTACTGCACGAGGATGTCAACACAGTTGCAGGTTTTGGTCTACGTCGTTACACCCAAGAGCCCAAATTACTCGATGGCGAGCTGCGCTGGGTCGATGGTCCAACCGTCAGCTTAGATACCGAAGTATTAACCTCTGTCGCTACACCTTTCCAAAACAACGGTGGTTTAAAACTGCTTAAGGGCAACTTAGGCCGCGCGGTGATAAAAGTGTCTGCCGTTCAACCGCAGCATCGAGTGGTGGAAGCGCCCGCTGTGGTGATTGACGATCAAAACAAACTCGATGCGTTATTTAAATCCGGTGCATTAGACCGAGATTGTGTGGTGGTGGTGAAAGGCCAAGGGCCGAAAGCCAATGGTATGCCAGAGCTGCATAAACTAACGCCGCTGCTTGGTTCACTACAGGATAAAGGCTTTAAAGTGGCGCTGATGACCGACGGTCGTATGTCGGGTGCATCGGGCAAAGTGCCTGCGGCGATTCATTTAACCCCAGAAGCGATTGATGGCGGGTTAATTGCCAAGGTACAAGACGGCGATTTAATTCGTGTTGATGCGCTGACTGGCGAGCTGAGTTTATTAGTCTCAGACACCGAGCTTGCAGCCAGAACTGCCGCTGAAATTGATTTACGCCATTCTCGTTATGGCATGGGTCGTGAGTTATTTGGGGCACTGCGTTCAAACTTAAGCAGTCCAGAAACCGGTGCGCGTAGTACTAGCGCCATCGATGAACTTTACTAATACAAAGGAAGAATAACGCAATGCTTGAGAATAACTGGTCATTACAACCACAAGATATTTTTAAACGCAGCCCTATTGTTCCTGTTATGGTGATTAACAAGATTGAACATGCGGTGCCGTTAGCCAAAGCTCTGGTCGCCGGTGGGATTAGCGTGTTAGAAGTGACATTACGCACGCCGTGTGCTCTTGAAGCGATCACCAAAATCGCTAAGGAAGTACCAGAGGCGCTAGTCGGCGCTGGGACTATTTTAAATGAAGCCCAGCTTGAGCAAGCGATTGCTGCGGGTGCGCAATTTATTATCACCCCTGGTGCAACAGTTGAACTGCTCAAAGCGGGGATGCAAGGCCCGGTGCCGTTAATTCCTGGCGTTGCTAGTATTTCCGAAGTGATGACGGGTATGGCGCTTGGGTACACCCACTTTAAATTCTTCCCTGCTGAAGCGTCTGGTGGAGTGGATGCACTCAAGGCTTTCTCTGGCCCGTTAGCCGATATCCGCTTCTGCCCGACAGGTGGTATTACACCGAGCAGCTATAAAGATTACTTAGCGCTGAAAAATGTGGATTGTATTGGTGGCAGTTGGATTGCACCTACTGATGCGATGGAGCAGGGCGATTGGGATCGTATCACTCAGCTTTGTAAAGAGGCGATTGGCGGACTTTAATCCGCTATTTCACGGATTAATTTGCGAACAAAAACCACCTTTTCGGTGGTTTTTTATTACTAAATCAAAAGGCTACATTTCTTTACTCAACTCCACGTTTGAGCCAGCCTTAGGGCTAAAGAGTTGTTGATAGAGCCGTCCGGCAAACTCGTCCGTCATCCCTGATATATAATCGGCTAAGACTCTGTGACTGTTTAGACCCTGTTGTTCGCTTGCGCGCCAACGCTCTTGAGTGTTAAGCGGTAACAGGCGCTCGGGATCGGAGGCAAATGCTTCAAATAACCCCATCACAATTTGTTGCCCTTTGTATTCGAGCATTTGGATCTCGGGTTTACGGATAACATATTTATACACTAGCTGTTTTAACACATTGAGCGCATGGGCAAAGTCGGGTTCAAGGCTGGCATTAAACCGCAGCAACGGTTCCTCGAAAGCCGGATCGTCATTGATGATAATGGCGGTGACAAAGCCATTCACTAAGGTACCTATGGCATCTTTACGCAGATGATGCTCGTGGGAGAACAGTTTAGTACCGATATCGGCCAATTCTTGGCGGATCCAGAGATCATTACTGTGCTCAAATGTTGGCGCCACATCCTGCTGCCATTGTGATGCCGTTACTATCCCCATGACGATGGCATCTTCAAGATCATGTACTGCATAGGCAATATCGTCCGCTAGCTCCATGATGGAGCAATCGAAGGATTTATATTGGGTACGCAGGTGCGGATAGTTGGGCTGAACACTTGGTTGGACTGAGGTAAAGCGAGTTCTATCTGCCGCAGTTAATGGCTCAAGCACCCAGTCGAAGATGTCATTATCATCGTCGAATATGCCTTTAACTGGCGGCCATTGTGACGGTTTAAGTTGTCTGTGGTTGGTGATTTCAGGATGATTGCCTGCGACAAACAGGTGCGATTGTGGTGCGGGATATTTTAAAATTCCTAACATGGTTCTGCGGCACAGATTCATCCCAAAATCTAAGGTGTAGGGCTCGAGTTTAGAGAGAATACGAAATGTCTGGCCATTGCCTTCAAAGCCTCCGTGGTGGCGCATCATATAGTTAAGGGCAACTTCACCACCATGACCAAAGGGCGGATGACCAATATCATGGGCAAGGCATAATGATTCCAGCAAACTCATTGAGTCTAATAAGGGCTTATGCTCGGGATATTTACGACTTAGCTGAGCGGCGATCCCCGTGCCGATTTGTGAGACCTCCAGTGAGTGGGTTAAGCGCGTGCGATAGAAGTCATTCATGCCTACGCCAAGCACTTGGGTTTTTGCTTGCAGGCGACGAAATGCAGCAGAGTGGAGGATCCGCGCCCTGTCCCTTTGGTATGGGCTGCGATGATCATTACGTCTTTGTTTATCTTCACCATGGCGGCGTTCTTGCCAAACACTTGCGGTCATATGCATTCCTAGCGGGAGTGGTACATCAGAGCATCTTGTTTATTTCGTCTAAATTCAAGGTAAAACTGGGCACAAAGCAATCCATAAAATATTTCACTGCAGGGTTAGGATTGGACTCGAGCATGGCTTCGAGGCGTTTTCGTGCGGTGTTAAATTCAGTATTGCCAGCGCGATTTTCCTCTAAACACTTCAGGTAAGCACACAGGGTATCGGCTGATTTAACTATGGCTTTGTAGATTGGATCGGCGTTATCGCTGATAAACAGGCTGCGATAATCCTCTTTAAATTCATCAGGTACCATATCGAGCATGCGCTGTTCGGCAATGGCTTCAATTTTTTTATACTCGGCTTCAATTTCTTTATTGAAATACTTCACCGGGGTGGGTAAATCGCCAGTTAAAATCTCACTGGCATCATGGAATATAGCCAAACTGGTAGCTTGATGGGCATCGAGAGTCGTGCCAAATTTCTTATTACTGATAATGACTAAGGCGTGTGCCACCATGGCGACTTGCAGAGAGTGTTCCTGAACGTTTTCGGTGCGCACGTTGTACATTAAAGGCCAGCGCTGGATAAGTTTCATTCTGGCAAGGTGGGCAAATAAATGACTCATAAGGCTCCTTTAAATGAAGGCTAAAAGGCGCGTCACTCGACTCTGAAGATAAGTGAAAAGCAAAGTGCAAGTACGGCTATTGAGCGTAAGCCTAACACTTATCGCAAGGATAAGTGAGTGAAATAATGGTAGGATTTACAGAACAAATACAAAAATAAAGCGATCTTGTTGATCGCTTTATTGCCTAGGTTTGCTAAGTAAGCGTGATGCTTAAACCCATTTATTGTTTATAGGCTTCCAGGAAGTTACCAAATTCAGTTAATGCCTTCGTTAGATCTTCTTTATAGGGTAAAAACACCACACGGAGATGATCAGGTTCCGGCCAATTAAAGGCAGTGCCGTGCACTAATAGGATTTTTTTATCCCTTAATAAATCGAGTACTAGGCGCTCATCATCCCTGAGATTGAACTTTTTCATATCCAATTTGGGGAAAGCATAGAGTGCGCCCTTAGGCTTTTTCACGCTCACGCCTGGGATTTGATTCAACAGCTCGTAACATGCATCTCTTTGGACTGTGAGGCGGCCATTAGGCAGTATCAGCTCGTTAATACTTTGATAGCCACCGAGTGCGGTTTGAATCGCATGTTGATTGGGCACGTTGGCACACAGGCGCATCGAGGAGAGCATCTCTAACCCTTCGATATAACTCTTTGCAGCCTTAAGATTACCAGACAACATCATCCAACCAACACGAAAGCCAGCAGCGCGATAAGCCTTAGATAGCCCATTGAAGGTAACCGTTAAAATATCGTCCGACAGACTAGCCGCAGGAATATGCTTGGCTTCGTCGTATAAAATTTTGTCGTAAATTTCATCAGCAAATAAAATCAGGTTATGTTCACGGCAAAGCTCGATAACTTGCAGCAGTAATTCTTTGCTGTAAACCGCACCTGTAGGATTATTCGGGTTGATTAGTACAATACCACGGGTGCGAGAAGATATTTTGCTCTTAATATCATCAAGATCGGGAAACCAATCCGCTTCTTCATCACAGCGATAATGTACGGCTTTACCGCCGGCTAAGTTAGCTGCGGCCGTCCACAGTGGGTAATCGGGTGAAGGGATCAGTACTTCATCAGCGGTGTTCAATAAGCCCTGCATGGCCATCATGATCAGTTCTGACACGCCGTTACCAATATAGACATCTTCGATATCAACGCCATAGATACCCTGCGCTTGATAATGCTGCACGATCGCCTTGCGGGCTGAGAATAATCCTTTTGATTCACAGTAGCCCTGGGCACTCGGGAGATTAAGGATCACATCGCGCACAATTTCTTCTGGTGCTTCAAAACCGAAGGGAGCAGGGTTACCAATATTGAGTTTGAGGATCCTGTGGCCTTCGTCTTCTAAACGTCTGGCTTCCTTGTGCACTGGGCCGCGGATGTCGTAGCAAACAGTATCCAGCTTATTGGATTTGATGATAGGGCGCATTTACACCTCGAAACATGCAGTTAATTTTGGCTTAAGTTTGTGCACCATAACGAAATTATCTGATTTAAGGAAGGGGCATTGAGCACAAATACCATGTTTTTTTTATTAAACGTACTAGTTAAATATGCTTTAACCTGGCATTAAATAAATTTATACAAGTTATATGTGCCGTTATTGTGTCTAATTTTGATTTTTTATACTGCATCTTGTTATGGGGTTAGCCTTTGTACCTATCAATTAGGCTGCATTGGCTCATGCACTCTGTTTTACTACAACCGCATTACCCTAGGGGCAAGATGTTAGTAAAAATGTTAATCAGTGTTTGCTTAACTGCTGATTTATCAGAGTTGATTTAAGTTAATGTCGCATTATCCTGCATTCGGTAATTTTTCCATATTTAGGCAGATTAACTGAATGCTTATTAAGCATTTAGGTTGAAATAAAAAATTCATCACACTCTGGTTATTTTGTTTAAAATCAAGTTGATAAATCGTTTTTTAATTCAAGATGAAAAATTATTTAGCGCTAGCATAAATTTATAGTTGACTCGATATTCGATGCGCTTTATTTTCTGCGCGATGTTTTCGGCAGGGCACCTAAGATAACAAGCTTTTAGCAGGTTTTATCAGCGGAGTTAGTCATCATGAAGCAGCAATATTGGCGTCCGTTATCGAGGTGATTTCAGGCGCTGTTCTAAAAACTTTTGCCTTTTAGGCGACTTATTTAGAGGACCTAAGTGCATGTCTGAACCGACAGCGTTAAGTCTTATTCCACCTTTGGTGGTATTGGTGTTGGCCGTTTGGTTACGCCGCCCCATTTTATCTTTGATCATTGGTGCGGTAACGGGTTTTTTGTTACTTGATCCAACGCAAGTTTTAAATAATTTTGCAAGTACTTCATTAAAAGTCATGGCCGATGAAACTATCGGTTGGTTGATTTTGGTGTGTGGCTGTTTTGGTGCCTTGATTGCGCTGTTAGTACGTACTGGCGGTGCTTTGGCATTTGGTCGAAATGCATTGAAATTTGCAAAAGGGCCAAGATCTTCCCTGTTTATGACCTTTATTCTGGGAATTGTGATTTTTATTGATGACTATCTGAATGCGCTAACTGTGGGTGAAACCATGAAGCGTGTAACGGATAAGTTTAAAGTCTCCCGCGAAATGCTGGCTTATGTGGTGGATTCCACAGCGGCTCCTGTGTGTGTATTAGTGCCGCTCTCCACGTGGGCGGTGTTTTTTGGTGGCTTACTGGTCGATAACGGTGTGGCCGCTGAAGGTCAGGGCATTAGCGTCTACATGCAAGCTATACCCTATATGCTTTATGCTTGGTTAGCCGTCGCGATGGTATTACTGGTTGCATTGGGCGTGGTACCTGCTATTGGCCCGATGAAAAAAGCCGAGCTGCGCGCAGCAAAAGGCGAGCCCGCTGAAGCGCAAGTCGATTTAGACCAAGTGCAAACCTCTGATGAATATGCCATCGCGGCAATTGAAGAAGAGTTTAAGCATGCTGACAATCAAGGCAAATTGCATAACTTTTTAGTGCCAATTTTATTACTGGTTGCTTTTACCGTTTATTTTGATATCGACGTGTGGAAAGGGTTATTAGCGACGCTGGTTATCACGCTCCCTTACTATGCAGTTCAGCGTTTGATGCCTCTCTCTGAAATGATGGATCAAATGATTGATGGTTTTAAGAGCATGTTGCCAGCTATTGGTACCGTAATAGCGGCATTTGTGTTTAAAGATGTGTGTGATGCGCTATTACTGCCACAGTACGTGATTGAATCTTTAAGCCCATTTATGACGCCTAAGCTGTTACCTGCCGTGGTATTCCTATCAATGGCGATTTTGGCCTTTGCGACGGGTTCTAGTTGGGGAATTTTTGCAGTAACCATCCCAATCGTGATGCCTCTGGCGCAATCGGTGGGTGCGGATATTCCATTAGTGATTGGTGCGCTGTTGTCGGCTTCTTCTTTTGGTAGCCAAGCGTGTTTCTACTCTGATTCAACCGTTTTAGCTGCCCAAGGCTCGGGTTGTAACTTAGTAAGCCATGCTGTGACTCAGCTACCTTATGCGTTAATTGCAGCGGTTATTGCATTCTTTGGCTTTATCCTGATTGCTTAATGCGTGACTTAATACATAAAAAACCAGCTTCGGCTGGTTTTTTTATGCGCGAATGTTAATTGTAGCTTTGTGCTAACCGCTAGTTTATGGATGAATCACTTGAGTTCGTTTGTTACAAAATCTGAAGTAGGATTTAAAGGGATGGTAAGAAATGCAAAAAGGCGCCGATGCGCCTTTTTGTGAGGGGAGATCAAGATGAATGTTAATCTTAGTCTATTTGGACTGATTCGATGACTTATCTGGATTTTGCGTTTCGTTACCATCGGCTTCGTGTGGAGGCTGAGTCATGTCGGATTTTAGTTGTTTCTCTTTATCGTGCTGACCAAACTGTGGCAGTTTGAATTTGGCACTGTATTTCAGTGCGGCAAGATTGCTGGCAATCACACCTACCACCAAAATTATAATGATCCACACTTCTAAGCTCGACATAACAACTCCTTATTGAGCAACACCCTGATTAATCAACGGCTAAACGCTGCTCACACTTACGAATATCTTCTGGCGTGTCAACTTCGATTGAGTCGAAGGCACTGATGGCAACTTTGATCTTATGGCCATGTTCTAGAGCGCGTAGCTGCTCTAACTTTTCAAGATCTTCGAGACGACCTAAAGGTAGGGCTGCAAAGGCTTGCACAAATCTGCGTGTGTAAGCATACACGCCTAAGTGCTTGTAAACTGGATAATCTTTGGTATCGCGACCGAAGGGAATCCGCGCGCGGGAGAAATACAGCGCGTAATAGTCGTTATCGAACACCATCTTCACATGCATAGGATCGTCAAGTTCGGCCTTGTTGACAATTTCATAGCCGAGGGTCGCCATTTCAAACTCGCCTGGATGACGTTCGAAGAGGCTGATCACTTGCTCGATGGAAGTCGGGTCGATTAGGGGTTGGTCGCCCTGAAGGTTGATGACCAGATCGTCATCCTTTAAACCTAATTGGTTAATCGCATCATTGATACGGTCTGTGCCCGATGCCGCATCAGGGCTGGTCATGACCACTTTGCCGCCAAAACCTTCTACGGCGCTTTTAATACGCTCATCATCGGTTGCAACGTAAATATTGGTGAGGCCTTTGGCTAACGACGCGCGTTCATACACGTGTTGGATCATCGGCTTGCCGTTAATCGGGGCTAAGGGCTTGCCCGGGAAGCGGCTTGAACCATAACGCGCCGGGATTAACAGAGTCACATTCATTAAATTATCCTACTTTATCAGAGATATGCAGTGTAGATAGACAAAAGGGCTCACAATGAGCCCTTGTCATCTGCTTGAGAGCTTAAATGCGACGGAACAGGGCAGTCAACATTTCGTCAGTGACTTTCTCTTCCCATGTTGGGCCGTACACGTTTGCCCATAATGGACCCATGCTCTTAGTCACGGCAACCATTTTCGCGATGGTTTCATCTGGTAGATCTTTACAGATGTTCTTTGGCAGAGTGATGTTGTGTTTCTTCATCATCTGACGGAACTCTGCCACACCTTCTGGGTAGAATTCTTCTAACACGTCAAAGGCGATACAGTTACCGATACCATGGTGGTAGCCGAGGATGTAAGACAGACCATAGGATACCGCGTGGCATGCACCTACTTGGCTGTAAGCGATACTCATACCGCCCATAAATGACGCCATCATCAGCTTGTCGTCTTTTTCTGGGTGATCTTCTAAGTACACTTGGCGGCAAAGCTCCATGGCTTTTTCGGCATAGGCTTTAGAGAATTCGTTTAAGAAGGTACCTTCTAAGGATTCCACACAGTGGATATAGCAATCCATACCGGTGTAGAACCACTGGTCAGTTTCAACGCCATCGATTAACTCTGAGTCCATGATGATTTGGTCGAACACAGTGTAGTCTGAGTTCAGACCTAGTTTACGCACTGGACCACACAATACCGCTGTGCGTGATGCTTCAGCACCGGTACCAGAAATTGTTGGAATACCAATGTGGTGTACCGCTGGGTTTTTGATTAAATCCCAACCTTGGTACATGGCTGAGCCGCCTGGGTTGGTCAGCATTAGCGATACCGCTTTTGCCACGTCCATGGTTGAACCGCCACCTAAACCAACGACGCTGACGGGCAGTTTGCTATTGAAAGCTTGCACTTGTTCGGTCAGGGCATCGATTTGAATCGTGCTTGGCTCTTCATCAACGTTAACCCAAATCAGTAAGTCTTGGGCTTTGACTGGGATGCGTGCTTCGAGTGGTTTGCCTTGGTGAACGTCATCGACTAAAAATACCACGAAGTCATCGTCGTTTTTACGCTGTGCAGCTAAGACGTCGTCTAACTGAGCGAAAGAGCCACGACCGAAGATCATCTTTTCAACTACTTTAAAATTTTTAAAACTCATTGCAAAAACTCCCGTTTAATTATTGGGCAAATGCTTTCTTAATGTTTTCAATACGCTCGGCAATCTGAGCATCGGTCCAAGACAATTTAATGAGCATAGAAATAGTGCGGCTCATAATGGCATCAGATTTCGGCACAGAAATTTGAGTATAGTCAGGTCGGTCGGCGATTAATGTGATTGGTAACGCAGCAGGGGCCTTAAGCTCCTGAATGTGTTTCCAGTTTTTCAGATAATGCCAGTTGTTCACGTACCAGTAGAAGCAGCCATCTACACCATTTGCAGCTAATTTCTTGCTGATCTCTTGGGTACGGGCTTCTGTTGGTAACATAAAGCTTAAGAAGCCAGCTGAATCACCCTCTGGATCGGGGATTTCGCGGAAGCTGACTTCAGGAATGCTCGCCATAGCTTCTTTAATGGCTTTTTTGTTTTTACGTTGAATGTCGATAATGGTATCGAGTTTACGTAACTGGGCTAACCCTAAGGCCGCATTCATTTCAGATATACGGAAATTCAGACCCATAATCGGGTGTGACTCGGCGCCACGGTCTTTACCAATATGGTCATGGCCATGATCGGAGAACTGGTGGGCGTTATCGTAAATTTCGGTGTTATTGGTGATCACCGCGCCGCCTTCACCACAGGTGATGGTTTTAACAGAATCGAAAGAGTAACAACCGACATCACCGATAGTACCGAGGGCTTGGCCCTTGTAGCTGCCGCCAATGGCTTGGCAAGCATCTTCTAACAATACTAAGTTGTGCTTTTTACAAATGGCTTTGATTTCGTCCATCTTGGCCATAGAGCCACACATGTGTACTAAGTTTACCGCTTTAGTACGTGGAGTAATTGCCGCTTCAATGCCCTCTGGTGATAAACACAGGGTTTCGTCGATTTCGGCAAAAATCGGTACTGCACCGGCCATGAAAATCGCTTCTACAGACGCAACAAAGGTAAAAGGTGGCACGATAACTTCATCGCCAGCGCCAATGCCCGCGGCCATCATCGCCGTTTGCAGCGCGGCTGTACCGCTTGATAACAGATGAGCATGCTTAACATTCATTTTCTCGCAGAGCAGTTGCTCCATATCGCGAGTCTTCCAGCGATCATTACGCATATGGTCGAAGTTATAACGGAAGGTAAAGCCGTGCTCCATCACATCGGCAACTTCTTGTTTTTCTTCTGGACCAAATAATTCAAAACCGGGCATGGAAGGTATCTCCTTAGAATTTGTGGCGCATGGTCGCGCTGCAATTAACTGGCGGATTATAACTGGGCTAAAGATCCCTTGCGATGTTTTCTTGATGAAAATAAGGTCATGTTGAGATTTCGCGCTTAGTTTTTGCTCACTTAGCAAGACTAGATGAATGAAATGATAAATGTTGTCTAACGCGATGAAGTGAAATGGTCTCCTTGAGATAGATTTTGGTCATTCCTCGTAAATGAATAGCGAGTCTTTGCCTTTAGGGCGTAAAACCAAAAACCTGCACCGTGGCAGGTTTTTGTGGTGTAACCTTGTCATGCAATCTCGGTGTTAATCTCAATCGCAGTATGAGCATTTACACGACTTGTGCACGGTCTACCGTAACATCAAGATCCGTTAATAGACCATTATCGATACCGTAAATCCACCCATGGACAGCCAGTTCTTGGCCGCGAGACCAGGCTTCTTGCACGATAGTACTGCTGGTCACATTGGAAACCTGTTCAATCACATTGAGCTCACACAGGCGATCAAAACGTTTGGCTTCATCCATTTGCATTAATTCATCATGATGTAGGCGATAGACATCGCGCAAATGGCCGAGCCAGTTATCGATAAGTCCAAGGCGCTGATTACCCATTGCGGCACGTACACCACCGCAGCCGTAGTGACCGACGACCATAATATGTTTCACTTTAAGCACATCGATGGCGTATTGCAGTACTGACAGGCAGTTAAGATCGGTATGGATCACCATATTGGCTATATTGCGGTGAACAAAGACTTCGCCAGGCATTAAATCGATGATTTGGTTAGAAGGGACTCGGCTGTCTGAACAACCAATCCAGAGATACTCAGGGTTTTGCTGTTTTGCCAGTTGTTCAAAAAAATCAGGGTGTTCTTGACTGATGCGTCCGGCCCAACGGCGGTTATTATCGAATAAGGGTTTGAGTAATTTCATTTTAACCTATTGTTTTATTGGACATATTAAAATGTCTTTTGCCCTAAATGATGCAAGCCGCACCTTTTTTGCGATTGAGTATACCAGCAAAATCGTGGCCTCTGGTCTATCCAATTAAGTTTAAACTCAGGTTTGAACGTGACTTAATTCCATCAACAGTTAAATAATTTGGTCTAATGCTTTGAATTTTTAGGGATAAAATTTATTTACCCTACACCTAAGAGCTCAATGTTACTGTTGGCAAAAGAGGGAACACGGGAATGAATGGGTAAATCTGTTATTGCGCATGGCGCAATCACGCTGAGCTTTTCGTTTAACTTAGGCCGGGTTTGTATATATCTATATGATTTAAATGATTAATGCAAAAATTAGATGCCTTCTTATTGAAAGAAGGCATCAATAGGTACAATCAGGTTAATCCCTAAAACTTACCTACAACTTTGACATTGGGCGTCACTTCTGCTGCATCCACAAAGCCGATCATATTTGGATTGGCGGCGACGAGAGTAAGAATCTCAGCACTGGATTCGACTACTTTAGGCGGTTGTCCTTGTCCAGAAAATACGAGTTTTGACCAATAGGCTTTTAACTGACTTTCTGTTTTATTGAGGATTTGTTTTACAAAGGCTTCCCTGACAGGTGAGCCTTCCGCTTGATCGAGTGCGACAATCGTGCCTCCTGTCGAAAAGGTTTTAAGCTTTCCCGAATAAATTCTTGAAATATCGGCAGCTGATATCTCTGAACTGTTCGAAGGGTGAACGATTACGGCGATTTCCGCTTGAGCCCATTGACTGAGCAATAGGAGTGCACACAAGCTGATTGGCTTGACGATGTATTTAGCAATGTGAGGTAAATTCATAAATGACTCCTTAGAAAACAAGATCAACAGCCATGCTTAAGAGTTGTTCGTCGGAGGTCGGCTTATCATTACTGTAATTGGTGTATTCCAGTTTTAGCGCCGCAGAGGGATGAAAATCCCAGCGGGTTCCGATGATGTAATAGGAACTATCCTCTTGTTGTGCTTCTAATGCGGCTTTCGTTCCCATCACTAATGGCGCGAGAGCTGCTTGATTGGCCGGTGGTAGGGCGTTGTAGACAGGCAACATTGCATCATAGGCATTATATTGTGGGTCACCTTTATCAATGCCATAGGTTAAATGGAAGGTAAAATCATGGTAACGAACACCCGCTGAAACAAAGGCAGAATCTTGAATATTAAAACTGCTAGGGTCGACGTCTATTCGGGTGTATTCCGCTAATATAAACCACTTTCCTGCGTCATATTTGACGTTAGCGCCAATAAGTAAGGCACTATCCTCTATCGCTAATAAGTCATTTACAACTTGATCATCGAATAAACCTGTTTGGGAAATGGCTTCACCCAAACCAAGTAGTGCTGGCAGTTCATATGAGAAATCCGTGACTATCCCTACATTTAAACCGTACTCAAATCCAGCGGTGCTAAAATTGAAGTTCATAATATGGCCCTTGGCGGAAAAGGGCGCTGGGGGCGTTGATGAACCAACAGGCGCATAGTCAGACACCGATGTCGTAATATATTTATAGGTTAAGCCAACTTCAGTATTGCCCCATAAATCTGAATAAACTAAACCAACGCCTTCGCCAGAATTAAAGGGGAGCGAATAGACTCCCCTTGGTGGCGTTATCCAATGGTAGGCATAGCCAACATCGATATAATCGGAATATTTGTAAAGATTAAATCGTTGTCTTCCAGCCATTAGCATCACCTTATCGCTAATGTCATAGGAAATATAAGCCCATTCAAACTCTGCACTATAATCGTCACTGCCACGGGAGAGGACTTGTGCGGTTGCTCGTAAGCCGCTCCCTAAATCTGCAGCAAATTGTAGTGCGACTTTGGAGTCATTATTAAAGTCGATTTCTTTATCATAACCGTAGTAACTTTTATCATCGGATAAACTTGAGCCAGCAACAATGGAGGCAAAGCCGTTTATTTCAACATTCGCGTAAAGGGATGGAATATAGAGTGCGGTCAACACACCTAATGCAACTGTACTTTTTCTCATGTTAGGAAACCTTTTTGAGGGAATACAGTTTAAAGGTAGTTGAATTTTTGGTGTTTTCACGATTTTGCAACATTTTTGAGGGCCAGTTAACAAATCGATGTTTGTTAAGCCTCAAGTGGGATAGCACTCCAAGATTATTGGAAAAGGTTTCGAGTAATAGGCAAAAGACTCATTCTTATTGAGGGTTCTAGAATATGAATCTGTTAGAGCATGGGTGACATGCTCTAACCATCATGGTGCGTATTAAGCGTATTGGCTCAGAAATGCTAATAATTGCTGATTAACAAATTCGGCTTGTTCTAGACTTGAAATATGGCCAGCATTTGGAATATGCACTAATTGGCTGCCATTAATGGCATCACTCATCAAATAACTTTCTAAAACACTGCGCGCCTTGTCTTCTACACCCACCATGATTAAGCAAGGTAAGGTAAATTGTTCGGCAAATTCTAGGGTATCGCGCCGACCAAAAATGATCCGTCCAAGTTTTACTATGTCGGGAATGCGTTCTGGCGTTAGCGCAGCTAAGTCGCTTTCAAAACGTTGCACTAATTCGGGATTATTCGCTTTGGCATTATCTGCAAAAAACAGCGGTGAAATTGCTTTGATAAGTGCTGGCGGAATACTGCCAGCGGTTTGGATCATGTCTAACATCCCAAAATATTTGGCACGGGTGATTTCTGGCTCAAAACCAATAAAACTGTCCAGCATGGCAAGCGTCTTGACGCGAGCAGGCGCCTTAAGCACCAGCTCTGCCCCCCACATGGCGCCCACGGATAAACCGATGAGGGAAAATGTCTCAAGTTCGAGGGCGTCCATCAGGGCTAACATATGCTCACTAATGTCTAACAGGCTATGGCAGTTTTCCGGTACGGTGCCAGATTGGCCGTGTCCCCAGAGATCGGGGACGATACAGCGGTAGCTTTTGCTTAAGAGCGCAATTTGTGGCGCCCACATGGCGCTGTCCCACAGGTAGCTGTGGCCAAATAACAGGGCAGGGCCTGTGCCAATATCAAGGTAACTAAGTTGGCTACCCGCGATGCTAATTTGTTGTCTGTATGATGATAAATCCATAAAACCTACTTAATCTATAAAACCAAAAACGGGAAGGGACGTCGGCTAAAACGTTCAGAAAAAGCCATTAAGGCTGCGCAATCCGATGTACATATTCCGCTACTAACTCGGGTAAACGCCGGATCACGGCGTCTTTTAGCAACATATCGCTCTGCTGGATAACCTGCGCTAAGGCCTGAACCTCAAATTGGGGTAACAGGGTTTGAGACACGGGGAAATAGCTAATATGCCAAGGCTCTGCACTTACCGCGCTTTGGCCTTTCTGGAACGGAAAATAAAACCCAAAATCCTTGGCATTAGCCACTAGCCACTGGTGCAAGTGGGCGCAGGGGCCGCCGTCACGGTATTCGGCGTCCACCAGACGCAGGGATTTGACCTCAATTTGCTCGGCATCAAATACATCGATATCCGTTCCCCAATGGTGACGCGAAGCACCAGGCAGTGCCGACCAGAGTAAGATCAAATCGACTAACTCATCATCGCTGAGCGGCCCGATATCCACGGGCTGCTCATTGATATCCAGGACCACTCGTTTACCGCTGGCCTTGGCATTCCAAATGGCGAGTTGCCGATCGAAGGGGCGATAGGCAGAGCAAATCGCTAGCTTAATACCGTCTTTGGCGGCACTGTCGGCCATTGCCTGAAAGGCAAGGGCGGTTTGTGACTCTAACTTAAACCGCGTTTCTCGCTGATGATAAGGGCTGAGTAACTCAACGAGCACTAAGTCGCTCATTGAGTCAGAGTCTAGATCCGCTGTTAAACCTGTCTCTCCCCTTGGCTCTAGACCATAGAGCAGGGCTTTTTTTGCCGTGATTGCCATGGTGTTTAACACAGTAATTGTTCCAAAATCACTTCGTAACACAGCGCTAATTGTTCTAGATCGTCTACCTTCACGCACTCGTTCACTTTATGGATTGTGGCGTTTACTGGGCCAAGTTCCAACACTTTGGCGCCCGTTGGCGCAATAAAGCGCCCATCGGAGGTGCCGCCGGTGGTTTGTGGATCGGTATCATAGCCCGTGACTTGACGAATAGCATGGCGGGTCGCATCTAACAGTGGGCCTTCGCCGGTTAAAAAGGGTAAGCCGTTGAAGGTCCAGCTGATGTCATAATCCAGTTCGTGGGCGGTTAATAAGGCTTCCACGCGCTCGATGAGTATCTCGGCGGTCACTTCGGTGGAATAGCGGAAGTTAAACATCACCTCCAAGGCGCCTGGGATCACGTTCGATGCGCCCGTACCGCCGTTAATGTTGGCGATTTGCATGCTGGTGGGCGGGAAGAATTCGTTGCCATTATCCCAATGGGTTTGGCTTAACTCGGCTAAAAAGGGGGCGGCTTTGTGGATAGGGTTATCCGCAAGGTGCGGATAGGCCACATGGCCTTGAATACCTTTAACGGTTAAGTTGGCGGTGAGACTACCACGGCGGCCATTTTTAACCACATCACCGAGTTTTAAGGTCGACGAGGGTTCACCCACCAATGCCCAAGTGATTTTTTCATTACGGGCTTCTAGGGTGTCGATAACCCGTGTGGTGCCATTGATAAAGGGGCCTTCTTCATCGCTAGTGATTAAAAACGCAATCGAGCCAGGATGATTTGGGTGCTTAGCCACAAAACGTTCGGTTGCGACGATCATGGCGGCGAGCGAGCCTTTCATATCGGCAGCACCGCGGCCATAGAGGTAACCGTCAATAATGGTTGGCTCAAAAGGCGGAGTATGCCAGCGGCTTAAATCGCCTGTTGGTACGACATCGGTATGGCCGGCAAAACAAAATACCGGGCCTGTATTACCGCGCCGCGCCCACATATTGGTGGTGTCTTCAAAGACCATGGGCTCAATATTAAAGCCTATAGCGGCAAGACGTTCGGCCATTAAGCTTTGACAGCCTTCATCTAGCGGTGTGACCGAAGGACGAGCGATTAACGCTTTAGTCAGTTCGGTAACCGGGTGAGTATTCGAAGCGTACGTCATAGGGAAAACACCTTCTTATATTCGGCTTCGTTAAAGCCCACTAGCACTTGTTCACCCACAACCAGCACTGGGCGCTTGATCAGTGTCGGGTGAGTGAGCATTAGTTGAATGGCTTTGGCTTGGTCGATATCCGCTTTATCGGCATCACTTAAGGCGCGAAAACTGGTACTGCGTTTATTAAAGACGGTTTCCCATCCTGCAATTTGACACCAATGCTGCAGATCCTTTTCTGCTAATCCATCTTCCCTAAAGTCATGGAAGTTGACCGAAAGTTGATGGGTTTCAATCCATTTACGTGCTTTACGCACAGTATCGCAATTTTTAATACCAAAAAGGGTCAAGATGATGCTCCTATCGAGGGGCGCCGTTGGCACGCATTGATTTTGCTCGCATTGTGGCATTGTGCGCTGGATGCTACAAGGGGATATTGCCTAGGGCATGTTGAGAATAAGGTAAGATAGCCGCAAAGATTTGATAGGTGGTCGATGTAGGTAAAAGTGAAATATTTGATGTTAATTTGGGTATCAGTATGCAAATAAAAAGCCGAGCAAATATGCTCGGCTTTGTCTTTGGAAATGTTTTTAATTAAAAGTTCATTTCCAGAGCGAGGTAATACTCACGGCCTACTACGTTGTAGTAAGAACGTGGATAATGTGGCCACGATGACTGGGTTTGATCAATCTCAGGGCCCGCATCAAACAAGTTGTTGATGCCGGTTGAGATTTTTAGTGCATCGTTGACAAGATAACTTGCTGACCAGTTCACTTCAACATGGCTGTCGATCGTTACGCTGTAATCTGCGTCCAGACCATTTTCGACAAAGTAATCCATGCGATCGCCATTCATGCTGTCAGTGTATTTGAACAATAAGTTAGTCGCAAAATCGTTATAGCTCCAACCTAAGTTCAAGTTACCGCGGATTTTAGGCGCTGAACCTTCACCATCAATAAGATCTAATGCCTCTGAATCTGGGGTTAATTGCTCTTCCCATTTCAGTAAGTAGGTGCCTTCTAAGCGGGCGGTTAAATCACCTAAGTTGGCAGTTTCATAGCGATAACCGATAGAGAAGTCGATACCAGAGGTTTTTTGTGATGACATGTTAATCGCTTGGGTATTCACCTGAATTAACTTGCCATTCGCATCACGTATAATTTTGTCTGTAAATGCATCTGAATGATCCAGAATATATTGGGCGCTAGGATCATTCACTAGGTTATCGATTTCAACAATCCAGTAATCTAATGTCAGATTGAGATCGTTGTAATCCCATACCATACCAAGGTTATAGTTTTTACCTGTTTCAGCTTCTAACTCAGGGTTAGCACCAATGGTAATTGGCAAGGATTCGATCTTATCGCAAGCAGGACCAGGGCCAGAGGCTTCACAAGTAGGAGTATCAATCACAGTACTATAGGCTGACGTGGGTTCTCCAAATAAACGCTGCATATCTGGAGCACGGAAAGTCTCTGCATATAGACCACGTAGCAGTAAGCTGTCGATAGGACGGTATTCTACAGCCACTTGAGGACTGAATTGACCACCCACATCTGATTCGTCATCGTAATAGTCGTAACGGCCAGCTAAGGTCACTGTGAGGTTTTCAATCACAGGAACAGCCACTTCAGCGTAGCTAGCATATTGTTCACGTTCACCTTGAGCGCTGCTACCGCCTTTACCCATGACACCGCCGTTAGTGGTAAAGCTATCGGATTTGTCATAAAACCATTCTTTGCCATATTCGATACCAGCAGCATAAGCTACGGCGCCTGCTGGTAATTCAAAGACTTCGCCACTAATACCGGCGTTAAAGCTTGATAGGGTTGATTGACCTTTTTTACCACCTTGATAATCCAGCATGGCGGCATCTTCATTGGAAATAACATCCAATAGAGAATCACCATTGGTTCCTTCGGTCAAATAATCCCACATACTTTGGTAAGTTGGTGAACCCGTTGTGGTAGATTCTACGGTTTGGCGGGCAATAGACCAAGATGTGTCATATTCGATGCCTTCAGTCAGATAACCTTTACCACCGATCAAGAACGAGAAGTTATTGGTTTCAAAATCAGAAGTTCGTGGACCTAACTCTGACATACGACGAGTGTAGAAATATTCTCCATCGGCTGCGCTGGCAAAATCACCGCCAAAGGCTGATGATTTTTTGAAGGTTTGTGAGAGGCCTTTTGACTTGTTGTAGATAGTGACATCATCGCCAACTACTTTATATTTAAAGTCATCACCGACAGTTGCTGACTCAATTTCGGTAAAAGTTGAGGCATGTGTATAGTCAATTCGGGAGTAGAGCTGATGGTCATCATTCAGTTCTTTGGTGAGGTTCACCATAGTTGAATAGCGTTTTTGTTCTGGAGAGAAATCCCGTTGTGGCGAGCGATCAAAACCGCAGCGACCATTGGACATCACTTGATAACCACGTGCCTCACATTCTGCAGCAGATAAGGTTTTAAACAGTTTATTATCGCTGGTGACAATGTTCGCACCATATGAACTGTAAGCCGCATAAGGGTTGCCCGGAACGATATCTGTTCCCCATTCTGGGCGATCTGTTCCTTTTAAGGCTTGACGATCTTCGTATTCGGCGAAGAAAGTTAGGTTCGCTTTATCGCTGCTTACGCCCGTCATAAAGGAGAATTGGTTGTTTTGTAAGCCACCATCAACGGTATCGGAGAAGCGATATTTCAAGGTGCTTTGCTCAACATCTTTTTTCAAGATAATGTTGATAACGCCGCCCATGGCATCCGAGCCGTAAATGGCTGATGCACCTGTGGTTAAGATCTCAATGCGTTCAATCGCTCCTAACGGAATGTTTGCGGTATCGACAAAACTATCTGTACCACCAGCCCCAAAAGGATATTTAGGTACGCGTTTACCATTGATGAGGGTCAGCACACGGCCGGCACCCACACCACGCAGGTTCACTGCTGAGGCTGCTGGGGTGAAACCATGCACTTCTTGCTGAGTCATGGAGCCGCCAGAGTTTTGCGATAGGTTACCTAAAACATCTTGGACTGAGTTAAACCCGCCTTTTTCAATGTCGGCTGCACTGACAACCACTACAGGTGAAGCATTCTCAAGATCGGTACGCTTAATACGTGAACCAGTTACTTCGATACGCTCAACTTTATCCTCGGCAACCGCGGTTTCATCAGCTGCGAAAACCAATGGTGATAAAGATGTTGATACTAAAGCAAGTAAACTAAAACGAACCGCACGTGCAACGGTTGTTTGCGTAATCATATTTTCATTCCCTTAACAATGCCGTGATGATCAGGAAGGGTTTCATCAAGGCTTATATTTTATGTGCAACTGCCCTCCATAGTCGGAAAACTATCATTAACAACTTTAATATCAACAGCTTAATTGTTTGTTTTGTGTTAATCGCGTGTTACTAATGTAAACTTGCGGAAGCTAATTAAGGTTGGCTTGAAGTAATAAGATGCGGTGCTGCATGTGAAAAAGGCTAGATTGTATCGCAATGTAACGTAACATCATCTTTACAATGTCAATCTTTAGGCTGAATTTTTTGTTTAGGTCAGTTTTGAATAATGTGATCGCTATCAATTTAAGATTAAAGGTGTTAATAGCATGAATCTTATTAGCTGTTGAAATATAGACCATTATTGACTGTGTTTTAGCGGATTTAACAAATGGAACAGCTCTAGCATATTATTTCGTTATTCATGCTTATGGCTTATTTTATTATCGGAATATGTCTCCATTGGGTAGTGTAGCGGGGAGAGAGTTGACCACGCTTCATTCTCCAATCGGCATTCAGTCCTTGTCCTGCAAATTGAATATTTCCTTTACCACTGTGATTGATACCATCAAGCAGTTTCATCAATTCTTTACTTTTAGGTTGTGGTTTGGCCTCGTCAAACAAGCCTAATTGAAATACTCCCGGCGCATAAAAATCTCCTAGCATGACGCCAGCTTTAGCATAGGCGGGACCTGCACGCCAAAGCCGATGCAATAGTCGCTGCGCTAATTCGATAAAATCACGGGTATCGTCACTGGGATACACAAGATGACCTGTGAGTACTTGGCTATATTGGGGCTGATGTTGCGTAAAATAACTGCTGCGAATAAACACCGATAAGGTGCGGGCAAACTGCCCCTCCGCTCGCAATTTCTCGCAGGCCCTAAAGGTATAGTCACTGATAGCCTGCTGCATCGCCTCAAAGGTGGTAATACGTGCGCCAAAGGAGCGCGAGCTGATGATTTGCTGCTTTGTCGCTACCACCTGCTGAATATCATCACAGGCAATACCGTTAAGCTCGTACACCGTTCGCTCAACCATGACGGAAAAATTGTCTCGGATAAGTTTAGGATGGGCATCTGCAAGCTGTAGAGCGGTATGGATGCCCATCAGTTTTAAACGTTGCGCAATTTTTCGGCCAATGCCCCAAACTTCATCAATGGGAGTGAGCGCCATTAACCGGCGTTGGCGTTCTTTATCGCGTAAATCGACAACGCCTTGGGTGGCGGGATACTGTTTTGCGGCATAGTTAGCTAGCTTGGCTAAGGTTTTGCTCGGCCCAATTCCTACGCAGACACTGATCCCTATCCATTGCTGGATCCGCTGACGAATATCCATGGCTAACTGGTTAATATCTTGACATTTATCGAGCCGAGACAAATCCAAAAAAGCCTCATCGATTGAATAGACTTCAACCCTAGGCACCATCTGCTCAAGTGTGGTCATGACGCGATTTGAAATATCAGCGTAAAGGGCATAGTTGGACGAAAATACCGCCACATTATGGGCGCGGATCATCTCCATCACTTGATAAACTGGCACGGCCATTTTTATGCCTAATTGCTTTGCTTCCGATGAACGCGCGACGACACAACCATCGTTATTTGACAGCACAACGATAGGTTTGCCCTGTAGATCGGGCCGAAACATACGCTCACAGGACGCATAAAAATTATTACAGTCTACGAGGGCGAATAAGTTGGCGGTCATTTGAGTTTTTTCACCACGCAAGTCACGACACCGAATAGGTCTAACTCTGACTCGTGGCTCAGTGGAATTGCACTGTAGGCTGGGTTACATGGCAATAATTGCACCACAGGACGTAATTGCAATTGCTTTACCGTAAATTCCCCATTGATGGCCGCCACTACAATATCCCCATGGGTGGCTTGTAAGGCTCGGTCAACCACTAATATATCACCAGAGGAAATTCCGGCATCGACCATCGAATCGCCTTGAACTTTGACAAAAAAGGTTGCGGTGGGGTGTTTGATACAAAGCTCATTTAGATCAAGCGATTGCTCAATATAATCATTGGCGGGAGAAGGAAATCCCGCCGCCACCGATGTGCTAAAGAAAGGATATTGGATTTTTGATTGTTCAGGAGTAACCATGATCATATGCATCTATATACTGTACATATACACAGTATAAGCTAACTTTAGCACATGTCGAAGGCGTTTATGTCATGTATTTGCTTAAGTAAACAATCACCCTATTGGAGTCTCGTGATCAAGCGTGCTCTTTGTGGCTCGAGCTCATCAAAATCTTGTTGGTAACGGTCTAATGATGTAATGCCAGAGCAGAGTACAAATTTACCAAGTGGGTTATATATAAATTGGCTCATGTCAGCGATTGACCAAGGAGCAGGGCAAGTCTGCGGAGGAGTCGTGCCATTTAAAATTTCCGCGTAACGATTCGCTGTGTCTTGATCTTTCATTAACGGTGTCAGCAACCATTGCGTCACGTTTGTGGTGATATCTTCATCATCAATTGTCTGCAATGCTTTGGCCATGGCTGTAAAGTAATACCATTCACCCATTTTTATTTTTTCAAATGTAGTCACCTCAGCAGGGATCGGCGTTTGCCAGCTAGTGGGGATGACGTTGCTTAATTGAGAGGCTGGCAGTTGGCCTAGTATCAATTCGCCAAATTTCATATTTGTTGTGATGCCGTTTTGACTAACGGTTTTTATCAGTAGCACATGGGTGTTAGCTGCTACGCGTTGCCAAAACAACATATCTTGATTAATCACATCGGCAACCTGCTGCGCAGACATGGTTTGAGCGTGAGCCAGTAAATCGATGAAGTAGAGTTTTTGTGCCGTGAGCAGATGTGAAAGTGACGGAGAAGACAAAAAGACATTAAATTGGCTGCCTTCTTGCCAGGTATCTAACTGAATTAATGTTTTATATCGCGTGATTAATTCGGCGTTTGTTGCGATGAGTTCGTCAAAAGACGTTTGTTCTGTCAGTACAGGGAGACAACTGGACAGAAAATCATCACGGTTAAGGCATTCGTTAAAAGGGGTTTGCGGTTTGTCTATAGGAGTTGTGTTTAGCGTTGGGGAGCGTTCCAAAATGCCAAGCTGTTGTATGCTTTTAAGTCGAGAAATCCCTGCATCCATCGGTGAGGCGCCACTATTCACATCAAAGCCCAGCGCATAGAGATACGCATTCTGAGCTTGGTTATTCGCTAATGCCTTATCACTCTTTTGAATTTCGTCTAGGTAGGTTTTGGCCTGCTCTGAAGCTGGGCTATCTTTTATGTTGATGGCGGCAAGGATCAGATAAAGACTCACTGGCACCAAGAATAACGTGAGCAAAATCCATTTGATTACGGTTTTTAAAGGCTTCATCAAAACTCCATTTATCGATAAATTAACAAAAGCGCAAGTATCTTAACATCTTGACGGACTTATGTAAGTCAATTTTTTATTGAAGTAACGGCAATAAAAACAAGTATTCACATAAAAACAGAGAATGCTTTTACGGTGCGCAGAATGGATGATGTGGGGCGAATTAAAGGAGTATGCTGTTTTTCATCATAAAGCCCACACAACTAATCTTGTGCGGGCTTTATTGACTCGTATCAGTATTAAAACACTATTTCAACGCTTCTGAGACGATAGGGTAGTTATCCCAGACTCGACCATCGCTCATTGAACGTACCAGCTTGATATATTCAGCATGGGTCCAGGCGAGCGGGGTGGCGGAGTTAGTGCCTTGGCCGAGTTGATATTGGTAACGAGTGGCGTTACCCACACCGTCCCATGCTTGTTCGGGGAGCATTAGACCCGCGTTGGCGAAGGTTTCCATCCCTTGTACATAGGTATTGATAAGTTGCTGCTTGGTTTGCTGTGCGTGAGCACCGCTTAGCTCTCCCTTGGCGCTGGCAAGGGCCAATTCAAAATGCCCACGCTCGCCAGTAAAGAAGGGCCAGACGCGGCCGCGTTGGTTGTCGCTATTACTGCCCGATTCGGCGTAGTTTGCGCCAGTGAGAGTATCTTCACCGTAGCCATCGTTACCGTAACGCCTAAAGCCGGGAACGCTGCTGCCATCTTTGGCAGTAAAGTTGTATTTGAGGCGTAAATTGTCCTCAAGCTCGGTATTATCCACCAGCGCTAGGCTTTGATTAATCAGCTTATCGGTGGCGCCACGCACGCCATAGCGCACCAGTTCTAAAAAGCCGCCATCGAGGATCTGACGTTGATCTAATCCCGCACGGCCATTATTGGCGGCGAGTTGCTCGGCGCTGTTTGGTTCGCCATTGGGGCTTAATCGCAGATAATAAGGCGCCTTAATGCCTTGGCTATCTGTGAGCAAACCTTGGGTCGTCACTAAGTGTTTTTCAAGTTGTTGATTAAGCGTTTTAGCGGTCGCTAAATAACGCTGACTGGCATCGCTGTCGTTTACTGCCTTGGCAATATCACTCGCAGCCACTAAGCCTGCGATCACTGCGGCCGTGGTGGAGGGCGAATAACCTGCCTGTTCTTCCCAACGTTCTTGTTGGGTTTTTGGTGGCGTAATTTGGGTGTGATTCCAGTCAAGATTGACTTCGCCGCCGCTGACTAAAAAGTCCGCCGCAGCTTTTAACATCTCTTGATACCAATGGTTCAGTTCAGCTTGACTGAGTACGCCTGCCTGCCAGAGTTTCCAGCCGAGCATGATAGGCATCGCTGTTTGGTCGAGCTGTACGCCCACCCATTCAATTTGGCCGTCCACATGGGTCTTTTGTAAAAACCAACCGGGTGTGCCGCTAAAGCCTGGGGTTTTATCGCTCACTTGCACCTTTTTAAGATATTCAAAGGCGACTTTAGGTGTTTGGGTATCGCCCATGGCGAGAAATGCCATGGCGCACTGGTAAAAGTCGCGCGGCCAAACGGCCTTGTAACCCGTGCTGGGTGTGACAGCAGGGACGGTATCGCCCCAAGGATTAGAAAGCGACGCGATAAGGGCGCCCGCGTAGGTTTTATCTTCCTGCGCCTTGAGTACCATGGCACTGGTATACAGCAGCTTGCCATTATCTGTTGTGCTTTGCGCCATAGCTGGCATCGCGGGCAGCGATTGTAAATAACTGTGCCAACCGGCGTTGTATTGGCTCAGCACCGCATCATACCCCGCCGTTAAGCTGGCGTTGGCATTGGCTAAACTGCTGGCCTCATCCTGGCCAAAACCAATCGCAAAATTCACATTAAGAGGTTGATTAGCTTGGAGTGCTGGATAACTGGCGGTAAAGGCAATGTTGCCTTGAGTAGGCTTTTCGGCGCTGCTGGTGGCCTGATACAACGTATCGAGCTTGCCGTTATCGGCTAAATCGGCCAAACCGTCGGATACACCGACAAAACCGGTAGTCGCCTGCGCAAAATCGATATCTGATTTCACCGTCATCACGCTGCTGTGGGGATTCGCCGTACGAGCGATAAGGGCTTGATGATCGATTCTGCCCATATCATTCGCGCCCGCATTATCGATATGGGGGTTAACGTATAAATGCGGTGTGATGCCCGCTTCAAAGGCGGTAAACGTCACGCGCATCATCAGCGTATCGCGGTCGGGATCGGTAAAGATATGTTTTTCTATCTGATACTTACCTTCAACGTCGCGATTGATAATCTTATAGGCCAAGGATTGTGGGCGACCGTTAGCATCGGTATCTAAGTATTCAATGCTGCTGATCGTGTTGTCTTTTTCGGTATCGACGAAGCCATTGCCGGTGATCACAAATTGCAACTCTTTGAGCTGAGCGTTGTGAATAAGGCCATACATGGTTTCGGTTAAAATCCCCTGCGCGATGGAGAACCACACGCGGCTAATGGGATTTTGCGCGCTATCCTGGTATTGCCCTTGAGTATAAGGCTCATAGGAAGTGCCGATACCGGTTTTGCCAGAGAACGCCCAGGTCGGGGCTTTGCCGGGGGCGCCGGGGGCAATTTGTACGTCTGTAGCTTTGGTGACGGTCGGTGTTGATGTGTCTGCATTGGGGGCCGAGGGTGAGCAGCCCGTTAAGCTGGCAACGCCGATAAGGCTTGCGGCAATTGCGAGCGCAATCGGCTTACGAGTTAAGTTGCGGCGGTCAGTTAAGCTGCGAACCTGCTGTGAAGGTACTGTTGTCGATGCCATATTCATCAAAATCTCCCCAATCAATAGATGGTGCTAATTGCGATTTATTCTTGTTGTAAGCTATCTGGCCATGCTTCTTGGCGTTTAGTTGCCCAAACGCCAAGGGTGCCGAGTTGTAGGATCTGCGATTTACGCTTGAGTGTACTGAGTATTCGGTTGCTCAACAAAGAGCACGGCAATCCCGGCGCAGAGCATGAGGACGCCGCCGGTGAGCAGGGCATAGATGGGTTGACCATCAAATAATCCATTGAGGATTACGCCTAAGACGCTGGCTGCAAGGAGCTGTGGGATCACGATAAAGAAGTTAAAAATTCCCATATACACGCCCATTTTTTTCGGCGGTAAGGTGCTGGATAACATCGCGTAGGGGATAGATAGAATTGAGGCCCAGGCAATACCCACCCCTATCATCGGCAGCCATAGCAGGCTGGGATCCTTGATAAAATAGAAACTTATTAAGCCAAAACCACCGCAGAACATATTAAAGGTATGGGTGAGTTTGATCCCGATCCGTTTGGCAAGTAGCGGAATAAACAGCGCCGCAATGGCCGAAAATCCATTGTAGGAGGCGAATAGTACACCCACCCAATCGGCACCATTATTGTAGGCTGGGGATAACACATCGCTGCTGCCAAAATGGTAGGACGTTACCGCCGAGGTGGTGTATATCCACATCGCAAAGAGCGCGAACCAAGAGAAAAACTGCACTATCGCTAACTGATGCATGGCCTTTGGCATATGGAATAAATCATCGACCACATTAAAGACAATACCCAGTTGCGCGCGCTGTGAGGGCGTTGATTTACCTAAGCGCAGGGCGCAGTAAAGTTGCAATGGGCCAAAGGCAAAAATCCCTAAGGTTAAAATATACAGCTGCTTATCTAAATCCTGCGTCCACACCGCAAGCGTCAGTAGTGCGCCTACAGCCATCCAAACAATAGCGGCAAATTGATAATTCTGATGGGTGCGAGTGCGATATTGTTGCTCATCTGCGCCTGCGTCAGCATTGCCATGGAAGGCGGCAAGTTCATCGGGGGAATATTCTTTGGTGGAGATCACTGTCCAAGCCACACTGAGAAACAGCACGGCGCCACCAAAATAGAAGGCATAACGCACCGAATCGGCTATTTCGCCCGCGGGCGCGGTATTGGCGACATCAAAGAAGTTACTGAGAATATAGGGCAGGGCTGATGCCACCACCGCGCCGATGCCAATAAAAAAGCTTTGCATGGCATAGCCTTGGGTGCGCTGCTTGGGAGGTAAATTATCCCCCACAAAGGCACGGAAGGGTTCCATGGCGATATTGATTGAGGCATCCATAATCCACAGCATGCCCGCGGCAATCCATAATGTAGGGGAATGTGGCATCACAAATATCGCAAGAGTCGTACAAATAGCGCCGATTAAAAAATACGGCCGACGGCGACCTAAGCGCCCCCAAGTATTATCGCTCAGATAACCAATAATAGGTTGAACCAGCAGACCCGTTAACGGTGCGGCAATCCACAGGATGGGAATGTCATCGATAGAGGCGCCAAGGGTTTGGAAAATACGGCTGACGTTGGCATTTTGCAGGGCAAAACCGAATTGGATCCCCAAAAAACCAAAGCACATATTAAAAATTTGCCAGAAATTCAGCTCGGGTTGTAGCTTATGTACGGCGCGATGCACCACCTTGGGTGAGACACTTTCTAATGGGGTAATCGTTTGTTGATCCGTGGACATGCAACTTCCCTTCAGTAGCGGACAGCAGTGCTGCCTTGAGTCATTTATCGTTATAATTTGAAAGCTTAATCAATAGCTTTGGCTCAGTTTACGCATTATTGTGCCAGTTCGGTTTGGTCGCTATAAAGGTGTGTTTTGATGCTAAAAAATAGCGAATATACCTCTCCCTCAGAAGCATATTCGCCAATAAATTCATTTTCATACTCTATGATGCAAATGCTCAGAAGCAGAAAAGAACCTAAGCCTGACAGCTATCCTCAAAGGCAACCACCAGAAACGACCTCACAGTGTTCAACCCCACAAGCAGAGGGTGGAACTAGCGAATTTATAGTAGCCGCAGCGTCGATTGACGCACAACCGCTTACATACGTATTCATCATCCATTGATAACTCAAGTTAAACAGCCGTGTAACCTAATAGCAGCCTATTTTACACTCCTATGGGGTTGTGTGGGTATCTAGTCAGTGGCTAAAGTGTCAGCAGCAGTGAGCAATAGACGCATTATGCGATTGATACTGCAAAAATAATGGAACAGTATGTCAGCAGATGCTCTCATGTAATCATGGTTAGCACCTGTCAAAATCGATTATGTTTTGAATAAAGGATATCTATGTTTGTTATCACCTTAACCTACAAAAAGCCGCTGGCAGATGTTGAGTTACATTTAGCTGCTCATATTGATTATCTTGATGCGTATTACGCCAAGGGCGTTTTTATCGCTTCGGGCCGTAAGGTGCCACGCACGGGCGGTGTGATCTTCGCTAAGGCGGAGTCGCGTGCAGTACTCGAGGCTATTTTGCAGCAAGATCCTTTCTATACCGAAGACGTGGCTGAATTTGATGTGGTGGAATTTGTGCCAACCAAAGCCGCCGCAGGATTCGAGCAACTCATTGAGACACTTTAGTGATTTTTGCAAATTGTAAAATACAGATATTTATACCAATGATATTTGCTATAAATGCAATAATTGCGGGTGTGGTGCGAGAAATAAAATGAAAACACGGTCCGATGATTTAGAAATACTGCTTGCTGTCGTCGACAGTGGTGGTTTTTCGGCGGCAGCTGAACTGTTAGATATTCAAGTTGCCCGCGTGTCTCGGGCGGTGAGCAAGGTTGAAAGCCAAGTTGGCGTTTCTATTTTAAATCGCACGACTCGCCGGATCGAATTAACCGAGGAAGGTCGCCAGTTTGTTGAAGCCATCCGAATTGGCTTATTACAGATCCAGCAGGCTGAAGAGGATATCATTACTCGTGGAGAGCTACCGAGAGGCCGTTTACGTGTCGATGCCGCAAGTCCCTTTGTGTTTCATCAATTAGTGCCGCTTATCCAGCCATTTAAGCAAACCTATCCCGAGATTGAATTGGAACTCACCTCCAACGAAGGTTTTGTCGATTTGCTTGAAAAGAAAACCGATCTCGCGATCCGCATTGGCAACTTAACGGATTCGACTTTGCATGCTAGGCCACTTGGGAAAAGCTTGCTGTACATTGTAGCCTCACCAGATTACCTATCAAGGCGCGGTTTTCCCAATAAAAGCAGCGATCTTATTCACCACGATTTGCTGGGATTTTCTACCCCAAAAGCCCTCAATGATTGGCCACTGAAAGGATTTACTCGGTTTACACCTACATTAACCTCGAGTAACGGTGAAACGTTAAGGCAGCTTGCATTAACGGGTAATGGAATTGCCTGCTTATCGGGATTTATGGTGAAAAAGGATATCGCTGAGGGGCGTTTAATCCCCTTATTGGAGAGTGAAAAAATCACCAATACCGGCCGAGAGCAGATCAATGCGGTGTACTATAAATCTTCTACCGTCGCGAAACGTATCTCGGCCTTTATTGATTTTATTCAGCCTAAGCTAACCCTGTAAGCGGTAGGGCAACACTTGTCGTATTGACGTGTCAGTAAACACTTTTGTAGTTACAACAAAAATCATTTGTCTTTATTGCGCTCAATGTCTCTTGTTGAGTTTGCTAGTATGTTTGCAACGAAATGAGAGGGTTATATTATGACGCAATCACTGTTTCAACCGATCACCTTGGGTACATTAACACTCAAAAACCGCATCGTTATGCCGCCAATGACCCGTTCAAGAGCCAGTCAGCCAGGCGATGTGGCCAATCATATGATGGCAACCTATTATGCTCAGCGTGCGAGTGCGGGGCTCATTGTCTCTGAAGGCACACAGATTTCTCCAACTGCAAAAGGGTATGCTTGGACTCCTGGTATTTATACTCCCGAACAGATCGCGGGCTGGCATATCGTCACTGAGGCAGTTCATGCCAAGAACGGAGTGATTTTTGCTCAGTTATGGCATGTAGGCCGAGTCACCCATCCTGACAATATTGGTGGGCAACAACCGATTTCTTCATCCGCATTAAAAGCGGAAAACGTAAAAGTGTTTGTCGATAACGGCACTGATGAACCTGGTTTTGTTGATGTCGTTGCGCCTCGGGCAATGACAAAGGCTGATATTGCGCAAGTGATCGCTGATTATCGTCAAGCAGCGCTCAATGCTATGGCGGCTGGCTTTGATGGCATTGAACTCCACGCCGCTAATGGCTATTTGATCAACCAATTTATTGATTCCGAAGCCAACAACCGTAGTGATGAGTACGGCGGTAGTCTTGAAAATCGCCTACGTTTTTTAGACGAAGTGGTTGCGGCATTGGTCGATGCTATTGGTGCTGAGCGTGTGGGTGTGCGTTTAGCGCCCCTTACGACCCTCAATGGCACTGTGGATGCGGACCCGATTGTGACCTATACCGCTGCCGCTGCGTTACTTAACAAACATCGAATTGTTTATCTACATATTGCCGAGGTGGATTGGGATGATGCACCTGATACGCCACGCTCATTCAAACAAGCATTGCGTGAGGCTTATCAGGGCGTGCTGATTTATGCCGGACGATACAACGCACACACAGCGGAACAAACTATTAACGATGGTTTGGCTGATATGATTGGTTTTGGACGACCTTTTATTGCCAATCCAGATTTACCCGAGCGGCTAAAACACGGCTATCCGTTGGCTGAGCATGACCCAACAACGCTGTTTGGTGGTGGCGAAAAAGGGTTAACTGACTATCCAACTTATCAAGCCTAGGGGAAAGTATGTTCAAGGCATTCAAAGGTCATGTGTTAGAGACTAAAAACCGTATTGTGATGGCTCCAATGACTCGCTCACGTAGCACTCAGCCGGGGGATATTCCGAACGAGATGATGGCCACCTATTATCGCCAGCGAGCAAGCGCAGGATTGATTATTACCGAAGGCGCACCTGTGTCAGCGGTGGCGCGAGGGTATTCAATGACCCCTGGGATTTATACTCCAGCACAGATTGAGGGCTGGAAAAAAGTCACGGAAGCGGTGCACCAAGAAGGTGGGAAAATATTTATCCAACTCTGGCATGTTGGTCGTCGCAGCCATTCGAGTGTGTCTGGCGCTGAGCCTCTTGCGCCATCGGCAATAAAAATACCCGATCAGGTATTTGGTCCATTGCCTGAAGGTGGCTTTGGCATGATTGAAACCCAGCAGCCAAAGGCGATGAGCGAACAAGATATCCAAGCGACTATCAGCGATTTTGTGCAAGCAGCACAAAATGCGATGTTAGCCGGTTTTGATGGGGTTGAAGTGCATGCAGCCCATGGCTATTTATTTGATACTTTTATGCGCTTAGAAAGCAATCAACGGCAAGATCGCTACGGTGGCAGCCAAGAAAATCGGTTGCGTTTTTTAGTCGACACCTTACAAGCCCTTACACAGACCATTGGATCTGGGAGAGTCGCTGTGCGGATATCTCCCCATATTGGCGAGGGATTTACCGGTGACAACCCTGACATCATCCAATTAACACTCGCCTTGCTACAAAAGCTGCAACCGATGAATCTTGCCTATGTGCATTTTTCTGAAAACATCTCGCGCTATGTGGAAGTGTCTGACGCGTTTCGTCAGCAAGTGCGCCGTGTGTATCAACACCCGATAATGGTGGCGGGGAAATTAACCAAGCAATCTGCTCAGCGTTTACTCGACCAACACTATGCTGATTTTGTGGCCTTTGGTACGCCCTTTGTGACCAATCCGGATTTAGTCGCGCGCTTTGCCCATGACTGGCCATTAACCGAGTTTGATGCGGATGCAAGGCTTACCTTGTATGGCGGCGGTGAAGCTGGCTATATCGATTATCCCGTTTATCAGGCATCGTTTGCAGAGAGAAAGGCATAGTCTGAGCGGCATCGTTTTAGTGACATAGTCTAGTGGTGTAGTTTGCGGCTATTAGCTACTAGCTACTAATGGTGTAGGCGCTAAGGGAAGGGGTGAGCCAAAGGGGCTGCCTCACTTAGTGCCTTAAGCTAAAACGGCTCTGCTTGTATAGTCTGTGATTGGATACTGGGGGAATTTATCCGATATTTTGTCGCTGAGTTTGCTATCATGCCGTTTTCCCCTTGAAACCTTACGCAGGTTTCCGCTGTATGAGTCCCGCTTTTTATGTCTATTCAAACGCTGTTATCGACGGCTTTAGCTAAACGCCATGATTTTTTACTACAAGCAGAACAAGATCATACCGATTGTTTTCGGGTGTTCCATGGCACGGTCGAAGGTGTCAGTGGCTTGAATGTCGATCGCTACGGCGATAATTGGTTAGTACAGAGTTTTCACCACACCTTAACCGCTGAGGAATTGGCTGAAGTAGTGGACGTGCTCACCCAAGAAGTGGCCCTGCCGGTAGTGTATAACGACCGCTCGGCTGGCCATTCGCGGGTGCTTAATGCGCTAAGCCCTGAACTGGATGATATTGCCTGTGCCGAGTTGGTGATGCAGGAAAATGGGATTAAATTCACCACTAAGCTACGCCACGAAGGACAAGATCCGCTGCTATTTCTTGATATGCGTATTGGCCGAGAATATGTGCGGGCACATAGCCAAGATAAAACCGTGCTGAATTTGTTTTCTTACACCTGTGGTATCGGCACTGCTGCGGCTATGGGCGGCGCAGAACGGGTTGTGAATGTCGACTTTTCCTCCTTTGCACTCGCCGCTGGGCGAACTAATGCCGAATTAAACCAAGTGTCTGAGGTGTGTGAGTTTGTGCAGAGTGATGCGTTTCCGGCCTTGCGCCAATTAGCTGGTTTAAGTGTGGGAGGGCGCCGCAACCAAAAATTACCCAGTTACCCCAAATTGCCGCAAACCCAATTTGATCTGGTATTTCTTGATCCGCCTCGTTATGCCAAGAGTGCTTTCGGGATTGTCGATTTAGTTAATGATTACCAAGGTTTATTTAAACCCGCATTATTATCAACCAAGGCTGGTGGCACCATTGTGTGTTGCAATAATGTCGCCAAAGTAGACCGTCAAGATTGGTTTGATAGTCTAGTTCGCTGCGTTGAAAAACAAGGCCGAGGTGTGGTTGATCACACTTGGCTCGATCCCCATGAGGATTTCCCGTCGTTCGATGATAATCATCCCCTTAAAATTGTGGCGTTGACTTTAAATTAACCTGAGCTCGGGATAAGTAGCGCCGCTGAATAGGCCCTTTTCGGGCCTCTCTGCGTTGCTCTGTCTAACCATAGCTCGCTATAGCATTGATTTTGTTTGTTATATTTAGACTTTTTCGACACTCGTTATCCCGATTTCAGCTTAAATTAATCGCATTGCAAACCTAATAGGGCGACCATCTTGGTCGCCCTATTAATTTAAAGAGCCTTAAAGCGGATCGCTGTGCCACCACTGCTGGCGAGGGCTAAGGTTAGGCTGTCTTTGGCGCTGATCTCTTTAGTTTCAATCACATAATCATAGGGATTGGTTTTCCAATCGGCTTTTGGACCATCGCGGTAGATCTGGGCTTGATAGCGTTTGTTTGGATCGAGGAAACCCAGTTTAACCTTGATCTGACGGGCATTTTCATCGGTCAGCGCCCCCAAGTACCAATCCTGCTGATCCTTGGCTTGGCGGGCAAACACCACATAATCACCCACTTCGCCAGCCAGCGCGATACTTTGATACCAGTCTGTTGGTACATCGCGGATAAACTGGAAGGCATCTAGATGTTTTTGATAATTGCGTGGCAAGTCGGCGGCCATTTGGATTGGGCTGTAGAGCACCACATACAGGGCGAGTTGCTTCATTAAGGTGGTTTGCACACGATTTTCGGCATCTAACCCCTTAGGCGCCAAATCAAAAATCCCCGGGGTAAAGTCCATTGGTCCAGCCAGCATGCGGGTAAAGGGCAACATGGCGGTATGTTCTGGGCTATTTGGTGGGCTGCCCCAAGCATTGTACTCTTGGCCGCGGGCACCTTCGCGGGAGATCCAGTTAGGATAAGTGCGGCGCAGCCCAGTATCTTTAATCGGCTCGTGGGTATTAATGCTGATATGGTGTTTTGCGGCTTCGGTAACGCTGTGAAGATATTCACCCACCATAAACTGACCGTCGTGCCATTCGTGACGGGTGATACCGTTTTCATCGATGCGTTTGATTTGTCCACCGTCAGCGACATAACCGGTTTTGACTTGGGTCACGCCATGTTTTTCATACAGGGCGAAGGCATCATTCATTTGCTTGCGGTAGTGGGTGACTGAGCCTGCGGTCTCGTGGTGACCAATCAGGCGCACGCCTTTTTTCGCGCCGTAGGCGGTAATGGCGGGTAAATCGAAATCATCATAGGCCTTAGTAAAACTGAATTGATCGCCATTATGGAACCAATCGCCATCCCAACCTTGGTTCCAGCCTTCGACCAAGACACCATCAAACTGGTATTTTGCGGCGAAATCCATATAACGCTCTGTTTCGCTGGTGGTTGCGCCATGCGCTGGGCCCGAGCCCCAAGTGTTTTCATTGAGGTGCATCCCCCACCAAATGCCGACATATTTACCCGGTTTAACCCAAGAGACATCCCCCAGTTTATTGGGCTCATTCAGGTTGAGGATAAGCTGAGAATTAAGCAGCCCCGTGGCCTTGTCGGCGATTTGAATCGTGCGCCATGGGGTATAAAAGCCCGCTTGGGTTTTAACGCGAGTGCCATCTGACCAAGGGGTGAGATCGGCCTTGAGCTTGCCATCGCGCTGTTGATCGAGTGTCATTGAGGCAAAATCAACTAACGCCGCCTCGTGAATACTCAAATGGGTGCCATCGACCAGTTTAAAGGTAAAAGGAGTGTGGGCTCGGTCGACCTGATTGAGCGCGCTGGTGCGATACAGATATTCGTAGCGGTTCCATCCCCGAGAAGGGATCCACCAGGCGGTGGCCTTATCACTCTGGCCAATATTAAATTCGGTGAGTTCATCGGTAATGGCAAGCTGCGTATTGGCTGGCAGGGCGTTTTGGGCAGCTAAGTGATAACGAAAGCCGATGCCATCGTCAAAGGCCTTAAACTCTAGGTTTAAGTCGATTTTACCGTCGGTTAATACCACGCTCAGTTGATTGTGTCGATCCTTTATCCACTCTTGTTCACCCCAAGGTTGCTGCCATTTTTCATTGGCACTGGCGGGTTGGCTCGATTTAATGCGAAGACCTTGGCCTAATTCGCCCAGTGAGGCAAAGACTAACCCTAGGCGACTCGGTTCGACAATGGATTTGCCATGAAAATGGATTTGGTATTCGGGGCGGCCCGTATCATCACTCAGACTCAAGACGATTTGCTTATCGGGGGAGCTCAGGTTAAGGGTTTGCGCCGTGACACCTGTACTCAACAGGCTGCCAATGCTGAGTGCTAGCAAGCTGGGCGTGAATAAATTGTGTCGATTTCGCGTTGGCGAGTTGATGTGGCGTGCGTGGGTAAGCAGATTGCTGAACATTCCCTGATCCTTGTTTTTATAGTGAATATGGGTCAATGCATACTAGTGGTGATGGCTTTTTGCTCGCAATGGGTTGCATACGTATTCACCAGTGTGGCCTTGAGGCTGGCAGCCTGATAGTCAAACCTAAAGAGATGGGTTTTAACCGCTGACTCGGGTAGAATGCGCGGCTTTATGGCGCTCAAGCATGTATGGGCGCGATTTTTGAGGCGTCAGCGGTGAAAATCAGTCAGCGATTACAGCAGATCAATCAGATGGTAGAGCAAGGATACGATCATATTTGGGACTGCTGCTGCGATCATGGTTTACTCGGCATGCTGTTACTGCAAAGAAATGCCGCGCCTAAAGTGCATTTTGTCGATTGTGTGGCGCCCTTAATGCAGCAACTCAGCCTTGAGTTAGCTAGGTTTTTCCCCCAGCAGCCTATCTTAAACGCTCAAAACGAAACTGAGCAAACCACCCATGCCCAGAGTGAATGGCAAGTGCATTGTCTGGATGTGGCGGCGTTGCCACTGGCGCATTACGGCAAGCAAGCCAAGCACTTAGTGATTATTGCGGGTGTGGGGGGCGAGTTATTGGTTGAACTGGTGCGCAGCATCGTGTCGTGTTATAGCCAGTATCACAGCGACAATCACAACCATTCTTATCATTCCTGCCCGCTCGAGTTTATTTTGTGTCCCGTGCATCATAATTATCATGTGCGCAGCTCACTTGCAGAGTTGGGATTATCCCTTAAGCAGGAATATTTACTCGAAGAAAATCAGCGCTTCTATGAGATATTGCATTTAACCCATTCGAGTATAGCTTCGAAGCGCAATGACGTGGCGCCCTTAAGTTCGACAGGCTCAATTATGTGGCAAGGGTTAGATGCGGATAAAACCAGCCAGGCTAAGCGTTATCTTGTGCAGACAATCAGCCACTACCAGCGTATCCCCGAGAGCCGCTTGCCAAATAAGGCGCAAATAGTTGCGGCCTATCAGCAAATCTTGCGGCAACTAAGCAACTGAATTAACCCGTTTCAAGTGTACGTATTGTTGTGCGTGTTGCTTGAAAACGGTTTTGCTCTATAAATCTATAAAGTTGGTTTATGCTATTAGGCCGTTAATCTTGAGTTTTTCTATGCGTTTATTGAAGTCCACCCAAGCTGCCAATATTAATTTAAAACAGGCAAGGATCTTTTATCGCCAAGCCGCCCGAGCCATTGTGCTGTCGGGGGAAGATATTTTGCTGCTCTATACCCAAAAATATCGAGATTACGGCTTGCCCGGCGGTGGTGTGGATAAGGGCGAGAGCATCGAGGTTGGGCTTATTCGTGAGTTACAGGAAGAAACCGGCGCCATTGCCGCTAACGTTATTGCACCCTTTGGCCGCTATGAAGAATATCGACCTTGGTTTCGCGAAGGCGCCAACGTCGTGCATATGGATTCCTATTGCTACCTGTGTGAAATCGATATGACTTTAGGTAACCGTGGCTTAGGTGAGCCAATGCTTGAAGCCCATGAAGTGAAAAACGGCATGCGCCCTGAGTGGATCAATATCCATCAAGCCATTGCCCATAATGAAGAAATTCAGCGCACCTTCGCCAACAAAGGCCAATCTATCGACAGGGAAACCTTTTTGCTGAAACAGATAGTTGCAGAATTATTGTAGATAACGCTTGGCTGGCGACTTTATCACTTAGCCATAAAACTCAGTCTCAAAGCATAGACATAAAAAAGCCACCCAGAGGATGGCTTGTGTGACTGAGCGTGCGTGGCTAGATCACTGTTAAATAAATACAGAAGAAATGGCTCATCGCGCCAGCTAGCACAAACAGATGCCAAATCGCGTGATTGTACGGAATACGTTTGCCGACATAAAAGATCACTCCAAGGGTGTAAAACAACCCGCCCAATAGCAGTAGATTAAATCCAAGCGGTGACATTGCTGCTGTCAAATCGCCAATCACCGTTATACAAAGCCAACCCATGGCCAGATATAACACAAGACTGAGTTTTTTAAATCGGTGAATAAATAAGGTCTTAAATAAAATCCCACCAATAGCCAAAGACCAAATCGCCGTAAGAATAATGGTTGAAAGCTGTCCTTGCAGGCTGATTAACATCAGTGGGGTGTAGGTGCCCGCAATTAAGCAGTAGATAGCACAATGGTCGGCAATCTTAAGTTTATGTTTCCAGCCAACATGCGTTACGCTGTGGTACAGGGTTGAGCTTAAAAATAACAGGATAAGACTTACGCCATAAATAATAACGCCTGTAAGTTGAATGTTGGTGAGATGATCTGCGCCCTTAAGTAGCATAAAGATTAAGCCCACTACACCTGCAATCACCCCTAGGCCATGGCTAATGCTATTGGCTATCTCTTCGCTTAAGCTATACCCGCTGATATTTAAAGGTTTTTCATGACTCATTTGCGGCTCTATCAAACTCTGGCTTGGCATGCTGTTGATCCACTCGATGACGATAATGATTGAGTCTATCAGTAGATAAAAGGGAAAGCTACAATTGGCTTACACATGTAAGCTGATTTGTTTTGCGTGTTCTTGCCATCGGCTATAACACTGATGAGTTCTGTTGTCCTTGTACAAGATTATGGTACTGGTTTACAACTGAATAATGTCACTGCTTTGGAACTTTGTTCGACTCACTTTCTCTAATTCTCCGTAAGATGTCATGGATTTGTTAAGTACTTTATTCATTAAGTACTAAGGGATGGATTTTGCCTGTTCGATCGAATATAGCCCCAGAAGATAGCATCAGATTTGATGCGCACTGCAGTGCCACAAAGGACGAGGCTTTACCATTTTCCGCTTTGCCTTTTTGTGCAACGTTTTTAAGTGCTACAGCCCAAGGCGCTACAGATTTGAACACTAAGCCTTTTAGCGCTTTAAGTGTTCATGCCGAGTCTTGCGATAACAATCTACACCTCAATTTAAGTGAAGCAGACCAAAGATCAATCGATAGCGCATTTCAAACATCTTCAAATCTAAGCGGGCGAGAGCGGCCACATTATTTCAATCTTAAGCTATTGCTTTGGGTCATGTTTGGCCATGGCTTACTGCTGTTTTTATTAATTTTTTTATGGCGAACCCAGTCGGAACACTTAGGGCTGCATTTTACTGAATCATCTGCTAACGCACGGACTACAACCAAAGCGTTAAAGGCATATTTTATTTATGCGCCGCCAACGCAAACTGCTCCAGCGGATTCTGCTCAAGATATCTCAGTGGAAGAGTTTATTAACACTAGCGAGCCGATAACCTCACCGCCTAATACCGTAAAGCCGGCAGCTGATATTGAGCAGTCAGCGAAAGTGTCACCAAAAGTCGCAGTAAAGCTGACGCCAAAACCCATGGAGCAGATAGCCAAACCACCAGAAGTTAGCGCCCAAGAATCAAAAGTAACAGAATCAAAAGCATCAGTACCAAACACATCTGTGCCTAACACCTCAACTCAGGGCCAAACCCAGCAGAGTTCAAAAGAGGCTGTTAAACCGAAAAAGGCAGAAGTCCAATCAAGCTCGGCTCATGCGGCAAGCACTCAACAGTCTGCGGCCAGTGGGCAAAGCGGTGGGGCGGCGGGCAGTGTGGGATTGTTTACTCAGCGTTATTTTGAACGACAGCGTGAGCAAGCTTTAGATGATTTAGTGTTAGAGCAAGCAAATCATTACAGCAAACGGTCGAATTTGTCTGAAATGAGCCCCGAGATGGAGGTACTGATTGTGCCCAATGCCGACGATTTTAGCGGCCCCACCAGTTTGGATTTAGAACTGGATCCGAATCGTATCGTTCGTCAAGGTAATACCTGTTATCGGGTCGTCAAAGTAGGCACCCCAATTAATCCCTATGCCGAGAATTTAGGTTTTCCCTTCGATTGCAGTGGCAAGAAAATGAACCAAGAAATTGACGATGCCATTAAGGCGCAGCTCGATAAAATGATGGTAAAGCGGCCAAAAGGCTAAAAAATAACGATGATAAATTTTCACCCAAAATAATGGTAATGATGAGTTTAAAAGTTTTATAAAATTAAATACTATAATATACAGTTGCTTATGTATTCTTTGTTTTTGATTGATAGTTAAGTTTTTGTCCTTAAATTACGCTTGTTTGTTCGCAGCGCTTCTGCCTATACTTTTGCCCATCTTGTCGGAGTGCCTCTTGGCTGAGACCGTTTATTCGGGATCCGTTGAACCTGATCAGGTTAAAACCTGCGAAGGAAACAAGCATAATAACTTCCATTAAATCGTATCAGCGGCAATCTTTTGCCGTCTATTTACCCATCGATTTAGTCGTTATTGAGTCAGTAAATCCACTTACGGTTTACAAGGCTCAGCTCTCAACACTCAAGTCTCCAGACAAGCAACCCCATTTTTATTTGTTAAAGTGAGATTGCTTATGTCCAGTTTAGAATCGTCCTCAGAATCACTTGCCGTGAACACTCATGGGCAAACGAACCGCCGTGTGGCGCGCGCCGAGGCGCAAGCCTTTATCGATACCCTTAAACCATTACAACATCCTAATTCGCAAAAACTTTATTTGCAGGGAAGCCGTGCGGATTTACGTGTGGGGATGCGGCAAATTCTGCAAACCGATACGCGGATTGGCGGCACGGCGATCGCGGCCAACGTTGAGAAAAATCCTCCCATTCCGGTGTACGACTGCGCTGGCCCGTATTCCGATCTGGCTGCGCAAATTAACGTGCGCCAAGGACTAGCCAAACTCAGATTACCGTGGATTATCGAGCGCCAAGATACCGAAGTACTCGATTGCGCGACCTCAGATTTTACCCAGCAACGCCTAAAGGATGATGGGCTCGATCATCTGCGTTTCGAAGCAGGCTCAAGTGCGATTGTTCGTCCTCGCCGTGCCTTACCTGGTAAACGCGTGAGCCAACTACACTATGCCCGCCAAGGGATTATTACCCCTGAAATGGAATATGTGGCGATTCGGGAAAATATGGCGCTCGCCCAGGTGCAAGATGAAATCTTAAACCGCCGCGGCCATGGTGAATCCTTTGGTGCCGTAATAGGTAAACCAATTACCCCTGAGTTTGTCCGCGACGAAATTGCCCGTGGACGCGCCATTATTCCGTTAAATATCAATCATCCCGAAGCTGAGCCTATGATTATTGGCCGTAACTTTTTAGTCAAAGTGAACGCCAATATCGGTAACTCGGCGGTCACGTCTTCCATCGAGGAGGAAGTGGAAAAGCTTGTTTGGTCAACCCGTTGGGGCGCGGACACTGTGATGGACTTGTCCACTGGCCGCTATATCCATGAAACCCGTGAATGGATTATCCGTAACTCGCCAGTGCCGATTGGCACAGTGCCGATTTATCAAGCACTGGAAAAAGTGAATGGTGTTGCTGAACACCTGACCTGGGAAGTGTTTCGCGATACTTTGATTGAGCAAGCGGAGCAGGGCGTCGATTACTTTACCATCCATGCGGGCGTGTTATTGCGCTATGTGCCTATGACCGCTAAACGGGTGACAGGGATTGTGTCCCGCGGCGGCTCAATCATGGCCAAATGGTGCTTGAGCCACCATCAAGAAAACTTCCTCTATACCCATTTTCGTGAGATTTGCGAGCTATGTGTCGCCTACGATGTATCGCTGTCATTAGGCGACGGTATGCGACCTGGCTCCATTGCCGATGCCAATGATGAGGCGCAGTTCGCCGAGCTTGAAACCTTAGGTGAGCTAGTCAAAATCGCCTGGGAATACGATGTGCAGACCATTATCGAAGGGCCTGGGCATATCCCGATGCAGCTCATCAAGGAGAATATGGATAAGCAGCTTATCCACTGCGCCGAGGCGCCGTTTTATACCCTAGGGCCGCAAATTACCGATATTGCGCCGGGTTACGATCATTTCACCTCAGGGATCGGTGCGGCTATGATCGCATGGTATGGCTGCGCCATGCTCTGCTATGTGACGCCGAAAGAGCACTTAGGTTTACCCAATAAGCAGGACGTCAAACAAGGGCTGATTGCCTACAAGATTGCCGCCCATGCGGCCGATATTGCCAAAGGCCACCCGGGCGCTCAGATCCGCGACAATGCGTTATCTAAGGCGCGATTCGAATTCCGCTGGGAAGATCAATATAACCTCGGACTTGACCCTGAGACCGCCCGAGCCTATCACGATGAATCCCTGCCACAGGAGTCGGCCAAGGTTGCGCATTTTTGCTCTATGTGTGGCCCTAAGTTCTGCTCAATGAAGATCACCCAAGATGTGCGCGACTATGCGGCAAGTTTAGCGGCGGGTACATTAGCAGGGGCTTCGTCAAGCCAGAATGTTGAGAGCGCTGAAGCGCTTGCATCGATAAAACCAGCTCAACAAGGGCAATCAAACACAGAAGCAATCCAGCAGATCAGAGTTAAAACCCAAGATGAATTAGCTGCGGCCATGGCGCAAAAATCGGCAGAGTTTGCGGCTTCGGGTGCCAAGTTGTATCTACCGATGGGCGAGGCTAATACAGCTAAAACTGCCAATGAATCGGGCAAGTATCAGGATGGGAGTGAGCTCAAACCAACAGCACAGGTTGCGGAGGTTTGATAATGACCCCTGCGAAACATATTAGCCAGGTGGCGCCTAAACCTATCGTCTGGACCATTGCCGGTTCAGACAGCGGTGGCGGCGCGGGGATCCAAGCCGACTTAGCCACCATCAAGGATTTGGGCGGCCATGGATGCAGCGTGATCACCACGCTAACGGCCCAAAGTTCGGTGACGGTGGCGTTAGTTGAGCCTGTGAGTGAGGCAATGTTACTCACACAGCTCTCGACCCTGTTAGCCGATCTACCGCCTCAGGCGATTAAGATTGGTTTACTCGCAAATCAGCAACAAGTGCACTTAGTAGCCGATTGGTTGGCTGGTTTTAAAACCCAATTTTCACTCGTCCCCGTTATTCTCGACCCTGTGATGGTTGCAAGCTGTGGAGACGAACTCGGCGATAAGAGCACGGCGAGTAAACCTCTGGATTTTGCACCCTTTAAGGGCTTGATTAGCCTGATAACGCCGAATGTGCAGGAGTTGGCAAGGCTTACTGTCGCCACAGACAAACGAGCGTCAGCCATTCATACAAAAGCAGAATTCGCCGCTGCGGCAATGCAACTCTCAGCGCAATTAGCGTGCAGTGTATTAGCCAAGGGCGGCGATATTGATTTTGCGGCTCAGGCAAGTGCTGGCATTAACACCAGTGATGCCTTAAGCGATCCAAAAAGCGATATCACAAGTCATCGCATCGCTACAGAGAATCAGCGTTTGGCGGAGGATTTGTTGATTTGTCATCAGGTTACTGGCTGCTCACCGCTTGACGCGAATGGTGGTTTTTGGCTCAGTAGTGCGCGGATAAACACGCGCCATAACCACGGCAGTGGTTGTACTCTGTCTTCAGCCATCGCCTCGGTGTTAGCCTTTGGCTTTGTATTGCAGGATGCGGTTGTGGTAGCAAAAGCCTATGTCAATCAAGGTTTAACTTATGCAGTGGGGATCGGCCAAGGCCCTGGACCACTCGCGCGTACCGCATGGCCGCACAGCTTAATGGCGTATCCTTACGTCACTTCTTACCCTAAAAATAGCTTGAATGAATCCAGTGATTTGCAATGCGGCGCGTTTAAGCGCCTTGATCCTGACTTAGGGATTTATCCAGTTGTCGATAACTTACTGTTACTCGAACAGTTATTGGCGGCGGGCGTGAAGACGATACAGCTCAGGATAAAGTCTAATGCGCTAAAGTCTAATGTGCTGGCGTCGGACGAACTTGAGGCACAAATCCAAACCGCGATTGCCATAGGTAAGCATTATGATGCGCAGCTGTTTATCAATGATCATTGGCAGTTAGCGATAAAACATGGCGCATTTGGGATCCATCTTGGACAAGAAGATCTGGCAGTGACGGATCTTAACGCCATTCATGCAGCGGGATTGGCGCTTGGCATTTCGAGCCACGGTTATTTCGAGTTGCTGCGTGCCCATCAACATGCACCATCTTACATCGCTCTTGGGCATATCTTCCCGACGACCACCAAGCAAATGCCATCGGCGCCGCAGGGGTTATGTAAACTCACTCATTATGTTGAGCTGTTAAATACGCATTATCCCTTAGTGGCAATTGGCGGCATCGGGCCTTTGAATCTTGCCCAAGTCAAAGCGACTGGGGTGAGCAATATTGCCGTGGTGCGGGCGATTACCGAATCAAGCGATCCAATAATGGCCTTTGCCGAATTGACGCGAGCTTGGGAGTCAAGCCTATGAGCATCACACAAGAGCAGGCGCAATCCCTTGCCGATAAAGACTTTATTCGTTATTCGCGGCAAATATTTTTACCCGAGGTCGGCGAGGCTGGCCAGTTGCAGCTTAAACAGGCTCATGTGCTTATCGTAGGCCTCGGCGGCCTCGGGCAATTGGCGGCGCAATATTTAGCCTGCGCCGGTGTTGGGCGCTTAACGCTTGTCGATGGCGATAGGGTGGAATTATCCAATCTGCCGCGACAATTACTCTTTAGTGACGACGATATTGACCATCACAAAGCCCTCATTGCTAAACAGAAATTAGCCGTGTTGGCGCAAGGTTGTGAGATTGATGCCTTTGCCGAGCAATTGACTCTTGAGTCTGCGAGCGATGTATTAGCTCACCTGTTAACCCATAGCGAAGAAACTCGTTTAGTACTTGATTGCACTGATAATCTTACTGCGCGCCATTGTATCAATCGGTTGTGTATTGAGCATGCCTTACCTCTGGTGAGTGCCTCCATTGCCGCTTTCAACGGCCAACTGTTTGCCGTTGATCAGCAGCGTTTCCCTATGGGAGGCTGTTATCACTGTATCTTCCCCTCGAATACTCGCGCGCCACAAAACTGTAGCAGTCAAGGAGTGCTCGGCCCCAGTGTCGGCGTGATGGCATCGATGCAGGCGCTGCTAGCGATGCAATTGTTGCTCTTAGCCACGCCGCCAACTTCTACAACAAAACAAACGGGTAATCAGTCTTTCGAAGAGACAAGTCACCCAGTCACCTCCACGAGAGCGCTACTTGGCCGATTTTGGCGTTTCGATACCAAGTTATTCCAATGGCATTCGGCCGCATTAACCCGTGATCCCGAGTGCAAGGTGTGCGGATTAAAGCCGAGTGCATTAATGCAATCAACCACAGCTGCTTCATTCAAATCTGTCCCTAATCGAGGTTTGTTATGATTTTAATTCATCTCAATAATGTGCCCCAAACAGTTCAACAACCGCTGAGTTTACAAGCCTTGTTAGAAGCACAAAATATTAATCAACAATCAGTCGCATTAGTGCTAAATGAGGCCGTAGTGCCAAGGCATAGATGGTCATCTATCCTCTGCCACCATGAGGATAAAATCGATGTGTTTGCCGTAGTCGCAGGAGGTTAATATGCTAACGATTGCAGGTGTGGAATTTGAATCGCGATTATTTACGGGCACGGGAAAATTCAGCTCAAGTCAGCTGATGCTGGAGTCAATTAAGGCGTCTCAGCCGCAGTTGGTGACAGTTGCGATGAAAAGAATTGATTTAAAAACAAAGGCCGATGATCTGCTCTCGCCACTTCGGCAAGCGGGCGTGCGGCTCTTACCTAATACCTCGGGCGCGCGTAATGCTAAGGAAGCGATATTTGCTGCTGAATTAGCGCGGGAAATGCTGGGAACACAATGGGTTAAACTTGAAATTCATCCCGATCCCAAATACCTGATGCCCGATGCGGTCGAGACATTAGCCGCAGCCAAAATCCTCTGTGAACGCGGGTTTATCGTGCTGCCCTACGTGCATGCCGACCCTGTGCTGTGTCGACGTTTAGAGGATGTCGGCTGCGCCGCTGTGATGCCACTGGCAAGCCCAATTGGCACCAATCAGGGGCTGGTGACGGAGCCTTTCATCAAGATGATTATCGAGCAAGCAAGGGTGCCGGTGGTGATTGATGCTGGAATTGGCGCGCCATCCCATGCAGCGCACGCGATGGAGTTAGGTGCCGATGCCGTGCTGGTTAATACCGCCATTGCCAGCAGCGCATCTCCGATTGAAATGGCGTTGTGCTTTAAGGATGCGGTAGATTGCGGGCGACGCGCCTTTGAAGCTGGGCTTGGCCGGGTGCAAACTCAGGCGGTGCATACCAGCCCACTAACCGGATTCCTACAGCAATGAGTTTTGTCGACCATTTTGCCCGCATCGAACGGGATAAGTTATTGCTGGCGTTGTATTCATGCACTGCTGCTGATGTTGAACGTGCCCTAGTTCAACCAGAAGGCAACTTACAGAGTCTGCTCGCTTTGCTGTCTCCTGCGGCCGAGCCCTATATCGAAGAGATGGCACAGCGCTCGGCAGCGCTCACTCGGCAACGCTTTGGGGCCAATATCGGATTGTACTTACCACTGTACTTGTCCAATCTTTGCGCTAACGAATGTGATTACTGTGGTTTTAGCATGAGCAATAAGCTCAAGCGCAAAGTGCTCAATGAGCAGGAACTTGCTGCCGAAATGGCAATTATAAAATCCCGCGGCTTTGATTCTATCTTGCTAGTGTCGGGAGAGCATGAAACTAAGGTTGGAATGGATTACTTTCAGCGGGTTTTACCGTTGGTAAAACAGCAGTTTAGTTATCTGGCTATGGAGGTGCAGCCGCTTGAGGAGATTGATTATCGCCAGCTTGTCGAGCGAGGACTCGATGCTGTGATGGTGTATCAAGAAACCTACCAAGCCGCGACTTATGCTAAACATCACACCCGAGGCAAAAAACAGGACTTCGCCTATCGGCTTGCCACGCCCGATCGCGTTGCCCGTGCAGGTATCGATAAGATAGGCCTAGGTGTGTTACTAGGATTAGATGACTGGCGGCTCGATGCCTTGTTGATGGGTCATCATTTGGACTATTTAGAACGGCATTACTGGCGTACTCGTTTTAGTATTTCTCTACCACGTTTGCGGCCTTGTACTGGTGGCATAACACCAAAAGTGCATTTAACCGATCTTGGACTGGTGCAAATGATCTGTGCCTTTAGACTTTTTAATCAACAACTTGATATCAGTTTATCGACCCGCGAGGCACCATCGCTTCGGGACAATTTACTGCCTCTTGGGATAACGCAAATGAGTGCGGGCAGTTCAACTCAGCCCGGCGGTTACCAAGCACCTGATAGTCAGCTCGATCAGTTTGAGATCAGCGATGAGCGAACTGTTGAGCAGGTCATCAGTCAAATGCGGCTCAAGGGATTTAACCCCGTCTTTAAGGATTGGGAATCGGCTTGGATAGCCTGTTAAAAAGGAGCTGAAAATGAGCAAAAAAGCTCTCCATAAGAGGGATAAATCTGTACATCAAGGTAGGTTTGGTCAATAATTAACCTAGTGTTCACCAGATGCAGGAATCCCTTTATGCAAATCCAATCTGCTTATGCTTCCGGTCTGCAAGGCTTGCAAACGGCTCAATCAGGACTAACACAGGCTACGATTGATGTGGCTAAACCGAGTCCTTCGCAAAGCGCTGCACCCACAGAAACCGCTAAGGCGGTAGATGAAACCGATAAAACCTCCGCATTAGTTGCTGCCAATTCATCATTGCGACAAGGTGAAGCATCGACTGAGGTACTAGAGAGAGAATCTGAAACCATAGGTTCGATTATTAACATCAAGGTGTAACTATGTCGGTCATGGCGCTGTCATCCCAGGTTGGCGCGCCATCCAATTCGTTTTTGAGTGCTGATAAGCCGATTGAGCCGCTAAAAGGAGCAAGACCTCAAAGTGGACTGGTTTATCAAGGTGACAATAGTCAGACGGTTGCTAACCATAGCGCTTCAACGGCTAGCCTGCATGCACCAAAATCCGAAGTGAGTGGGGCACTTGAACCGTCTTTAAGTAGCTTTACTGCTGCGTCCAACCAAACTTTGCCTTTCACTGGGACTCAGCCTGAGTTATTGGCAGGCGCTAAATCGAGTTATGCGAGCCTTTCTTCTAGCGCGAATAATGTTGATGCGAGTGCGATACAGAAAGCTATTGTAGATTTAGGTGTAAACGCTTCTGCCCAGCTATATGCAAACCCCTCCGCTCCAAAACTGATAGATTCGACTTCACAGTCTTCAACTAATAAAAGTTTTAGTTTACTCACAGGACCTCGTTCCATAGGTGGAATGAGAGGTGGGCAAATTGCTGCCTCTCAGACAGCCGTGTCAGTGTTGAGTGCTCCGGATATGGGGCTTTCAGCCTTGAATGGTGCCGTTAATCCTCTGGTTTCTTTGGCGCCAAGCACAACCGCTTACTCAACTGAAAGCGATATCGGTAGTATTACTTCGTCAAATTCGGATATCACCAATATATTCCCGACTTCAGATCCGATCACAACAAGTGTCGCACCATTGGGACAACAAAAGGCCACTAGTACTGCAATTAATCCTTTTGCTACTGAGTTTGCAGGGGCTGATGTCGTGGGTACTACTTCGGGGACCCGCGATTCGGTGGTGGCCAATGTTGGTGATAAAACCTCGCCTCAGGCAAACAGTTTGAGTGAGCAGTTTAGTCATATCTTTGGCCAACCTGATGCGACCAAGGAACCAGTTGGGAGTGAATCGGTAGCAGGCGAACTTTCTCACATTCAGCAAAATCAAGCTGAACAAGTTCGTGATGAGCAAGCTAAGCAAGCAAGGGAAAAGGCTATACAAGAGCAGGAGCAAAAACAACAAGCATTAGCCGAAGCCTTTGCTAAAGCCGATAATAGCCAACAAGCTCAGCAGACACAGGGCGAACAAACTCGCCAGCAAGACTTAGCGAAAGAGCAAGTCAAACAGACACAAGAAAAGGCGATAGAGCAACAAAAAGCCCAAATTGACGAATTAAAAGCAAGGGACACAGAAGTCAAAGCTCATGAGCACGCTCATGCCAGCGTGGGTGGTCAATATGCCCAAAGCCCTAGTTTTAAATATGAAAAAGGAGCTGATGGCCAACGCTATGCCACCGACGGTGAAGTACAAATCGATGTGTCGATAGTACCAGGCGATCCTCTGGCGACCATCAATAAAATGAAGCAAGTCTATGCGGCCGCGATGGCGCCAGTTGACCCATCTTCCGCCGATATTCGCGTGGCGGCGCAAGCACTGCAGAAAATGAATGAGGCCAAGGCTAAACTTGCTGAGGAACGTCAACAGCAGATTGTTGACCAGTCCACAACGGAAACCTTAATAGGCGCCGAGGCGCAACTTGAAAACTTGCCACCGCTCAAAGAACGTCAAATTCAAGTCACGGGTAAGGTTGATGCCGATGGTAATATCACGGTCCCCCAAGACGAGCCATCGGCTCCTGTTACCGAAGTGATTGATAAGATTAATAAAGGCATTGCGGCGCAGGTTGCATCGAGTGATACCTCTGATGCCGTAAATGCCATAGAGGTTGAAAATAGCGATACAATTGAACCTCCAACAGCAACCTTGGCCGTTGGTTCTGTGCAATCTAGCCAAGCTGAAAATCCGCAGATTTCCTCACAGCGACTCGAATCATCCGCTCGCTTATTCAACAAGGGTGCATTGAATCTTAACCAAAGGGACAGCAATGCGGTTCGTTTCTATGATGCGGTAGCCGTAGCAGCGCTAGCCATTAATCAAAACTCAACACTAGTGCACAATGAGTCGAGTGTTGATGCACATCGTGGGGAGATAGCTGAACCAATAGACGATTCTGCATTGGCGTCTAGCTCGACTGTTTATGGGGAGAATAGTCTTATTTCCAATGGATTAACACTTGAGTCATCAAACCGCCAAGACACTCGCGGCCTGTTCAACCCTCAAACTTTAGCACTGCATCGTCCGCGTTTCTTAGATGTGAATGTCTAGGGCGTGTTGACGTTTCGAGATTAGATTTTGTTCGTTCTGGCAAGCTCGTGCTCGCGAAACGAGGAATGATGTGTAGTTATTCTACTCAAATGACGAGCGGCTCTTATGACAGAAAGTAAGAGCAAGTGTTTGCCAGACGAACCCTTCGGGCAGCATTTGGCTGCCGTTTCTGCCGCGTTATCGTCCGTTTATGTAGAATAACTACACAGCACGGACTTTGCCTTGCATAAAAGCCAGCCACATTGCTGCAAAAATAACCCTGAAACGTCAACACGCCCTAGCCTCTAATTCTCGATATTCTCGCAAATATTAACCGAGTAGCGTTTGCCCATTAAGGCCTATCGCTTAAGCGTGCTCTGTTTGCAAGTTCAGTAGCCATAAATCAAATAACAGTGACTCCCTATTACCCAAGTGCTCATTTTGCTGTGCTAGAGGAAACAACCTTAGCGTTATCAATCGGTAGTGCTCACACCATGGTGCTTTAGGATATAAGAGGCCAGCAGTTTCGAGGCGGGGCCTTGGTGATCGCGGTTGGGTATCACAAGGCTAAGCATTATCCGTCGTTTCTGGCTGCCTTGCAGGTGTAAACGCACCAGTTTACCCGCAGCTAATTCTTCTTGGATAAGGAAGGATGGGATCCAACAAAAACCAATTCCTTGGTTTAAAATAACTTTCGCCTCATGGAAGTTAGATACTGTCCAGCGCTGCTCGGCTTTGAGCCAGCCGATATCAATGTTAGATTGCACGCCCGTGTCTTTGATCACTAACTGCAGATGCTGTGCCAACAGTTTGTCATCATCTAAGGTGCCAATGTCGGCTAAGGGGTGGCTCGGGTGGCAAACCAGATGCAGCTCTTGTTCACATAGAGGCTCGGATAAATAGCCTTTGGGTGGGATGCCTGCACAAATGGCGATATCGACTTTATTCTGCAGGATCAGCTCCTGCGTCCCAGTGATCACTGAATCAAGCATAATAATGCGAGTACCACGGCTATGGGGTAGAAAGTCACTTAGCGCACATACAAGGCTTTCCATCGGATAGACAATTTCACGGGCAATGGTCAGCGTTGGCTCCCAACCTTGCTCAAGATTACTGGCCAATTGCTCTAATTCATTCACAGATTGAGTGACATGGCGTGAACGGCGCAATAATACTTCGCCCTGTGGCGTCAGATAGGCTTTACGCCCACGGACTTCGAGTAACTCAATTCCCAATTGATGTTGCAACTTGGCGACAGCATGGTTGAGAGACGATTGGCTCTTGTTGAGTTTTTCTGCCGCCTGCGCGTAGCCGCCATAATCGACGACAGCCTGTAAAATACGCCATTGCTCAAGGGTGGATTTAGCGCGAGTCATGGTGATCCTAATATTTACCAACAGGTTTTAAAAAATGATACTAAAAAAACGATAGGTTTAGCGCTATATTGGCGAGCGATGATCACTTTTTCAATAGTATCGATGATTTTATTGAGAAAACGATCATCCCGTCGGGCGTGGCGCCGAGATTATCGCTGATGCAAGATTGATAGGTTAACGTTTGTTAAGTAGCTGCGCCGTATGTGCAAATCGACCATGTTAGCCATAGCGTTAAACCGCTAAAAAGCGCAATGACTATTGGGTGCGTGGGAGCCTGAGACAGTGCTAATCCGTTGAATAAGCGATACCGCATCAACGGGTTCGCCAATACTGTCACGCAGTTGCTCACTTATGGTGAGTGCAGCCTCATTGACCACCAGCATATTAAACAACCCAAGTTTATCTTGGCAGTCTTGTGTGGATAAATAGACAAATTTCGCTAATTGCGTTTGCCACAGGGATTGATAATAGCGTGGACCTTCATTAGCGATTGCATTGAAACTATATGCATAGTCAATTGGTTGTTCCCAATTTGCGCCAAAACTCTTACTAAACTCTGCTTGTAGATCGGGATAGCTTTGCTGTTTTAAAGACTGATAAAAATTAAGCGCCACTTTAGCGCGAAACACATTAAGTTGTTTGGTATAGGCCTTGGCAAGTATCTCCCTTGGCGCTATATGTTGAATATCATATTTTGGAAAGAGTGTTTCGTGTAATACATTGGCTAGCCAAAGGCTTGGTAACTGATTTGAATCGAGACTCGGGCCTAAGGTATTGTTTAGATAAAAATGGCTTCCCCGTGCAAGTGCTACAACAGCTTGGGCTAACGCATTGCAAAAACGTTCAATATCTTTGTCACTGTTGAGTGTGGGATTAAGCTCGAGTGCCTGTTGACCAAACTGTTGGCCAATCACACTTTGTCTGAGGGTATGTTGACTGGCACTGGCATGCCGACTATTTACGTCAAGATACACTTCACCAAGCAAACGATGTTGGTGGTAAACCCGAATGATTTGTTGCTGCCGTTGAGCCGCGGTTGATGCAATATGCCCATCTATCACTTCAAAACTCAATCCATACTCACCGAGAATAGCAAAAGCATTATCGAGCACTTCGCCAGTGTGTAAGGAAATCTGTTTGGCACTACTTAGCTGCGATAATTTGCGGCCGACATCCCAAGGTGCGACTCCAATTGATTCGGTTTGACTGTCAAGAAACTGTTTTACTAACGCAGGAGAATTGAGTTGCTGTTCAGCCAAGCTGTAACTGGCAAAATCGATAAAGTTTGCGTCATTTGCCATTTGTTGACGCAATTCTGCAATACGATGCAATGCGAGTTGGTTATGCTCGCGGGCACGACCTTGATAGGCCTGCCACAGAATTTGCCGACAGTGGCGATCGGGTTGTTTTAAGAGATAACCGACAATCGTGCCGGAAAACGTTGTATTTGATGTTTCTGTGGTGTTGTCTACTGCATCAACGGCGACATTTTCTGTGTTGGCAGTAGTAACCTCAGTTGGCAGTTGGCATTGGGTTGCTTGAACCGCTAAATGAAATTGTTGACTGCTTAATCCTTGTCGAATAGTGGCTTGTGCTGTGTGCAGTTTGGCCTTATCAAGGGGGGATTGATGCTGACGTAGTAATGCGACTAATTGTTCACCGAATAAGAGTTGATCTTGGGTGAGATGCTCATCATTGCTATGTTTATCAGCCGCATCAGTGAGCTCATCGACAAGTTGGTTGAATGCTGCTTGGCTCAGCAGGTCGTTTAGGATATCGGCAAGGCGCAACTGACATTGCAGTAGTCCTTGGCGTTCTTCGCCCGAGAGGGATAAACCTCGGTAGTAGTTGAGTCTGTCATTAATGTTATTAAGCCCTATGGTGTGTTGCTCTAATACCAATGCTTTATCTGAGAGCATTAAAGTGGGCAAATTATGTGTATTGGCATAGCGGCTAAAGGCGCTAGTCAAGTCAATATTAGGATGACGTAAACACTGTTCCACTAGCAGAGGTACAGGGCTTGGTGCAGCAGAGGCTGCACCAATAGAGGATAATAAACACCAGCCAAACAGGCTAGCCGTAAACAATGTTTTTGGCATAGGCAACGGGGCTGTGACCCTCATGGTATGGGATGACATGGTTTTAACATGCCTGAGTGTATCATGCCTTAATTCAAATCTTGATTCGGCTGATTTTTCACTGCAATAATCGTTGCACGTTTCGGTGCGGGGTAACCCTCGATAGTCTTAGTGATATCGTTAGGATCAAGATATTCAACCAGTGATTCATTTGGCATCCAATCGGTTCGGCGCTGCTCGGCAAGGGCGGTGACATCGGTATCGACACAACGTATGTCGGTGAAATCACATTTTTTAAGCCAGAGCATCAGTGCCGCAACGGATGGAATAAACCAAACGTTATTCATTTTGCCATACCTATCTTGCGGGACGAGTACGGCGTTTTCATCACCATCAATCACTAACGTCTCTAATACTAATTCTCCCCCCATACGTAACTGATCGCGTAATTGCAACAAGTGATCAATGGGTGAGCGTCTGTGATACAAGACGCCCATGGAGAATACTGTATCGAAGGCATCCAATGGCGGAAGTTCTTCAATACCAAGTGGCAACAGGTGCACAGGGTGATTCTCACCACTCAAGCGTTTAACCGCTTCAAATTGGCATAAAAACAGCGGGGAAGGGTCGATACCCACGACACGCTTAGCGCCGGCCCCTAACATACGCCACATGTGATAGCCGCTACCGCAACCTACATCGAGTACTGTACGGTTTTGCAGGGGTGAAATATGCGGTTTAACCCGATCCCATTTCCAATCGCTGCGCCATTCGGTGTCGATATGAATGCCGTGAATATGGAATGGACCTTTACGCCAAGGCATAAAGAGCCGCAGTAAATTCTCGAGTTTTTCCTTTTCGCCTGGCGTGAGCTGCTCACCCGTGCCTATCGTGACACTATCAACAAAATCGACTTTATCTGGGCTTGGATAGTGCAGTTTATTAAGCACTTTTTCCCATTTCGGGAGGTTGCCGTGTTTGTGTTCTCTTTGCCATTTACCGAGGATTGCTGGCAAGGTTTCAAGCCAATGTTGTAAATTTGAGTCGGCAATTTGCTGATAAAAGGAACTAAAATTAATCACTTGATGGCCACCATAGAAGCAAAGTTAAAACATTGGAACCATGTACTAAAGTGACTAAACCCTTGGCGAGTTAAGCGCTGTTGATGCGTACTTAAGGTATCTGGTTTCATGACATTTTCCAGCGCACTACGTTTTTGACTGATTTCGAGCTCGCTATAGCCATTGGCTCGTTTAAAGTCGAGATGCAGTTCTTCAAGTACATTTTGAATTGGCGCATCATCAAAGCGGATTTTTTCCGAGAGTACTAAGATCCCTCCTGGATTTAAGCCTTGATAAATCTTGGCAATAAGTGACTCTCTGTCCTCGGGAGGTAAAAATTGTAGCGTAAAGTTGAGCACCACTAAGGAGGCGTTTTCGATGTGAATATCGCGAATATCACCGCAGATCAGCTCAACCTCAGTATCACTGACATAGGCATTGAGGTTTTCTTGGCAGCGCGTCACCATAGACTCACTATTGTCTACGGCAACAATTCGGCAGTCACGGCCTTGGATCTGGCGGCGAATGCTCAATGTTGCAGCACCTAAAGAGCATCCTAAGTCGTAAATCTGGGTATTAGGTTTAACAAAACGATCCGCAAAATCGCCGATAGTATTGATAATTTGGGTGTAACCAGGCACTGAGCGGCGGATCATGTCACTAAAGACACCCGCAACACGGCTATCAAACTGGAAATCGCTAATGTGCTCGCTCGCTTGAGCGTAGATAGTATCTTGGGAAGCGTTCATTTGGGAATGTCTCGAAAATTCAACCCCGCATTTTAACGAATCCCGTTGACTAGCAGCAAGTCTCGGGCTAGTAATTTGCCAGAAATTTCTGTCTAATATGCGATAAATAACAAAGTATTTACATTGTACATCAGGTACTAGGGACCCCAGTTGAAGTTAGTGTTCCAGCTTATTGTGATCCTGTGTTGTGTTTTTTCGAACAACACAGTTAATGCCAGTCAAGGAGCGACTGATTCGCTTATCGTGGTGATGGGGGAAGACAGCTTTCCCTATCAATTTGTGGATAACGAGGGCGAAGCCACGGGGTTATTAGTCGATCTTTGGAAGGAGTGGGGTAAACGTACCGATACCTCACTCGTTTTTGTTGCGCGACACTGGAATGAATCTCTCGCACAGTTACAACAGGGAAACGCCCAAGTGCATATTGGCATGGGTAAAACCCCGGAGCGTGAACAACTATTTGATTTTGCCGATCCGATTGCTGATGTTCGCACCTATTTGTATTTACATAAATCCTTGCAGGGCAAAAAAAACATTAAAGAATTGGTGCCTTACCAGATTGGAATTGTGTCCGGTTCTTCCCATGAAGCGGAATTACGCCGTATCGAACCTGCGTTAGTATTTAAATATTATGAAAGCCGTGAAAAGCTACTTGCAGGTGTGGCGGCGGGTGACACAGTGGTGTTTGCTGGGCTCGACGGTTATCTTCGCGACCCTTCCTCTAACCAAACGATCGCAGCAAATTTTCCTCTCAATATTCGTATCCCCATTAAAGCGATGCAATTTGTGCCTGCGGTGATGAAGCACAATACCGCCTTACTGAATAAAATTAAGGCGGGCTTTAATGCTCTTGACCCTAAATTTATCCAACAAACTGAGCGTCGCTGGTTGGGTTACCACGGCCAAAAAGCGGGACTGATAGTCGCGATGCAACTGGGGGTTGAGCCTTTTGTTGATTTAGGTGTTGATGGTTTACCCCATGGTTTTTATGTGGATCTTTGGCGACTATGGTCGGCTAAAACGGGGATTGATGTCGATTTTATCTCAGGCGATATGAACGGCAGTGTTAACGATGTACGCCAAGGGTTAGCCGATGCCCATATTGGTTATCCCGAGAGTGATGACATGAAAACGGGGTTAACTCGCGCGTGGCACTTGTATACGGTAAAAAGTCGACTGTTTTTGTATCAACAGCAATTAACTGATTTACATCGCTTAAAAGGTAAACGTATTGGTGTTGTGCCAACGGCGCCATATTTAGTCCAGTTACGCAAAGCACTGCCGGATGCGTCATTGCGTTACTATGACAGTATGGATGCGATGGTCGCCGGTGCAAGAGCGGGAGAGATTGTTGGGTTTGTTGCAGCGGGAGCATGGACTACCCATTATCTTCTGCAAAACAAAGCATGGGCCGATTTTAATCAATACCCTGAGCTGGAATTTCCTACCGATATCTATGTATTAACTCGAAGCGATGATCCTGGACTGACTCAACGGATCAGCAATGGATTTCACAGTATTAGCATGCAGGAATTTGCTGATGTTGAACAAAAATGGATGCTTAACCCTAAAGACCGTATTTTTAATCAGGCAGGCTTACGCAGTATCCAACTCTCAAGCAGTGAACAAAACTATCTTTCACAATTGGGTGAACTCAAACTGGGTTATCTTAAGCAGTGGCCGCCCATGGAATTTAGCGATGAGCAAGGCCAATTCGCGGGCATTAATAGTGATATCGTAAATATGTTCGCCCAGCAATTGCATCTTAAGATCCAACCCGTTGCGTTTGATGATTGGCAGTCGCTTATTCGCGCATTGCGAACAGGAGAGATTGCACTGGCGGGCAGTATTGCTAAAACCGCTGAGCGGCAACAGCATGTAGTTTTTAGTGATGCCTATTGGCCATCGCCATGGGGGCTAGTATCGCAGCTTGAACAAGTCTCTGTTTTTAATTTGGCACAATTGGCAGGTCAGAGAGTGGCCGTGGTTGAAGGCTATCATCTTGTCGCTCAACTAATGATGCTACAACCTTCGCTGAAGCTCGTGTTGGTACCCGATACGCACTCAGGGCTTTTAGCGGTAAATGAAGGTAATGCCGATGTGTTTATTGATAAGGTGGTGACGCTAGCCTCTGAGTTAAAAACGGGCCAGTATCCTTTACTTAAAATGTCACTCTTAAGCGATTTAGCCGACCAACATAGTCATTTTGGCATAAACCCGCAATTTACCCCATTGGCACCATTAATCAACCGAGTATTAGCGCAGATCGATCAGCAAAAGCAGCAACAAATCTATTCCCATTGGGTGAATTTCGCGATTGCCACTGACGATGGGCAATACTTGCGTTGGATCCGCTATTTATTGCTTGGAGCGTTGAGTTTATCGGTGGTGATGATCGCGGTATTAGTGGTTAATCGTCGTCTAAATCGTGAGATAACTCGCCGTATTGCGGCGGAAAAACGTTTGCAATACGTTGCGAACCATGATGCATTAACCCAGTTACCTAATCGAGGCTTACTCGATGATCGATTATCGCAGGCACTATTAGCCCATCGTCGCGATCAGAGCCATTTTGCGCTGCTGTTTATTGATTTAGATGGATTCAAACAAATCAATGATCAGCATGGACATCCAATAGGTGATGCCTTGCTTCTACGGGTGGCGGGATTACTGACGCAAGCCGTTCGCCATTCTGATACTGTGGCTCGATTTGGCGGCGATGAGTTTGTTATCCTGCTAAATCGTGTGCAAGATCTCGATGCCGCGACCCAAGTTGCTGATAATATTCTGCACTCGCTTTCATCACCCTTCACTTTTGAAGGCGTAAAGGTAGAAATTGCTGTGAGTATCGGTGTGGTGATTTATCCCCGCGATGGTGATACGGCGATTGAATTATTAAAAAAAGCGGATCAATTAATGTATCAAGCCAAAACGGCGGGTGGGCGTTGCTACCGCGTGGCTTGATGTTTTTTTGTACGTTTATGCATAGATAGTGCGTTCGCCTCTAGTCAAGGGCGTAAAACTGTTTGATACTTCACCGCCTAAAAGTGAAGTACTTTGGTAATCGGCATTATTTGACTATAATGCCGCTTTTATCTCGTTTTGATTATTTCCAAAGCACCGGTTTCCGGATAAAGGATAGAGTTAGATGCGCAGTCATTATTGTGGAGACGTCAATAAGTCTCACGTTGGACAAGAAGTTACCTTGGTAGGTTGGGTTAATCGTAGCCGTGATTTGGGTGGCGTAGTCTTTTTAGATTTAAGAGACAGAGAAGGTCTGGTCCAAGTGGTTTACGATCCAGATTTACCTGAAGTGTTCAATGTGGCTAGCACACTGCGCGCTGAGTTTTGTGTGCAGGTAAAAGGCGTGGTTCGTGCACGTCCTGATAGCCAAGTTAACGCACAAATGAAAACTGGCGAAATTGAAGTGTTGGGTAAAGCACTAACTATTATCAACAGTTCTGAGCCTCTGCCGCTGAGCTTAGATAACTATCAAAACAACAGTGAAGAACAGCGTTTAAAATATCGTTATTTAGATTTACGTCGCCCAGAAATGGCACAGCGGTTAATGTTCCGCGCGAAAGTGACCAGTGCTGTGCGTCGTTTCCTCGACTCAAACGGTTTCTTAGATATTGAAACGCCGATCCTGACCAAGGCAACCCCAGAAGGTGCCCGTGACTATTTAGTGCCGAGCCGTACATATAAAGGTCAATTTTTCGCACTGCCACAATCACCACAGCTATTTAAACAGCTGCTGATGATGTCAGGCTTTGACCGTTACTATCAAATCGTAAAATGCTTCCGTGACGAAGATTTACGTGCTGATCGTCAGCCAGAATTTACTCAAATCGATATCGAAACGTCTTTCATGAGCTCAGAGCAAGTGATGGCGAAAACCGAAGAGATGATGCGTGGTCTGTTCCTTGAGATGCTGAACGTCGATTTAGGCGAATTCCCACGCATGACCTACAACGAAGCCATGCGTCGTTTCGGTTCAGATAAGCCCGATTTACGTAACCCATTAGAGCTGGTGGACGTGGCTGACTTGCTCAAAGAAGTAGAATTTGCAGTATTCTCAGGTCCTGCCAATGATGAAGAAGGCCGTGTTGCGGCGCTGCGTATTCCTGGTGGCGCGAGCTTATCCCGTAAGCAAATCGATGATTATACTAAGTTTGTGGGTATCTACGGTGCTAAAGGTTTAGCGTGGATGAAGCTAAACGACCTGACTCAAGGGTTAGAAGGCATCCAATCGCCTGTGCTGAAGTTCTTGAACGAAGGCATTGTGAACGAAATCATCAGCCGCACTGGCGCACAAACTGGCGATATTATTCTGTTTGGTGCTGATCAAGCGACTGTGGTTGCTGAATCTATGGGTGCACTGCGTCTTAAAGCCGGTGAAGACTTTAATCTGCTTGAAGGTCAATGGCGTCCATTGTGGGTGGTTGACTTCCCAATGTTTGAGAAGATCAACGGCAGCTTCCACGCGGTTCACCATCCGTTTACTGCGCCACGCGGCGTGACACCACAAGAGCTAGAAGCCAATCCGGCTAACCGTGTGTCCGATGCCTACGACATGGTATTAAACGGCTGTGAATTAGGTGGTGGTTCGGTACGTATCCACAACCAAGAGATGCAATCTGCGGTATTCCGCATTCTGGGCATTACCGATGAAGAAGCGAAAGAGAAATTCGGCTTCTTACTCGAAGCGCTACGCTACGGTACGCCACCACATGCTGGTCTGGCATTCGGTTTAGACCGCATCATCATGCTGATGACGGGCGCAAGCTCAATCCGTGATGTGATGGCATTCCCGAAAACCACCACAGCGGCGTGTCCGTTAACCAATGCGCCAGGTTTTGCTAATCCACAACAATTAGCTGAACTAGGTATTTCCGTTGTGAAAGCCGCGAAGACTGAAGACTAATCTTTAGTGATTATCGAGTACCGAGGCGCAAGCCTCGGTCTATTTTTATCCCGTCATTTCATTTCTTATCAATATCTGCGTTATCGACGTCACTGAACTTGCCGTCATTCACTGTGTAAAGGAACATTGTGTAAAGGCGCCTTATTCGAGGCACTGTCAAGGTTACCTTAGGCTATTGATAAGATGTGCAATGGCTACATGTAGAGGAGAACTCCCATGGCTGGTCATAGTAAGTGGGCCAATATTAAGCACCGCAAAGCAGCGCAAGATGCCAAGCGCGGTAAACTCTTTACCAAATTTATCCGTGAGTTAACGGTTTCAGCCCGCGAAGGCGGCTCAGATCCCGATTCAAATCCGCGTCTGCGAATCGCCATCGATAAGGCGCTGGGTGGCAATATGACCCGCGATACCATTGAGCGCGCGATTAAGCGCGGTGCTGGCGAGCTTGAAGGTCAGCAGCTCGAAACCATTATTTACGAAGGTTACGGCCCAGGCGGCACCGCGGTGATGGTGGAAACTATGACAGATAACCGTAACCGTACCGTCAGCGGCGTACGTAATGCCTTTAGCAAATCGGGCGGTAACTTAGGTACCGATGGTTCGGTTGCCTATTTGTTCACTAAACGCGGAGTATTGTCCTATGCGCCTGGCACAGATGAAGATGCCTTGATGGATGCGGCGCTCGAAGCGGGCGCTGAAGATGTAGTGAGTTACGATGATGGCGCGATTGATGTATTTACTGAACCGACCGAGTTTTATGGGGTGAAAGATGCCCTCGATGCCGCAGGGTTTGTCAGTGATAACGCCGAAATCGCGATGATAGCCTCGACCAAAGCCGAGTTAGATGCCGAGACTGCCGAGAAGTTTATGCGCCTTATCGATACCCTCGAAGAGCACGATGATGTGCAAGAGGTGTATCATAATGCGGAAATTTCCGATGAGATTATGGAAAGTTTGGGTTAAGCCAACTTGGGGAGGTACGAGTGTTTGCAAGCTAGATGCTGAGTAAAAGACAACGTGTCTCCTTTGGTTGAATGAACGCGAGCAGGTTTTAGTGGTTCTTGAATGGTTCTTTAATCAGTCATGATTTGGTTGAGGCGCTGTTAAGACGCAAATCGACCGATTTACGTAAGGCGCACGCATATGGCAATTATTTTAGGTGTAGACCCGGGATCGCGGATCACAGGTTACGGCGTTATCCAATGCCAAGGGCGGCAGCAACTTTATTTAGGCAGTGGCTGCATTCGTACCTCGGGTGATGATCTGCCGTTAAGATTAAAGCAGATCTTTGATGGGATCAGTGAAATTATTCGCCAATATCAACCCGATGAGTTTGCCATTGAGCGGGTATTTTTGGCTAAAAATGCCGACTCAGCTTTGAAATTGGGTCAAGCCCGTGGCGCAGCAATTGTCGCTGCAACCGTAGCAAATTTACCTGTTGCAGAATACAGCGCAACCCAGATAAAAAGTGCTGTAGTCGGGACTGGGCGTGCGAAAAAAGAGCAAGTACAACACATGATCCAGCAATTGCTTAAGCTCCCAGCCGCACCACAGGCAGACGCCGCGGATGCGCTTGGCGTTGCAGTATGTCATTATCACACCAATCAAAGCTTGGTTGCCTTAAGCGGCCGAGCGACAACAAGAACATATGGACGGTACAGATGATAGGTCGTTTACGTGGCGTATTAATTGAAAAACAAGCGCCAGAGGTGTTGATTGATGTAAACGGGGTCGGTTACGAATTGCAAATGCCGCTGACCAGCTTTTATGAACTCCCAGAGCTCAATCAACCGACCACGGTTTATACCCATTTTGTGGTGCGTGAAGATGCCCAGCTGCTCTACGGTTTTATCACCAAACAGGAGCGTTCACTGTTTCGCTTATTGATTAAGGCTAACGGTGTTGGTCCAAAACTCGCCTTAACGATTCTTTCTGGCATGACGGCCAGTGAATTTGTGGGCTGTGTTGAGCGTGATGATATAGTAACACTGGTAAAATTACCCGGTGTTGGTAAAAAGACCGCCGAGCGATTGTTGGTGGAAATGCGCGATAAACTCAAGAGCCTAATGGAGGCGTCAGTGGGCTCCGAGCGTGAGTTTGTACTGCAGTCGAATTATTCACCTGCACCTATGGTCAACAGTGCTGAAGAGGATGCCATTTCAGCTTTGATCTCCCTCGGCTATAAACCGCCACAGGCGAGCAAAGCGGTTTCAGCAGCCTTTAAAGAAGGCATGGACAGTGAGACCTTAATTAAGGCCGCGTTAAAATCGATGCTCTAATGCATGGTTTTGATTGAGGCAGTTTATTGCGGTGCGCGATTTTTGCAGCCAAGCAGGCTGCAACTGCAGCAAAATAGCAAGTGCCGCATGCCAAGAATGCAATGCGGTAACAGGAATAGGTAAATGATTGAAGCAGATAGACTGATACAGCCACAGCTGCAAGGTCAAGATGATGTTATCGATAGGGCAATGCGCCCTAAATTGCTCGATGAATACACTGGGCAGGATGATACGCGTGCCCAATTAAAAGTGTTTATTCAAGCGGCGAAGAATCGCGAAGAAGCTTTAGATCATATGTTGATCTACGGCCCGCCAGGTTTAGGTAAAACCACCTTGGCGATGATTGTCGCCAATGAAATGGGCGTCAATATAAAATCGACCTCGGGTCCCGTGTTGGAAAAAGCCGGGGATTTAGCGGCGCTGCTGACTAACCTCGAAGCAGGTGATGTACTCTTCATCGATGAAATCCATCGATTAAGTCCTGTGGTTGAGGAGATCCTGTATCCGGCGATGGAAGACTATCAACTGGATATCATGATTGGTGAAGGACCTGCGGCGCGTTCCATTAAGCTCGATTTACCACCTTTTACTTTAGTCGGCGCGACCACGCGGGCGGGGGCCTTAACCTCTCCGCTAAGGGCGCGTTTTGGCATTCCATTGCGACTTGAGTTTTATAATGTCAAAGATTTAAGCACCATTGTGACCCGTTCTGCACAAGTGATGGGATTAGCCATTGATAGTGAGGGCGCGACCGAAATTGCCAAACGTTCGCGCGGTACACCAAGGATTGCCAATCGATTACTCCGGCGGGTGCGTGATTATGCGGAAGTGCAACACGATGGGGCTGTGACTCGACATGTTGCTGAGCTGGCGCTCAATTTACTCGATGTCGATGGCGAAGGCTTTGATTATATGGACCGCAAATTGCTACTCGCGATTATCGATAAGTTTATGGGCGGCCCCGTGGGTCTTGATAACCTTGCGGCAGCAATTGGTGAGGAGCGCGAAACCATTGAAGATGTGCTCGAACCTTTCCTTATTCAACAAGGTTTTATCCAACGCACTCCCCGTGGTAGGATCGCAACGGCCAGAGCGTATTTACACTTTGGAATGATAAAACCAGAGTGATCGCTAAATAGTGTTATCTATTGCTTAATATAAAAGCGACTTAGGTCGCTTTTATATTTTTTGAATAGAAATAGATGAAAGCTGGATTTAATTTAATCCTTATTGTTTTTATTAGCTTTTTACGTAATCTCTGCTAGTAATTTAAGTGCTGCGTTATTTAGTGTTGTTTGATCGTATATCATCTATCTTCTTCGTATTTTCGTTATCTTTATGCATTTTTATTCCTTAACGATTGACCCAATAGCAAATTAGTTCTCAATTTATAAATTGACAACCAATTGTTGCATTTATGTTTGAATCTTCCTGGGTTTGCATAAAAACCACACATTATTCATTTTGTATCTACTAACTCACCAAAACCACTTATGTTTTCTCAATTCTTAGTATTGCAAAGATTGCTAATATGCATATTTTCTCATAATTAATCGATACATTATTCTGTGCGCAAGACGGTTTACCTTTGGTAAAGTGTGATGTGAATCACACTTTTGAAGTGTTTAAATGTTTTTTAAATGTTGCGCCGTTAACAGTTCTTGTGTCTATCTAAAATTGGTTTTATTGGTGTTTTATGCTGAATAAATCTCAAATAAAGTGCATACGATCTTTTTGAAACAAATAAAAAACAAAGTGACTAAATAAATTAAACATTTTGATTTTTAAAGTTAAAAAAATGAACGTTGACTGAATGAAAGTGAATCCTCAGTATCAAGCGCAACAGTCGTACAGCAATAGTTGTACATACTGTAAGCATAAAAATAATAGTAAGATCTAGGGAGCATTCATTCATGATTAAAAGAACCAAAGTTGCGTCGGCTATCAATTTAGCTGTCGTTAGCTCAATTGCTGCTGGTACCTTCGTGGTATCAAGCGCATTTGCAGCTGAAGAGACTGCAAAAGTCGAGCGTATTGAAGTCACGGGTTCACGTATTCAACGTCAAGATATGGAAACAGCTTCTCCTGTTACCGTTATTGATGCTGCTGCAATCAAAGCCGAAGGCTTTACCTCTGTAGACCAAATGCTACAAGTACAAACCTCAATGGCAGGTGCTGCGGTAGGTTCAACCACTAACAACGGTGCTGACGGTGTTGCCCAAGTTGACTTACGTGGTATGGGCTCGCAACGTACTCTCGTACTATTAAATGGCCGTCGCATGGTGAACTCAGGTTCAGGCGCTAACAGTTCTGTGGATTTAAACTCTATCCCTGTTGCGATGATCGCTCGCGTTGAAATCCTGAAAGACGGTGCTTCAGCGGTATACGGTTCTGATGCGATTGCTGGTGTAGTGAACATCATCACCAAAAAAGATTTTGAAGGTTTCCAATTAGACTTCAACGGTAGCGGCACCGACAAGGGTGACGGCGAAAACGGTGATGTGAGCGCACTGTATGGCTTTAACACCGATGGTGGTAACTATACATTTGGTGCAGCATATGCAGACCGTCGTGGTGTAATCCAAGGTGACCGCGATTGGACTGAGCCAGGTGCAAGTTCTTATATCCCAACAGGCACCTTAGGCGGTAAAGTTCAAGATGCAAATGGCAACTGGGTTGACCGTACTTATGGTTATGATTTTACACAAGATAGTTACTATCAAACTCCAAATGAGCGTCGTAGTTTATTTGCAAACATGACCCAAGAGTTAGGTAATGATGTGGTATTAACTGCTGACGCTATCTACACTAACCGTCGATCTAATCAGCAAATGGCCGCACAACCTGCTGAAGTTTTCTTAGATGTTTGTAAAACGGCAGGTCAAAAGGATTGTTTAACCCTTGATCAAGCAATGATCGCCGGTGGTATCACTGCAAATAAAGATGATCAAGTTAGTTACCGTCGCCGTACTAATGACGTTGGTCCACGTATTTACACTCAAGATACTGATACTTGGCGTTTATCTGGTGGTTTAGCGGGTACTCTAGATGTACATACTGGTATGAACTGGGATGTGACTTACACCTATGGTAAGAACCAAGCTAAAACCGCAGTAGAAAACTCAATCAACGGCTCTGATATGAAAGCTTCAGTGCTGGCAAATCAAGCTGCATGGTTCAGTGGTGCTCCATTAACTCAGCAAATGATTGACGCGATTAGCTACACTGAAGAAGCTAAAGGGGGTAACGAGCAACAAACGCTATCTGCTGGCTTAAACGGTGAGTTATTCGACTTGAGTGCAGGTGCTGTAGGTTTCGCTATCGGTGCTGAGTACCGTCGTGAAAGTGGTTTCTACACGCCAGACGAAGTGGTTATCGCTGGCGAAAGTACTTCAGCTCAGCAAGACCCAACTAACGGTAACTACAACGTAGTATCTTTCTTCCAAGAAGTGAGCGTACCATTTACGGAAAAACTGACAGGTGAATTCGCGCTGCGTTTAGACGATTACTCAACCTTCGGTAAAGCGACTACTTGGAAAGTTGGTTTAACTTACACTGCGACTGATGAATTGATGGTTCGTACTGTGGCTGCTACGGGCTTCCGTGCACCAAGCGTTGCAGAATTGTATGGTGGTAACTCTGGTTCATTTGATTACTTAACGGATCCATGGGGTAATATTAAGGATGCACAGATCCTTGTAAACCGTACTTCAGATCCAAACCTGAAGCCAGAAGAGTCAGAGTCATATACTGCTGGTTTAGTGTACTCTCCTAGCTATATCGACGGTATGTCTGTGACATTAGACTACTGGCGTTTCAAGGTAAGTGATGCAATTGCTCGCGCTAATACTCAAGACGGTTTAGATGCGTGTTTCGCGGGAGATACAGCAGCTTGTGACAAGTTTAATATTGGTGCCGGTGGCGATTTAACCAATCTGTCAAATGCGCTGACAAACGTAGGCTCTCAAGATACAAGCGGTATTGACTTTAACTTAGCCTATAGCTTTGAGTTAATTGGTTTAGATTGGAAAGTAAGCAACGATACAACCTACTTAGTGCAATTCGAGCAGGACGGTGTTGATTACACTGGCACTATTGACGGTAACTTCGGTGCATACTCTCGCGTACGTAACAACTTCAGCATCAGTGCTGGTCAAGACGATTGGAGTGTCATGTACTTCAACCGTTACATTGGTGATATGCGTGATCTTGAAGGTGGTAACAAAGTGGGTGATATCGTTTATCATAACATTTCTGGTACCTATCACGTTAACGACAGCACTGCAGTTAGCTTAGGTGTGAAGAACTTTACCGATGAAAAACCATTGACTGTATCTAACGGTAGTGATGGTGGTACTGTTCCAGAAGTTTACGACACTATCGGCCGTACCATTTACGGCGGTGTGACTGTTAAGTTCTAATTTTAATTTGAACCCACTCTAAAAAGCGCCTTCGGGCGCTTTTTTGTTTTGGTGCAAAAGGTTACAAGCGTTATCTATCGCTGCCAACTTGATCACAATTAAGTAAATACTGATTTTTAATCTTCTTCTTATACTAGAGCCAAACATCTAGGTATGGTAACATAAATGATATTGATTATCGTTTGGTGTTTTGAGATGAGTAGAATACTGTTAGTCGATGATGATCCATTATTCCGAGTGTGGTTAACTGATGTGCTCCGAGCACAAGGACATGAGGTTGAATGTGCCGTTAACGGTGTTGATGGGCTTTCACGCATTTGCTCCTTTGCGCCCGAGATTGTTATGCTCGATCTGGTGATGCCGCAAATGGATGGTTTTGAGCTTTTACAGGCAAGGGATTGTTTGACGCCGATAATGATGTTGTCAGCCCGCGATAATGAAGAAGACAGGATCAGAAGCTATGAACTCGGTGCGGATGACTTCTTAGCTAAACCCTTTAGTATTAAAGAGTTATTGGTACGTTTACAGGCGATTGAGCGACGGTTAGTGCAGCGGCATAAGCCACTAATGGCGATAGATCAAACCGCAGCCATTCAATCGATTAAGTTTGACGAAACCGCCTACAGGATAACCATCGACAAGCATGCCGTGGAGTTAACCCAAACTGAGTTTAGGTTATTTAAGTACCTGTTTGAACGAAAAGGGCAAGTGATCACTAAGCAAGAGCTGCAAAAGTCAGTTTTGCAGAAGGACTTAGGGCGGTTTGATCGTAACTTGGATATGCATATCAGTAATACAAGGCGCAAACTGGCAAATACTCGTTTACCGCGGACATTAATCAATACGGTACGTGGTCAAGGATACAGTTTTTCCGCTTGATGAGTTGTGAAGGGCTAACAAACTAGGCACTGGATGAATTACAGCGTGACTGATGGCTTCTTAGGCAATTTTATTCGCTTTCATTTTCCCCAGATACGGATTTGGTTTATTCTAACGGGCATTATAGTAGATGCGTATTTTGCATCATTACCCTCACATGAATAACCAAGTAGGAATCAGTATGCGGATCAGTGCCAATTTTGATGGCGGAAATATCCAAGTCATTAATCTTGATAATAAAGACGATATTCAACTGGCAATCCGTCCCGATGCGGGCGGTGAGTTTTATCAATGGTTCAACTTCCGATTCGAAGGTGATGTGGGAAACCAGTACACCTTAAATATTATCAATGCGGGCACCGCTTCCTATCCTAAGGGCTGGCAGGATTACCACGCAGTCGCCAGTTACGATCGTCAGCATTGGTTCCGTGTACCAACTCAATATATTGATGGCAAACTCAGTATCCAGCTTGAACTTGATTGTGATGCGATTCAAATCGCTTACTTTGCGCCGTACAGCTATGAGCGTCACTTAGATTTACTCAGCAACGCGCAATTACATCCCGATGTAAATCTTGAACATTTAGGCTTAACCTTAGATGGCCGTGATATTACCCTGATGAAAGTGGGCGATGGCAATCCTGATAAACGCAATATTTGGATCACCGCAAGGCAACATCCCGGTGAGACTATGGCGGAATGGTTAGTCGAAGGCTTAGTGAATCGTCTGCTGGATAATGATTGTCCAACCGCAAAAGCACTGCTCGATAAAGCGAACTTCTACATTGTGCCTAATATGAACCCGGATGGCAGCGTAAGAGGCCATCTGCGTACCAATGCGATTGGGGTTAACCTTAACCGTGAATGGCAAACCCCGAGCTTAGAAAGAAGCCCTGAGGTCTACCATGTAGTGCATAAGATGCAGCAAACGGGCGTAGATTTATTTTACGATGTCCATGGTGATGAAGGTCTTCCCTATGTTTTCCTCGCGGGTTGCGAGGGGGTACCAGCTTACAATGAGCGATTGGCGCAGCTGCAAGCGGACTTTAGTCAGGCACTAACCTTGGCCAGTGCCGATTTCCAAACCGAGTTTGGGTACGCTAAAGACGAGCCTGGTCAAGCCAACTTGACCGTGGCGTCTAATTGGGTGGCGCAAACCTTCGATTGCTTGTCGAACACCTTAGAAATGCCTTTTAAAGACAACAACAACCTGCAGGATCCGTTTGTGGGTTGGTCACCTGAGCGCAGTATTTATTTAGGCGAAGCGTCATTGATTGCCATGCTCGCCGTGGTTGATAAGTTAAGATAGGTGCGACTATGGCATTAATCGAATGTCCAATCTGCCGTAAACGGATGTCGAGCAAGGCGCCAGCTTGCCCGCATTGTGAGGCAAAAACCAATGGTGATAATAGCTCGCTCGTACGGATCAGTCATATCCAAAAATCTAGCAGCTTAATGAACCAAAGCTTTGTTGCCATGACGCTGTTTATTGCGGGGGTGGTGATTTGGTTTTGGGGTGGAGAGCCCGCCGAAGGCGTACGCGCGACCATTGGTGCCATCTGTTTTGTCTTTGGTTTTGTGGGCTATTTAATTACCCGCGTTAGAATCGTATTACATAAGCGAAAGAGTGTATGACCGACATTAATCAAGTAATCGACCAAATGCCCGAAGAAGTCTATGAAAGGCTGCGTAGCGCTGCTGAATTAGGCAAATGGGAAGATGGCACAGTATTGACCGAAGCCCAGCGTGAATCGACTCTTCAAGTGGTGATGCTCTATCAGGCGCGCCGCTTAGATCAAACGGAGCATTTCACCATAGGTGCTGGCGGAAAATTAAATGAGCTGTCAAAGGCGGAGTTGAAGAAACAATTCCGTGGCGAGTCGATAGCCGAGTTTAAAGCTGACGACCTGTAATCTCAGTTGACGCAACGTATTAAAAAGCCCACTAATGTGGGCTTTTTAATTCGCAAAGTTGCGCTCCTTAATCGGGGCTGAGCTCACCAACTAAGTTTTGCAACATAGCAGCCTTAATTTCGCTCGGCTTTAAGTTTTTCGACAGCAGATAATGCAACTTAGCCAATGCAGCCTCAATGGTCATATCTGCGCCACTGATCACGCCTGCTTTAGCGAGGGCATTTCCCGTTGCATAACCGCCCATATTCACCTTACCTTGGAAACACTGAGTCAGGTTCACTAACACAATTCCCCGTTCATCCGCTTGCTTTAGGGTATCGAGTAATGCCGTATCTTGCGGTGCATTACCTACACCAAAGGTCAGTAAAATGAGCGCCTTAACGGGTTGCTGCAGAATATTCTCAAAAATTTGCGTGGAGATACCTGGGTAGAGGGTGACTACACCGACAGGCTGCGGGCTGATATTAGCGACTTCTAACGGCTTATCGCTTGGCGTGGCAATTTTACCTGCGCGCAGATTAATTTTGATCCCCGCTTCAAGCAGTAAGGGGAAGTTTGGTGAGGCAAAGGCATCGAAGCCATCGGCGTGGGCTTTGGTAGAACGATTGCCACGGAACAGTTTGTTATTAAAGAATAAGCAAACCTCAGCCACTGGATAATTAGCAGCGATATACAAAGAGTTGAGTAGGTTGGTTTGGCCGTCGGAACGCAACTGCGCCAAGGGGATTTGTGAGCCAGTGACGATAACAGGCTTTGACAGGCCTTGAAGCATAAAGGATAAGGCCGATGCAGTATAGGCCATGGTATCAGTGCCGTGGAGGATCACAAAGCCATCGTACTTGTCATAATTGGCTTTGATATCATCGGCAATCATTTGCCAGTCGGTCGGTGCCATGTTTGATGAGTCGATGAGCGGGCAGTACTCGTGGATCACAAACTCAGGCATTTCAGCATGGTAAAACTCGGGCATGGATTGGACGCATTGGGTCAAAAATCCTGCTACTGGTGCAAAGCCATTATCGGTTTTTTGCATGCCTATGGTGCCGCCCGTGTAGGCGACATAAATGGAGCGTTTAGTCATTCTTGTCGTTATCTTAGCTTCACGTGGGCTAATTATACGATTTTGCTGACATAAACCCAATAAAAAAGCCCGAGGTATCGGGCTTTTGTGTCTTTCATCTTGAGTCTGCGCTAGTTGATCGCACAGCTGTCACAATATACATACACATGGTTAGGGTCGTTAAAGGCCGCTATAGTCTTTAAGCTACCGGTCCATTGGCTCAGCATTTGCTCAAGCAGCGTTGAATGGCTGAGTGAAGCGGGTAAATAAGCCGACACAGAGGCAAACATTTGCTGCACAAAACGCTGCTCAGGTGTGAGCTCTTGCTCAATCACACGGGTATCGAACAGGCTTAAATCCGCCAGTTTTGCTGCTTTCGCGACAGCTTGGTCTATATCACCTAGTTCGTCAACTAAGCCTAATTCTAGAGCTTTTTTACCACTCCATACACGGCCTTGGGCGATATTATCCACTTGTTCTAAGGTCATTTTTCGTTCCTTAGCCACCAGTGAAATAAAGTCTAAGTAGCCACGCTCAATATGGCGCTGGATTACCGATTCAATTTGTGGAGAGAGGGTGCGCGTGACTGATAAACCCGCCCATTCAGAGGTTGATACGCCGTCGGTATGAATGCCTAAGCTGGCGAGTGAATCTTCGAAGGTGGTGATCATCCCGAAGATGCCGATAGAGCCCGTCAGTGTTGTTGGTGTCGCGAAGATATAATCGGCGCTGGCCGAAATCCAATAACCGCCGGATGCCGCAAGGCTACCCATACTGACCACCACAGGTTTACCCGCCGCTTTGAGGGCGAGTAATTCTTGGCGGATTTGCTCCGAGGCAAAGGCGCTACCGCCAGGGCTGTCAACTCGTAACACCAGTGCTTTAATATGTTTATCAAATCGCGCCTTACGAATGAGTTCAGCCGTGCTATCGCCACCAATCTGGCCGGCGGGTTGGCTGCCATTTAAAATAGTGCCGCTTGCAACGATAATACCAACACTGTCTTGCTCAACAAAGCTTGGCAGAGGTGTCACTAGGGTTAAATAGTCGTAAAAGCTGACCTGCTTAAAGCTGTCACCTGACTTTTCTTTACCCACGGTATCGAGCATAACTTTGCGGAAATCTTCATCGGTCGCTAGGGTATCGACCCATTTCATATTGAGGGCCATAGTCGCAGAATCGCCCTCAGCCTTATCGAGTTGTGCAAGGTAGTTTGCCGAGTCCAAAACCAAGGCTTTGGTATCAATTTGGCGATTTGTCGCCACCGTTTGAGTGTAACTTTGCCAAACATCAGCAAGTAGGACGCTGCTAGCCTCTCTGGCCGCATCTGACATATCGTCACGCATATAAGGTTCTACTGCGGATTTAAACGTCCCAACACGGAAGATATGTGCTTTTATCTTGAGTTTTTCGAGGGCGGATTTGAAGTATTGGTTATACATACTTAATCCCTCAAGTGAGACGCTACCTTGAGGGTTGAGGTAAATAGTATCGGCAAAACTGGCAAGAAAATATTGATTTTGTTCGTAATAGTTACCAATCGCTACGACCTTTTTGCCGCTTTCTTTAAAACGATTTAAGGCATCGCCAATGGATTGTAATTTGCTGATCCCCGCACGTTTTAGCTCTGCCAAGTCTAAGACTATAGTGCTGATCCTGTTATCGTGCGCCGCGTTATCAATCACATAGATAATATCCGCCAGTAGGATTTCGCCATCGCTGCTGCCGTTATTACCTTGCTTGAGTGCGGCTTCAAGCGGGTCGACCTGTTGTTTTTGATCAACAATCGATCCCGCAAGATTAAGTACCAGTGCCGAATTATCTTCGACCTGAATATCTTCACTACTGCCAATGACAATCAGAATCATGGCGAGGAGGCCAAAAAAGATCAGGTTAAGTATGAATTTACGGATCCCGTTAAGGGCGTTCCAAATGAATAAGCATATTCTCTTGAAAAACGATGGGTTAGCGGACATTAGCCACTCCTTTGCATATCGAATGTGCCAATGCTAACTGAAAATCTCTTCACTGGCTAAACACAATTGTAAAGGTTTTTAACTTTTAACCCGTTAGCAACAGTTGAGCTTACATTTGACTCAAGGTATGCTCATTTAAATCACTTGTTTAAAAAGGATGTTTGAATGTCGTTTCCCCATTTATTAGAACCCTTAGATCTGGGATTTACCCAGCTCAAAAACCGTGTGTTGATGGGCTCCATGCACACGGGGTTAGAAGAAGAAAAGGGCGGATTTGAGAAACTGGCAGCGTTTTATAAAGAGCGCGCGTTGGGCGGCGTAGGATTGATCGTCACTGGCGGAATTTCACCAAACCTACGTGGTCGATTGACTCCCCATGCTTGTCAGTTGAGTTTCCCCTGGCAAGTGGGCAAGCACCGCATTGTGACTAAAGCGGTGCATGAGGCCGGTGGTAAAATCTGTATGCAAATCCTGCATGCTGGGCGCTATGGTTATCATCCTTTTTCGCAGGCACCGAGTAAAATCAAATCGCCGATTACTCCCTTTATGCCTTCTGCCATGTCGAGCCGTCAAGTACGCGCCACCATTAAGGATTACGCCAGTTCTGCCGCCTTAGCAAAAAGATCAGGGTACGATGGCGTTGAAGTGATGGGCTCTGAGGGGTATTTGATCAACCAATTTATCAGTTCCCGGACCAATACGCGCACCGATGAATGGGGCGGTAGTTTTGAAAAACGCGCACAATTCCCAATTGAAATTGTGAATGCCATCCGCGCTAAAGTAGGCAAAGACTTTATCATTATTTTCCGTTTATCTATGCTCGACTTAGTCGATAACGGCTCCACCTGGGACGAAGTTGTGCAACTGGCCAAATGGCTTGAACATGCGGGAGTGTCGATTATTAATACTGGGATTGGCTGGCATGAGGCCCGTGTGCCAACCATTGCGACTAGCGTGCCCCGCGGCGCCTTTGCTTGGGTAACTGAAAAACTTAAGAAGTCGGTTTCAGTGCCCTTGATTGCCACAAATCGTATTAATACGCCTGAGATTGGCGAGCAAATCATCGCCTCTGGTCAAGCGGACATGGTATCTATGGCGAGGCCGTTCCTAGCTGATCCTGAGTTTGTGAATAAAGCGGCGGCCAATACGCCAGAGCTGATTAATACCTGTATTGGTTGTAATCAGGCCTGTTTAGATCATACCTTCTCTCTGAAACGTGCCACCTGCTTGGTCAACCCTCGTGCCTGTTACGAGACCGAAATTAACTTTTTACCTACCAATAAAAAGAAGCGAATTGCAGTGATGGGCGCGGGTCCCGCAGGCATGGCATTTTCGGTGTATGCAGCGATGCGTGGTCATGAAGTCGTGCTTTTTGAGGCGAAATCTGAGGTGGGTGGTCAGTTTAATCTGGCACGTAAAATCCCAGGAAAAGAAGAGTTTAACGAGACAATTCGTTATTTCCTCAATCAAATTAAACTGTATAAAATTGATCTGCGCTTAAATACCCGCTTGGATGCTAAGGTACTGGAAACCGAAACGTTTGATGAAATTGTTATTGCTTCCGGCGTGGTCCCGCGCGAGTTGAGCTTGCCAGGATTTGATAGCCCCAAAGTGGTCGATTATCAGCAGGTACTGACGGGCCAAACTGCGATTGGTGACAAAGTCGCGCTGATTGGTGCTGGCGGTATTGGCTTTGATATGGCGCATTACCTCTGCGAATCTGAGTCTAGCACCCTCAATCCTGAAAAATGGTTAAAGCAGTGGGGTATAGACAAGCAATATCAGCATGCGGGTGGGTTAGCCGAGCCTGAAGTCGATAATAGCGATCACAGACAAGTTTATTTGCTGCAACGCAAGACTTCAAAGATGGGCCAAGGCTTAGGTAAAACCACCGGTTGGATCCACCGTTTAGTGTTAAAACAGCATGATGTGAAGATGAAAACCGGCGTCAACTATGAAAAGTTTGATGACGCTGGCCTACATATTCGGGTTGGTGAGCAAACTGAAGTATTGGCCGTGGATAATGTTATCCTCTGCGCCGGACAAGAATCTAACCGCACCTTAGTCGATGAGATGAAAGCAACGGGCATTCCTGTGCATTTGATTGGGGGTGTTGATGTTGCCGCTGAGCTGGATGCAAAACGGGCCATTCGTCAAGGCGCCGAGCTTGCTATGCTGCTGTAGTTTTAAGCGGTTTATCCTAAAAAATGCCTGAGTCAGACTCAGGCTTTTTTGTTGATTGATATGAAGATAAGCGCTTATCTATATGAGTGGGCCATTTGCTTAGTTGGGTAAATGCCCATAACTGACGACTCTAGTGACTTGCCACTGGCCATTGGTGTGTTGCCAGACCATTAAAAATTTGGCTTTGCCGTCACAACTGTCAGTTTCTTGGCTGCAAAATTTATGTACACCCTCTGTTATCGCGCCAAAGTCCTTGATGGGATAGGCTTGAAAGCTCTCTTCAACCAGTGAGCGGGTGTATTTACCACAGGCATAGTTTTTAGTGTTGTTGATCATCGACTGGCGATCCCAAGTGACACCACCGTTGTCATGGTAAAACTCGACCTTATCTGCAAAGTAACTTTCGTGCAGCTTGAGTTGTTGCTCATCGGCACAACGATTAAATGAATCAAATACCTTACTATCCATGTCTTTCATTTCGGCAACGAGGTTATCTTCACTCGAAAATGCACTCATTGACACAAGCAGGAAGCTGATTGCGATTAACTTATCCATAGCTCTCCTTGGCATAAACTGGTCCACCTAATACAAAATAAAAATAATTGGAAAGCAATAACATAATGATCTTTTGGCAAGCTAACAAGAGTGAGCGATAAAGCGTTTGGGAAGCTGTAAAGATGTTGTTTTTTGCTAATCAGTAGGTGTTATGCAGGAGGATGTTTGTCAATAACAACCAATAGTAGACGACTCTGCTATTCTTCGACCACTTCTTGCTGTGGCACGGCTTTTAGGTTGGCGGTTTTACGTGTAGATGTAGACTGAGCGCGGGTGTTGCAAGAATAGGTCACCACGGCAGCGCCTTCGGGCGATAAGTCGAGTTCTAAATCTTCGCTGGGTATACAGCAGCAGGGCAGACATTCGTCGGCATTGAGATCGGCTAGAGGCTCGGTTAAATAGCTGACACGACCACTAAGCACTTTTGTTTTACAGGCACCACAAAAGCCACTACGACATTCAGAGAAAATTCTGACTTTTTTGGCCTCAAGAGCTTGCAGTAAAGAGCCGTGCTGCGGGGTAAATAGCAGCACAGGTTGCCCTTGCAGGCGCACAATGGGCGCCTTGGCAAAGGGATTATTCAATGGATGGCTCTTTAGCTGGTTCGACTTAGTCATTTCGTAATCTAGTCATTTCACAATCAAAAGTGATTAGAGATCGAAATCAAGAAATTCATCACTGTCGACGGCTGCATCAATTTGGCCGACCAGATAGGATGACACTTCCACTTCTTGTGGGGCCACTTGCACTGCGTCACTCTCTAGCCAGTTTTTCATCCATGGCAGTGGGTTAGTTTGTTCTGCGTAAGGTAGCGGCAGGTTAACTGACTTCATCCGTTGGTTGGTAATGTACTCAACATATTGGCAGAGGATCTGCTCGTTTAGACCGATCATTGAGCCGTCTTTGAACAGGTATTTTGCCCATTCTTTTTCTTGTTCGGCGGCTTTTAGGAACAGGTTATAGGCTTCCTGTTGGCATTCTGCGGCAATCTCGGCCATCTCAGGATCGTCTTTGCCGCCCTGCATAATGGTTAAGATATGCTGGGTGCTGTTTAAGTGCAGCGCCTCGTCACGGGCGATAAGACGAATAATTTTCGCGTTACCTTCCATAAGCTTACGCTCAGCGAAGGCAAATGAGCAGGCAAAGCTCACGTAGAAGCGAATGGCTTCGAGCGCGTTAACTGACATCATGCACAGGTACAGTGCTTTTTTCAGGGTGCGGGTATTTACCTCTAAAGGCTCACCATCAATCACATGGGTGCCTTCACCGAGTAGATGATATGTCTGGGTTAATTTGATGAGGTGATCGTAGAACTCTGCAATGTCTGTGGCACGGCGCAGGATCTCATGGTTCACCACGATATCGTCAAAAATCACTGAAGGATCGTTGACGATATTGCGAATAATGTGAGTGTATGAGCGCGAATGAATGGTCTCGGAGAATGACCAGGTTTCAATCCAGGTTTCTAACTCAGGCAGTGACACCAATGGCAAAAAAGCTACGTTAGGCGAGCGACCTTGAATTGAATCGAGCAGCGTTTGGTATTTCAGGTTCGAAATAAAAATATGCTTTTCATGATCGGGTAGTGAGTTGTAGTCGATTTTATCGCGGCTCACATCGACTTCCTCTGGGCGCCAGAAGAAAGACAGCTGCTTTTCAATTAGTTTTTCAAACACTTCATATTTTTGTTGGTCATAACGTGCGACGTTTACCGATTGTCCGAAAAACATGGGTTCACGGGTGGCATCGTTGGGTGTTTGGCAAAAAGTAGAGTAGGTCATGGTACGAGTATTCCAATAAGTCGGGATCCCATTGGGATCCCGCAACCGTTAACATTGAAGATTAGATTTTGCAAGCGCCGCCAGCACAGCCGTCATCTTCTTTCTCTATGTTGGTAATGTCATCGTGTTGATCCGATGCACCATCGCGAGTGTTATGGTAGTACAGCGTTTTTACACCTAACTTGTAGGCATTGAGTAAGTCTTTTAGCAGGGTCTGCATTGGGACTTTACGGCCCTCAAAACGCGCTGGATCATAGTTTGTGTTGGCCGAAATCGCTTGGTCAACGAACTTTTGCATGATACCCACAAGCTGTAAGTAACCTTCGTTGCTTGGCATTTGCCATAACAGCTCGTAGTTGTATTTCAGCTCATCAAAATCGGGTACCACTTGCTTTAACTGGCCATCTTTACTGGCTTTCACACTGATCAAGCCGCGTGGCGGTTCGATACCGTTGGTGGCGTTTGAGATCTGTGATGAAGTCTCAGACGGCATCAGTGCAGACAATGTCGAGTTACGTAAACCATACTCTTTAATGTCGTTACGCAGCGCTTCCCAGTCTAAATGCAATGGCTCACTGCAAATCTTATCTAGGTCACGTTTGTAGGTATCGATAGGTAAAATACCTTGAGCGTAAGTCGTCTCATTAAATAATGGGCACGCACCTTTTTCTTTCGCCAGATTCATTGACGCTTTGAGCAGATAAAACTGAATCGCTTCAAAGGTCTTGTGAGTCAGATTGTTCGCGCTACCATCGGAGTACTTCATGCCATTCTTCGCTAAATAGTTAGCGAAGTTGATAACACCAATCCCTAAGGTACGACGGTTCATCGACGAAATCTGCGCCGCTTTGATTGGATAATCTTGGTAATCCAGCAGGTTATCTAAGGCCCGCACGGCTAAATCAGCTAATGGCTCCAATTCCGCTAAATCGGTAATTGTCCCCAGGTTTAATGCCGACAGTGTACAAAGGGCGATTTCGCCGTTTGGATCGTCAATGTTATTCAATGGCTTAGTCGGCAGCGCGATTTCAAGGCAGAGGTTAGACTGTCTGATCGGTGCAACTTTTGAGTCAAATGGACTGTGGGTGTTACAGTGATCCACGTTTTGAATGTAGATACGGCCCGTTGAAGCACGTTCTTGCATCATCAGTGAGAACAGATCCACCGCTTTTAATGTCTTTTTGCGAATGCTGCTGTCTTGCTCATATTGCAGATATAAACGCTCAAATTCGGCTTGATCTTCAAAGAAGGCATCGTAAAGACCGGGTACGTCCGATGGGCTGAACAGGCTGATATTTTCGCCTTTGATCAGACGTTGATACATCAGTTTATTCAGTTGCACGCCGTAGTCTAAATGACGGATACGGTTATCTTCAACGCCACGGTTATTTTTCAGTACTAGCAGCGATTCAACTTCTAAGTGCCAAATAGGATAGAAGAGGGTTGCTGCACCGCCGCGCACGCCGCCTTGCGAGCACGATTTCACCGCAGTTTGGAAATACTTGTAGAAAGGTAAGCAACCCGTGTGGAAGGCTTCGCCACCACGGATTGGGCTTCCTAATGCACGGATACGACCGGCGTTGATACCGATACCAGCGCGTTGGCTTACGTATTTTACGATAGATGATGCTGTCGCGTTGATTGAATCCAAGCTATCGCCACATTCAATCAGTACGCATGAGCTAAACTGACGAGTCGGGGTACGCACTCCCGCCATGATAGGCGTTGGTAGTGAAATCTTAAAAGTCGATACCGCATCGTAAAAATCTTTGACGTATTGCAGACGCGTAGCTTTTGGATAGCGGGCAAACAAACAGGCCGCCACCAGAATGTAGAGGAACTGGGCGCTCTCATAAATCTCGTGGGTGACGCGGTTTTGAACCAGATATTTACCTTCAAGCTGTTTAACGGCTGCGTAAGAGAAGTTCATATCGCGCCAATGGTCGATATAAGTGTCCATAATATCGAGTTCTTCGCGGGTGTAATCCTGCAGAATATGCATATCATACTTACCCAGCTCTACCAGCTTAGTGACATGGTCATATAACTTGGGCGGCTCGAACTGACCAAAAGCCTTCTTACGCAAATGGAATACGGCTAAACGCGCAGCCAGAAACTGATAATCGGGTGACTCAGGGGAAATTAAATCCGCCGCAGATTTGATGATCGTTTCGTGGATAGCTTCGGTTGGGATCCCATCGAAAAACTGTAAATGCGTGCGAAGTTCAACTTCAGAAACAGAAACGTTTTTTAATCCCTTGGCTGCCCAAGTAATTACGCGGTGTATTTTGTCGAGATCAATTGTCTCACGTGCACCACAGCGTTTTGTAACTGTCATATTGCTATTCATTGAAGAGAGGCCTTGGTTCTGATATCTGTTCAGGTGAACTAAGTCACCGTACGTTTCCTTGTAAAACAATCAACCTGAAAACCCTTAATACTGTTGACTATGGTGAAAATAGTCGATTTAGCGGGGAACTTCTAGTGTGTCTGATTGCTACCTATACACAAGATATGGTGTTTTAAATAATCTGAGATACAAGATAGTGAGGTTTGCTATTATTTGCAAGTCTCAATTTAGGGGGTATCTTGTGGATATCTTGAGGATAAAAAAATGCGTTAGTAATGACTAACCCTGTAGCTCAAATTGAGATTAGCGTGCGTCTGATATGGCGAATTTTTATTCCGATCCCGCAGTGTGATCGATCGCTAAAATAAGCAGCGATCACGATCGCGGGGATTGACCCATAGCGTTAATTCTATTAATAGCTATCAGCACGAATCCTGATTCGTGCTTATTTTGTTAACGCTTGGCTTAGTGCCGAATGTAAATTCGAAGGCGTCGTAAACTGTGCATAGGCAGGCCATGCATCGGGTGTATCGTCCTCGCCCAAATATCCCCACAGCGCTACACCGCCGAGCATGCCCGCCGCTTGGGCTGCGAGTAAATCCCGCTCGGCATCGCCTAAATAAAGGATTTGCTGTGGCTTGCACTGCAACTGCTGCGCGCCCAATAGCATAGGTGCGGTATGGGGCTTAGGGTAACGGGTCGAATCGCCGCTGATCATTACCGGCATACGCGAGCTGAGCTTAAGCTTATGTAACAGGGGACGAGTAAAACGGGCAGGTTTATTGGTGATGACCCCAAATGGCACGCGGCATAACTCGAGCCAGTCAAGCAGTGGGGAAATACCTTCAAACAATTGGCAATGGTCGCCATTGATCCTTTGATAGTGGGCAAGGAGTCCTTGCTGGACTTGGGTGCGTAGCACCTCATCTGCGCCTGGAATGGCCGCATCGACTAAGGCAAAGCTGCCATGGGAGGCGGCGCTACGCATGTCTGCAAAGGGTTTTGCTGCAATACCGACATCAGACAAACTGAGGTTAAGGGCCTGAACCAGATCCGGCGCGGTATCGGCAAGAGTACCATCAAGGTCGAATAAGACCCCTTTAACCTCAGCTAAACTCATCTTAATCTGCCTTTTGCGTTGCAATCATATAGTTTACATCGACCTTAGATGTGTACTTAAAAATCCCTGTTAACGGGTTATAAGTGATCCCAAGGGCGTCTTTACAGATGAGGTCGGTGTTATCGACTAACTCAATCAATTCGGAAGGTTTAATAAACTTATTATGATCATGAGTGCCAATCGGTAACATCTTCAGTAGATATTCAGCACCGATAATGGTTTCGACAAAGGATTTAACATTGCGATTAATCGTGGAAAAAAACACAAAACCACCGGGTTTTACCATATCGCAGCAGGCTTGGATCACTGATTGGGGATTGGGTACGTGTTCGAGCATCTCCATGCAGGTCACCACATCATAGTATTCGCGGTGATCTTCCCTATGAGCCTCGGCGGTGTTTTTCACGTAATTGATGCTCACACCGGTTTCCAGCGCATGCAAGCGTGCAACTTCTAACGGTTCTTCACCCATATCAAGACCATCAACCACTGCACCGATGCGCGCCATGCTTTCGGATAAAATGCCACCGCCGCAACCGACGTCGAGCACTTTTTTACCAAAAATCCCGCCAGCAGTTTGATCGATATAGTTTAAGCGAAGGGGATTTAATAGATGCAGCGGTTTAAACTCGCCATTGAGATCCCACCAGGTTTCGGCCATACGTTCAAACTTTGCGATTTCCTGTGGGTCTACGTTGGTATTCTGTTGCATGCGATTACCTAAAGCGGCTGAATAGTGCGGCTATTATAACGACAATGGTGGATAAACACAGTATTGGCTGATTCTAAGTCTTTGTGGTTGAGTGAAATTTCAGCAATTATCATTAATTCTTAAACACTTTGTGAAGCGGAGCGGTTTTTCTGCTCGGATATTAATCAAGTCTTGGACTCAATTTCGCCATTAACAACCGATTTTATCGGGTTTAAAAGTGCAAATTGACAGTGTTTTCATCTATTAAGCCACATCCTTCTCAATTCGCGCAGGATAGGTCTGGCGACATTAAATAACTGTGTTAGAATGCCAAATCACGTTTTTGGGCCGCTCAATGATACGGATTATGCGTTGTCGGCTAATTTTCAGGGGAACGAGCAGTTTATGACTGATCTGGCATCATCTATTTCGCCAATTAATATCGAAGACGAACTAAAGAATTCGTACCTTGATTACGCCATGAGCGTCATCGTAGGACGTGCATTACCAGACGTGCGTGATGGCCTTAAGCCTGTACATCGCCGCGTGCTGTTTGCCATGAGTGAATTGAAGAACGATTGGAACAAGCCGTACAAAAAGTCTGCCCGTGTGGTCGGTGACGTGATCGGTAAATATCACCCCCATGGTGACTTGGCGGTATACGACACTATCGTGCGTATGGCTCAGCCTTTCTCACTGCGTTACACCTTAGTCGACGGTCAAGGAAACTTCGGTTCGGTTGACGGTGACTCTGCCGCGGCAATGCGTTATACCGAAATCCGGATGGATAAGTTAGCGCACCAGCTCCTTGCCGATCTTGAAAAAGAAACCGTTGACTATGTGCCAAACTACGACGGCACAGAACAAATTCCTGCGGTATTACCGACACGCGTACCTAACCTGTTGATTAACGGTTCATCGGGTATTGCGGTGGGTATGGCGACGAACATCCCACCACACAACTTAACGGAAGTGGTTAAAGGCTGTTTAGCGCTGATCGCCGATCCTGCGCTGTCGATTGAACAGCTCATGGAATATATTCCTGGCCCTGATTTCCCAACGGCGGCGATCATCAATGGCCGTAAGGGCATTATCGATGCGTATAAGACAGGCCGCGGCCGCGCAGTCATGCGCGCGCTGGCTGAAGTCGAAACCGAAGATAACGGCCGTGAACGTATTATCGTCACCGAAATTCCTTATCAGGTGAACAAGGCGAAACTCATCGAGAAAATCGCTGAGCTAGTTAAAGATAAGAAGATTGAAGGTATTAGCGGCCTGCGCGATGAGTCTGACAAAGACGGTATGCGCATCGTTATCGAAATTAAGCGTGGTGAAGTGGGTGAAGTTGTCCTGAACAACTTGTACGCACAAACCCAAATGCAATGTTCTTTTGGTATCAACATGGTGGCTTTGACCAATGGTCAGCCTAAGTTGTTCAACTTAAAAGAAATGCTCGAATGCTTTATCCTGCACCGCCGTGAAGTTGTGACTCGCCGTACCGTATTCGAACTGCGTAAAGCGCGCGAACGTGCCCATATTCTTGAGGCATTAGCGGTCGCGCTGGCCAACATCGACCCGATTATTGCGCTGATCAAAGCCTCGCCAACCCCAGCTGACGCTAAAGTCAAACTGGTTGAGCAGGGCTGGGCGCTCGGCCATGTACAGGGCATGCTTGAAAAAGCGGGGGATGATGCGGCGCGTCCTGAATGGTTAGAGCCCGAATTCGGCATCCGTGACGGCTTATATTATCTGACTGAGCAACAGGCTCAGGCGATTCTAGAGCTGCGCTTACACCGTTTAACTGGTCTTGAGCACGATAAGATCATCGCCGAATACGAAGAGCTGCTTGAGTTCATCGCTGGTCTGTTGTTTATTCTGCGTAGCCCTGAGCGTTTGATGGAAGTGATCAAAGAAGAGCTGGAAGAAATTCTTGCTGAATACGGTGATGCGCGCCGCACTGTCATCAACGCCAATGAAATTGATATGAGTCTTGAAGACTTAATCAACGAAGAAGACGTGGTTGTGACTCTGTCACACTTAGGTTACGCCAAGTACCAACCGCTTAGCGATTACCAAGCCCAGCGCCGTGGTGGTAAGGGTAAAGCCGCCACTAAGGTGAAAGACGAAGATTTCGTTGAAAAACTGTTGGTTGCGAACACCCACGATACGATTCTGTGCTTCTCAGATTTTGGTAAAATGTACTGGCTCAAGGTCTATCAGTTACCGCTGGCGAGCCGCACTTCCCGTGGTCGTCCGATTGTTAACTTGCTGCCGCTGGCCGATGGCGAACGCATTACGGCGATTCTGCCGGTGCGTGAATACGCTGAGGACAAGTACATCATCATGGCGACCTCTAACGGTACTGTGAAGAAGACTGCGCTGACAGCTTACAGCAACCCACGTGCTAACGGCATTATCGCTGTTAACCTCAAAGACGGTGACCAACTGATCGGTGTCGACATCACCAATGGTGATGATGAGATCATGTTGTTCTCGAACGAAGGTAAAGTGGTTCGCTTTAAAGAAGGCGAAGAAGTGGCCGTCCTCGATGAAAACGGCAACCCAGTGCTAGATGAAGAAGGCAATCCACAAATCAACTTCAAGGGCGTGCGTCCAATGGGCCGCGGTGCGACCGGTGTTCGCGGTATCAAGCTTGAAGAAGGCCAAAAAGTGGTGTCTCTCATCGTACCTAAGGGCGATGGCGCTATCTTAACCGTGACTGAAAACGGCTATGGTAAACGTACTGAACTGTCTGAATACCCATCTAAGAGCCGCGCGACCAAAGGTGTGGTATCGATCAAGGTGAGTGAGCGTAACGGTGCAGTTGTTGGCGCGGTACAAGTTGGCGGCAATGATGAAATCATGCTGATCAGCGACAAAGGTACCTTAGTGCGTACGCCGGCGAACGGTGTGTCTATCATCGGCCGTAATACGCAAGGTGTGACCATTATCCGTACTGCAAGTGATGAGAAAGTGGTTGGTCTGCAACGTATTGATGAGATCCAAGGCGACGAAGATGACGTCGAGCTGGATGAAAACGGTATGCCAATCGTCCCAGTTGTCGCTGAAGGTGACTCTGTTCAACAAGGGCCTTTAGAGGAAGAGGATGAACTGGAAGAAGAATTAGACGAAGATGAAGAGCTTGACGACGAGCAAGACGAAGACTAATTCGAAAGCATAAAAACGAGCGTCCAATTGGACGCTCGTTTTTTTCATGGCAACGTTTTATTTTATGAATTCTAATATCATGGTTTGTAAATAAGGAGAGTGGCAGTGAGCGCGATTTATAATTTCTGTGCAGGTCCTGCGATGTTACCCGCAGCGGTAATGAAAAAAGCACAACAGGAATTACTCGATTGGAATGGGCTAGGTGTCTCCGTGATGGAAGTCAGCCACAGAGGTAAGGAATTTATCGCGCTGACCAAGCAAGCTGAGGCAGATTTACGCGAGCTGATGCACATTCCACAAAACTATCATGTGTTGTTTATGCACGGCGGTGGTCGCGGTCAGTTCTCTGCCGTTGTGAATAATTTTTTAGGCAATCAAGGCCGAGCCCTGTATTTAGTCAGTGGTCAATGGTCTTCTGCGGCATTAGCCGAAGCCCAAAAGCTGGCGGGCGACGCGCAAATTGATAGCCTTAACATTGTTGAAAAACATAATGGACTCAATGCAGTAGTGCTGCCTGATCTGCATAACATTGATGCCGATTACCGTTATGTGCACTACTGCCCAAATGAGACAGTTGATGGTATCGAAATTTTTGATGAGTTAGACAGTCCATGGCCGATTGTCGCCGACCTATCATCTACCATTATGTCTCGTGAAATTGATGTCAGCCGTTATGGCTTAATCTATGCTGGCGCACAGAAAAACATTGGTCCTTCGGGCTTATCCATTGTGATCGTGCGTGATGATATGTTGAAACTGCCGAGTTTAACTCAATCATCCATTATGGATTATCGTTTAGCGGTAGAGCATGATTCTATGTTCAATACGCCACCAACATTTGCCTGGTACTTAGCGGCTGAAGTGTTTGCCTGGCTCAAATCCTTAGGTGGTGTGGCCAGTATCGCGAAAATCAATCAGCAAAAAGCGCAAATGCTGTATGCCTGTATCGATGCCAATCCTTTCTATAAAAATGGTGTCGTCGCGGCGAACCGCTCACAAATGAACGTGACTTTCCAACTGGCGGATGAATCCCTTGATGGCGCCTTCTTAAAAGAGGCCGAAGCGGCGGGCTTAGTGGCTTTAAAAGGACACCGAATTGTCGGTGGTATGCGTGCAAGCCTATACAATGCAATGCCACTGGAAGGTGTTGCCGCGCTGGTGACATTTATGAACGAGTTTGCAGCTAAACATCATAAGATTTAGTCCGCGCTCACCCTAGAGCAGATAAGTTTTTAGCTGTTACACGCAAAAAGCGAATGCACATGTGCATTCGCTTTTTTGTTGGCAGGATTTGGTTAGATGCAACCCAGATAAGTTTGCGGCAATGGCACTTGCACTGAGCAAGCCTGTGAGCCGGCACGCATAACAGACCAATATACATAGTAATCTATGGGTAAGTTTTATCTTATTGTTTATCATCATTAAAAGTTGATATTTTGATTTTTACCATAAGATAAATTACTAGGAAACTATTAATGGATTTAGCCAAGCTTTCGCGTATTAGTATGAAGCACTTAATCACTTTACATGTGATGCTCGATACTCTGAGCGTTACCGCCAGCGCTGAGCGCTTATGCTTAAGCCCTTCATCTGTCAGTAAAACCTTAAGTCAACTTCGAGACAGTTTAAATGATGAACTGTTTTACCGTAATGGTAATTCACTGGTTGCAACACCTTTAGCCAAACGATTAGGCCCAAGCGTGCAGCAGATGATCAATGATATGAATCAGATCATGAGTCAAGATGCGTTTACCCCAATAAACTATGAGGGACGTTTTTCGCTTGCAATGCGTGAAAGCACCTTTGAACTGCTGGCCGCCAAACTTAGCGCCCATATTTTGAGTTTGGCGCCCCATATTCATCTCGATATTTACAGCAAAGACAATATCGGTTTTGATGGACTCATTAATGGCTCGTTAGATTTTGTACTGTTACCCCATGATCTGAGTCAGCCTAATCCTTCGCAAGATGATCTAGTGTGGGAAACCTTATTCAGCGATGAAATGATTTGCCTAATGAACTCATCACATCCCTTGGCCAAACAATCGCATATCAGCTTTGATGATTATCTCAGCTTCAGCCATATAGGCATCACAGATACAGATCTGAGTACGCCCTATTTTGATATTTTACTCGCTCAGCAATCTAAAAAACGTGCAGTCCCCATTTCGGTGCCAGACTTTGGCAGTGCGGCGTTAATGTGTCACCACAGTGAACTGCTGTTTACCTGCTCGCGCCGCTGGGCATCTATCGCGAGCCAAGCCAAAGGCTTAACCGTGAAACCGTTACCCATCGAATATGGAAAAGTGGCTTATAGCCTCGTATGGCATAAACAAAGTATGAAGGATCCCGCACTACGTTGGTTGTACGAGCAGATCCTGCTTTGTAGCCGTTAAAGGTAGATGGACGGTAACACGATATTTGTTAAACCTCGCTGGGCAAGGGAGGCTGCTAAGGCTTCCATATCGGTTTGTGTGCAACTTGGCCAAGTTAACGCCTCATCAACCACGCCATGGTGGTGAAAGGCGTTTAATTTCAACCGCGTATCGGCGCCGAGTGTCAGTAAATAGCTAGATAGCGCGTCTATCTCCTGTTCAAAATCCGTAATACCTGGAATATGCAGCAACCTTACTTCATACAGTTTTTGCCGCTGCGCCAAGAGGTTAATCGATTTGAACACCGCATGGTTATCTCGCCCAGTAATGTATCTATGGGTATCTCGTTGCCACGCTTTAAGATCCACCATAGCGCCGTCTAAAAAGGGCAGCAGTTTATGCCAGCCAGTGAGGCTCAAACTGCCATTGGTATCAAGCATACAGGTTAACTGTGATAACGACGTTGAGGCCTTAATCGCTTTAAATAATTCAATAATAAATGGCAGTTGTAGACTTGCTTCGCCGCCGCTCACCGTAATGCCGTTAATAAAGTGACGCTGATGGTGAAGAATCGCCAAGATATCTTCCACAGTGTGTCGGGTGACTTTGGGATTGGCTTGTTTTGGACACACTGAAAGACAAGTATCGCACTGGCTACAACGGTCTTTATCCCAATGGATCTGATGCTTATTGTTAGCGTTTATCAATGTCAGCGCCTTGTCAGGGCAGGTGGCAATGCAATCGCCACAGCCATCGCATAAGCCGATGGTATGTGGGTTATGGCAGTTTTTACATTGATAGTTGCAGCCCTGCAAGAATAACACGAGCCTGCTGCCAGGCCCGTCGACGCAGGAAAACGGCAATAGTTGGCTGACAATTGCCTGTTTATTCATGACCGGTTTAGTTAACAACACAGGGGGAGTGCTCATGGGCAATAACGCGTGCTTGGCGTTGCAATATGCCGGTATTCTGTGCAGCTTCAGCCCCTAAACCCGTGGTATTAAGGCGCGAGCCGCATTGTTTAAATGCTTCAATATCAGAGCGTTTTACCATATAGCCAGTGACGCGCATTAAATCGTTAGAGGCCACATTGGCGGTAAATTCCCTAAAGCCTAACTCCAGTGCCGCTTTACACAGTTGGAACATGGCTTGAGGATTCGATTTGACAGTTTCATCGATAGTCAAAATATCGCTAATCCCCGCCGTATAATACTGGTGATGCTGCGCGAGGGCTTGAATATGAGCGATGGGATTGGGTTCCGTGCCATAGGGAATACGAACACCTGGCGTCACGTCTTTATCGAGGCTAATACCGCCTTGTGAATGCAGCAGCGCTCGTCCATGGTAGCCATAGGTGACGGGCGTGGATTTTACTATGGTATCGAGGGCGGCAGAAATACGGTAGCCAAGTTGGTTTGCATCCATGCTATGGCCATAGCCTGTGGGTTTGTTTGATTCAGATGATGTGTCTGCCTCATTTGTCATCAGAGCTTGCAGAATATTCACCGCTTCAGCCATACCATAAATACCAAACATGGGGGCAAAGCGCGATTCATCAATCAATTGTTCTTTAACTAAAAAGCTATCAAAGAAGTGCGACTCTTGATGTAAGAATGCTGAGCGCGCCTCGATAAGTTCGAAGGTGAGTGAGCAGTAATAGGGCAAGACTCGCTCAAAAAAATCATTGATTGACGTGGCCTTCAATGCCACTTCTTTCAGATTGAGTCTAACTAAGGTATTAGCGCCGCCAGCTAATGGTAAGGCATTGTAGCAACTCACAATACCAAAGCCGCGCTTGTCAAATGCACTGGCATGCAGAGGATAGTTGGCGATATGCGGTTTACTGCACTGACAAATATTGGTGGCCGCAATTTGCAATAATTCATCCGGCGTGACGGCGGGGTCATACATAAAGGTCAAATTGGGGGCAACTTGTTTGAGCTCGGCATCAATGCGCAGTAGAGTACGGCAAACAATGTTGTCTGTCGGGCCAATATTGACGTGCATAAAGGCGTCGGGCAGGGTTCTGTCTAGCATGATCCAGAACAGCTTTAGTTTACGATAAAGGACATCCGCATCCATTCCTTCCACGAAAGGCATCAAAATGTCGTCCAACTGACCCAAATACACGGGGATATTGGTCACCGATGGCACATGGTGATACAGAATCGTTAAGGCATTGAGGGCTTCATCTACATCCTGTGCAGGTGAAAGTTCTAAATATTCAGAGCCTTGCTGAAGATAACGGGCATAATCTGGCAATACATAGCGCGGTTTAAACGGTGTATGGCCTTCAAACATATCGCAGATCACGCCATCATTCATCGCCGCGTTTACCTCAGTCGATATAGGCATGTAGGGCAAACTTGCCTCAGCCTCCAACGTTAAATAGTTAGATTTTTGCTTAGGTGAAAGCTGCGACTTAGTGACAATTTGCATTAATTTATCTTGTAATAACATGGCGGAATATCCACAAGCTTAATAATGACGATTAATTTACTCAGTGGCTCTGGCTTTAAAAAGTGAAAATAGCCGTAGCCCAGATTTATAAAATGGAAATCCGCCGATTGAGATCACAACGTGCGGTTTATTGTGATAAGACCGTGGAGTCAACATCATTCAAATAGGGTTTTACGATTGAAAATAAATGCTTAAAGGGTGACGATGGCGTGGCTTATGAGGTTTTTTGGGGAGAAACGAAAAGGAAGACTCGTCAATCCAAACTAAATAGAACTTGAGTGTAATATTTACAAGCGATAGATAACTCTGCTGCATCCTAGATAGAGAATACAGCAGAGTAACTAGATGGTTAAAAAGTACTAAATCGCGTGTATTTAAAGCACTTGTATTTAAAGCGTGTATTTAAAGCACTTTGGCAATCGACTTAGCTAAGTAATCCACATTGTCTTCGCTAATGCCTGCTATGCTAATGCGGCTTGACCCTACCATATAAATGCTAAATTCTTTCTGTAGACGCGCCACTTGCTCAGGATTAACCCCTAGGAAGGAGAACATGCCTTTTTGGCGAGCGATAAAGCTAAAGTCGCGATCAACACCATTGGCTTTGAGTTTTTCAACTAAAATCGCGCGGTTACCATTGATACGATCGCGCATCACTTTGAGCTCATCAAGCCATTCTTGAGTTAATTCTTTTGATCCTAAAATCGTCTCAACAATCGCCGCGCCGTGGGCTGGCGGCATGGAGTAGAGGCAGCGAACCACATAAAGCAGTACAGATTGCGCGATATTGGCGGTATTGGCATCTTTGGCAACCACAGAGCAAGAACCGATACGCTCACGGTACAGACCAAAGTTTTTCGAGCATGAACTACACAGGATCATATTATCAACGGCTGCAGCCATTTTACGAACGCCGTAGGCATCAATATCAACACCATCGCCAAAACCTTGGTAGGCCATGTCGATAAGCGGGGTAAAACCTTGCTCTTTGGTGAGGGCAACCACTTTATCCCATTGCTCAGTGGTCAAATCCATCCCACTTGGGTTATGGCAGCAGGCGTGAAATAACACCACATCATCAGGACTCACTTGCGATAATGCAGCAAGCATCTCATCAAATTTCAATGATTTACTATCGTAGTCATAATAGGGATAAGTTTTTACTGTAATCCCAGCAGCTTCGAATAAACCGGTATGGTTAGCCCATGTGGGATCGCTGACCCACAATACCGCATTAGGATTGCAACGCTTAATAAAGTCACCCGCAACACGCAGGGCGCCCGTACCACCTGGTGTGGAAACTGTACGAATACGGTTAGCGATAATCGCGCTATGATCACTGCCAAAGGCTAATTGTGTCATCAGGGTATTAAACTGAGGCGAGCCGGTTGGACCGATATAGACCTTTGTCGTCTCCGTTTCTAAACGAAATTTCTCGGCTTTTTTTACACAATTGAGAATGGGGGTGTTTCCCGCGGGGTCTTTATAAACACCGACACCTAAGTCTACTTTCTGTGGATGTGTGTCTTCGCGGTACTGGGTCAACAAGCCGAGGATCGGATCCGCAGGCATTGCGATGAGTGAGTTAAACATAGCTCCATCTACCTTTCTAGTTATTAAGCGACAGCATGAATCACATAGGATGTGCGTGATTTATCGATTGAAACCTAGGATAACGTGAATAGATGAAAACTTTAAAGTAAAAATGGTGTTTAGAGACCAATTAGTCTGGCAAAAAAGCCTGCCGAAAAAGCGTTTAGATCACAATTTCACCCATTATATTTAGTATTTTTGTTATTTTTAGGCTGACTTGAGTAAATTTCTGGTTTCAAAAGCCATTTTTTAGTAAAAAACGGTTGAATCCTGCGTCACTATCGGTAATTTTATAACGACGAAGCACCAACAAGGTCCCCAATCTCCTTTTATTAGTAACGTAAACTTGACGTTCTGTAGCGTGAAGTTGCCATTAGCCTATTCAGTTCGCGTGATGACATCAATCACGCCCAAAGAGAAAGAAGATTTAGTCATGAAGCAATTACGTCTTGAACCTGTTGTGCAAGTCCGCGGTGAGATCAATATTCCCGGCTCAAAAAGTATTTCAAACCGCGCTTTATTATTGGCGACCTTAGCCAAAGGTACCACCACGCTCACCAATCTGCTCGACTCCGATGATATTCGCCACATGTTGGCGTCTTTAAAGCAGTTAGGGGTTGAATACCGTTTATCGCAAAACAACACTGTCTGTGAACTCATAGGGTTAGGTGGGACGATTTCGGCAGACAGCGCGCAAACGCTGTTTTTAGGCAATGCGGGCACGGCAATGCGGCCATTGTGTGCTGCGCTGACCTTGGGGCGAGGCGAATTTACCTTAACTGGCGAGCCGCGCATGGAAGAGCGTCCTATCGGTGACTTAGTCGATGCCTTAAGGCAACTTGGTGCCAATGTTGTGTATTTAAAAAATGACGGTTTCCCGCCTCTAACCATTAATGCGACAGGTCTTAATGGTGGTGATGTGGAAATTGCCGGCGATCTGTCTAGCCAATTCTTAACGGCGTTGTTAATGGTTGCGCCCCTTGCGAAGGGTAGCGTGAATATTCATGTTAAGGGAGAACTGGTTTCTAAGCCTTATATCGACATCACCTTAGCGCTGATGGCGCAGTTTGGGGTTAAGGTTATCAATCATGATTACGCACGCTTTGAGATCCCCGTCGGGCAGCAGTATGTGTCACCGGGTAAAGTGTTAGTAGAAGGGGATGCCTCTTCCGCATCTTACTTTTTAGCGGCGGGTGCCATCAAAGGCGGTGAGGTGAAAGTCACTGGTGTTGGCCGTTTAAGCATTCAAGGCGATGTGAAATTTGCCGATGTGCTGGAAAAAATGGGCGCTGATATTGAGTGGGGCGATGATTATATTATTGCCCGTGGCGCGCCGTTAACTGCGGTTGATTTAGACATGAATCATATTCCCGATGCGGCGATGACCATTGCTACCGCAGCATTGTTTGCTAAGGGCACAACCACCATTCGTAACATTTATAACTGGCGCATTAAAGAGACCGACCGTTTGGCGGCGATGGCAACTGAGCTGCGTAAAGTCGGCGCGTTAGTCGAAGAGGGACATGATTATATTCAAATCACGCCGCCAGCGGTGCTGAATACCGCAGAGATTGACACTTATAACGATCACCGCATGGCCATGTGCTTCTCCATGCTGGCCTTTGCCGATTGCGGGATCACTATTAACGATCCTGACTGCACCTCGAAAACCTTCCCTGACTATTTTGCTCAATTTGCCAGTCTGAAGGCCTAACGTTTTCTGCTAACAGATTGACTTCTGACCATATCAAACAAAAGAAGCCGCATTTGAGCGGCTTCTAAACTTCATAAAAAATCCACGGATTTTATTTGTATATTATTGTACAATGCGGCGCGCTCATTTTCGGGGCTCTACTTATGAACTCACGGATGATGATTATTTTTTGCGGAGGAATGTATGTCTGAACGGGCTCCTGTAGTCACAATCGACGGCCCAAGTGGTGCTGGTAAAGGGACAATTAGCCAATTATTGGCTAAGCATCTAGGTTGGCAACTACTTGATAGTGGTGCAATTTATCGAGTACTTGCATTAGCTGCCATTCATCACGACGTAGAACTGGAAAATGAAGAGTCCATCACCTTGCTAGCTTCACACCTCGATGTGAAATTTTTAACGGGCAATGAGAAAGATCCCGTTCAAGTGATCTTAGAAGGTGAAGACGTCACCACAGCGATACGTACCCAAGAATGTTCAAATGCTGCCTCTAAAGTGGCGGCGTTTCCCCGTGTTAGGGAAGCCTTATTGCGTCGCCAACGAGCCTTTAGAACGGCACCGGGATTGATTGCCGATGGCCGCGATATGGGGACGGTAGTTTTCCCAACTGCATCGGCTAAATTATATTTAACGGCATCGGCACAAGAGCGGGCTCAAAGACGCTATAATCAGTTGCAGGACAAGGGCTTCGATGTTAATATCGAGCGCCTTTTAGCTGAAATTATCGAACGTGATGACCGCGATATGAATCGTCCTGTGGCACCATTGGTCCCAGCCGAGGATGCGCTCGTTATCGATACAAGCGATAAAGGTATTGATGAAGTACTGGAGCTTGCGCTCAACTTTATCAAGCAAAAATTATCCAGCACTAACTAAAATTATTGCTCGGGTAGGTATTCGTATTAAGGATGATACGGATAATTTGACTGACTCCACGTCTAGGATTGACTGTGGTTTATTACATTAAAGTAACTTAAACATGACTGAATCTTTTGCTGATCTATTTGAACAATCCCTTCAAACTCTGGAATTCCGTCCAGGCTCTATCGTTCGTGGTACTGTAGTTGCTATCGAAAACGGTATGGTTCTGGTTGATGCAGGTCTGAAGTCTGAAAGCCCAATCCCAGCTGAACAATTCAAAAACGCTCAAGGTGTTTTAGAAATCGCTGTTGGTGATGAAGTTGACGTAGCTCTTGACTCTGTTGAAGACGGCTTCGGTGAGACTCAACTGTCTCGCGAAAAAGCGAAACGTCACGAAGCTTGGATCGTTCTGGAAAAAGCTTACGAAGATGCTGAAACTGTAATCGGTATCATCAATGGTAAAGTGAAAGGCGGTTTCACTGTTGAATTAAACGGTATCCGTGCCTTCTTACCAGGTTCTCTAGTTGACGTGCGCCCAGTTCGCGACACCGCTCACTTAGAGTACAAAGAATTAGAATTCAAAGTTATCAAACTAGACCAGAAGCGTAACAACGTTGTTGTTTCTCGTCGTGCAGTTATCGAATCAGAAAGCAGCGCTGAGCGTGATGCACTGTTAGAAAACCTGCAAGAAGGTCAAGCAGTTAAAGGTATCGTTAAGAACCTGACTGACTACGGTGCATTCGTAGATTTAGGTGGCGTTGACGGTCTGTTACATATCACTGATATGGCATGGAAACGCGTTAAGCACCCATCTGAAATCGTCAACGTTGGTGACGAAATCAACGTTAAAGTACTGAAGTACGATCGTGAGCGCACTCGTGTGTCTCTAGGTCTGAAACAACTTGGCGAAGATCCATGGTTAGAAATCAGCAAGCGCTACCCAGAAAACACTAAGTTAACTGGTCGCGTAACTAACCTGACTGACTATGGTTGTTTCGTTGAAATCGAAGAAGGCGTTGAAGGTTTAGTTCACGTTTCTGAAATGGATTGGACTAACAAGAACATCCACCCATCTAAAGTGGTTAACTTAGGTGATGAAGTTGAAGTTCTGGTTCTGGACATCGATGAAGAGCGTCGTCGTATTTCTCTAGGTCTGAAGCAATGTAAGACCAACCCATGGGATGACTTCGCAACTCGTTACAACAAAGGCGACAAGGTTTCTGGTAAGATCAAGTCAATCACTGACTTCGGTATCTTCATCGGTCTTGACGGCGGTATCGATGGTTTAGTTCACTTGTCTGACATTTCTTGGAACGGCACTGGCGAAGACGCAGTATCTGAGTACAAGAAAGGCGACGAAATCCACGCAGTGGTTCTGTCTGTTGACCCAGAGCGTGAGCGTATCAGCTTAGGTGTTAAACAAACTGAAGACGACCCATTCAACGCTTACTTAGCTGACAAGAAGAAAGGTACTATCGTACACGGTACTGTTTCTGCTGTTGATGCTAAAGGTGTGACTGTTGAACTGGCTGACACTGTTGAAGGTTACATCCGTGTAGCTGACATCAGCCGTGAGCGCATCGAAGATGCATCTACTGTTTACTCAGTAGGTGACGCAATCGAAGCTAAGTTCATGGGTGTTGACCGTAAGAACCGTTCTATCAGCCTGTCAATCAAAGCGAAAGACGAAGCTGAAGAAAAAGAAGTAATGGCGACCTTGAATAAACAAGAAGACGCTGTTATTAGTAATGCAATGGCTGAAGCGTTTAAAGCAGCTCGCAAATAATCGCCTGTTGTATGGGGAGATTTTCTCCCCATTAGGTGACTGTGTTTGGCTTGATAATAGGGGATAGCTAGGATGACAAAATCCGAACTGATCGAAAAACTCGCCACCAGGCAGTCGCAGCTGTCGGCGAAAGAGGTAGAAGGCGCAATCAAAGAGATGTTGGAGCAAATGGCATCAACATTAGAAAGCGGTGATCGTATTGAGATCCGTGGCTTTGGTAGTTTCTCGCTTCATTATCGTGCGCCGCGTACTGGCCGCAATCCAAAGACGGGTTCATCCGTCGAATTGGAAGGCAAATACGTCCCGCACTTTAAGCCAGGCAAAGAACTGCGCGAACGCGTTGACGCTGTCAATGTTTAATTGACCGCATTGCAAAAAGCCTCCGCAAGGGGGCTTTTTTATATCTAATGTAAGGCAAAGCTGGTCAGCTCAGTAAATTTCTTGGATAATCAGAAAATTGAAAGGCGTTTAAGGGAGTGCGACGTGAAATCTTTTGTAGCGACAGTCCTAGTGGCACTGTTATTTATAGTGGCTTTGATTTTTGGCGCACGTAATGAACAAGTCGTGACAATCAGCTACTTTGTGGCACAAGGGGAGTACCGTTTACCCGTTGTGTTAGCGATTGTTTTCTTTGCAGGCTTTATGCTTAGTTGGCTGGTAGCGAGCTATTATATTGTGAAACTTAAATTGGCTTTAGCGGCAACGAAAAAGAAATTAACGGTTCAAACTGCTAAAAAACCTCAAGGTGTAGACGCCTAATATGCTTGAGATCCTCTTCCTGTTGCTTCCTATTGCTGCCGGTTACGGTTGGTATATGGGGCGGCGGAGCATAAGGCAAAATCAGAGCAATCAGCGTAAACAATTAAGTCGTGATTACTTCACTGGCTTAAATTACTTATTGTCTAACGAGTCGGACAAAGCGGTCGACTTGTTCATCAGTATGCTTGATGTAGACGATGAAACCATCGATACCCATCTTTCCCTCGGTTCCTTATTCCGTAAGCGTGGTGAGGTTGACCGCTCGATTCGTATCCATCAAAACTTAATTGCCCGTCCTACGCTCACCAATGAGCAGCGCGATATCGCCATGATGGAGCTGGGCAAAGACTATCTTGCCGCGGGATTTTACGACCGCGCCGAGGAAATTTTTCTGAATTTGGTGAGTCAAGATGACCACAGTGAAGAGTCTGAAACTCAGCTGATTGCGATTTACCAAGTGATAAAGGAATGGCAAAAAGCCATCGATATCACCAAACGTTTAAGCCGTAAACGTCAACTCGTACTCAAACCGATAACTGCCCATTTTTATTGCCAACTTGCCGATGAAACCAGTGATGATGCTGAGAAGGTCAAGCTACTGCAACAGGCCTTAAAACAAGATCCCAAATGTGGCCGAGCCTTATTGACTCTTGCCAAGAAATTTCTCGATGCGAAGGATTACAGTCAGTGTAAATCCATGCTGATAGCATTAAAAAAGGCCGATATTGAGCTTTTTGCTGATGCACTGCCGACGGCTAAAGAAGTATATCGCGATACTCAAGATAAAGAGGGCTATCAAGAGTTATTAGCTGGCGCTATGGCTGAAGGTGCTGGCGCATCCGTAGTGGTGGCGCTTGCCCAACATATGATAAGCCTTGATGAGATTAAAGCTGCTGAAAACATGGTGCTCGATGCGCTTTATCGCCATCCTACCATGAAGGGTTTTCAGCACTTAATGCAAATGCATCTACGCCAAGCAGAAGAAGGGCAAGCTAAACAAAGTTTGACGATGCTTGAGCAACTTGTTGAGCAACAAATTAAATTCCGGCCAAGCTACCGCTGTAAAGAATGTGGTTTCCCATCCCATACACTATATTGGCATTGTCCTTCTTGCAAAAAGTGGGGCACCATTAAACGGATCAGAGGCTTGGACGGTGAATAACTTTTTAAAATATCTAGTTAGTGTAACCCTGTTGGAGAGATGATGACGACTAAACCTATCCTCGTAGCGCTTGATTACGATAATAAAAACCACGCTTTACAATTGATAGATCAACTCGATCCCAACATGTGCCGCCTGAAAGTGGGCAAAGAAATGTTTACCCTGTTCGGCCCGCAATTGGTTAAAGATATCCATGACCGTGGCTTCGATCTTTTCCTCGACTTAAAATTTCACGATATCCCTAATACGGTTGCTAAAGCTGTTGCTGCTGCAGCGGAACTTGGTGTGTGGATGACGAATGTCCATGCCAGTGGCGGCTTAGCGATGATGGAAGCGGCGAGAAAGGCTTTGCTGCCTTACGGTAAAGAGGCGCCAATGCTGATTGCTGTGACGGTATTAACCTCTATGAGCGATGACGATCTGAAGCTCATCGGCATTGATGTGCCAGCATTTGAGCATGTTCAGCGTTTAGCTAAATTGACTAAACAGGCCGGACTTGATGGTGTTGTCTGTTCAGCCCAAGAAGCGAGCGTGCTTAAGTCTTTATTAGGTCAAGACTTTAAACTTATTACACCCGGCATTCGCCCTGTGGGTAGTGAGGTTGGCGACCAACACCGTGTGATGACGCCGCCTGAGGCGCTTGCTGCCGGTGCTGATTATTTAGTGATTGGTCGTCCGATCACTAAGGCAACAGATCCTCTGGCTGCGCTGCAGGCGATTCACCAATCTTTGCTTTAGTATACTGAACAGCACACTATTTAGCTGTTAAGGTTCGTATTCGCGACAAACTTTAACTGTTCACGGAGAACGTCCATGCTCAATACTACGATGTTTAATTATCAGGGTAAGAATGTTGTCGTTGTCGGTGGTACCAGTGGCATAAACCTCGCAATTGCCATTGCGTTTGCCCATGCGGGAGCCAATGTGGCGGTGGCGAGTCGCAGCCAAGATAAAGTCGATGCTGCGGTGTTACAGCTCAAACAGGCGAATTCAGATGGGATCCATCTTGGGGTGAGTTTCGATGTCAGGGATTTAGCCGCAGTAGAGCAGGGCTTTGAAACCATCGCCTCAGAATTTGGATTTATTGATGTATTGGTGAGCGGCGCTGCGGGCAATTTCCCAGCAACTGCCGCTAAGCTTTCGGCGAATGGTTTTAAAGCCGTAATGGATATTGATTTATTGGGAAGTTTCCAAGTACTGAAAACAGCTTATCCTTTACTGCGTCGCCCACAGGGGAATATTATTCAAATTTCTGCGCCACAGGCATCGATTGCGATGCCAATGCAGGCCCATGTTTGTGCGGCAAAAGCGGGGGTTGACATGCTGACGCGAACCTTAGCTATTGAATGGGGCTGTGAAGGCATTCGAATTAACTCCATTATTCCAGGCCCGATTACAGGCACCGAAGGCTTTAATCGTTTAGCGCCGAGCGCTGCACTACAGCAACAAGTGGCACAATCGGTACCGTTAAAACGTAATGGGGAAGGGCAAGATATTGCCAACGCCGCGTTATTTTTAGGCTCTGAGCTGGCATCCTATATCACGGGGGTTGTACTTCCCGTCGATGGAGGTTGGTCACTGGGCGGTGCCAGTATCGCGATGACTGCCTTAGGTGAATTAGCAACAAAGAGCAGTAACTAAATAGTTATAACTCATTTATTTAATAGAAAATCGGGTGAAAATCCATGGCGAATGCATTACAAGAGCAGCTACTGAAAGCTGGACTTGCCAGTAAACAAAAAGTGCGTGATGTAAAAACGCAAAAGCGTCGCGATAAAAAGGCGCGGGTTGACGACGGCTCAAGCGCGTTAAAACTTGAGATTGCCGAGCAAAAACGCTTACAAGCTGAAAAAGACAAAGCCCTCAATGAACAACGCTTTGCCGAGGCAACGGCCCGAGGACAAGTGCGAGGATTAGTGAGTGAATTCACGCAATTTGCTATCAAGATCCCAAGTCATGCCGAGATCAAATTCAACTATACGCTCGACAATAAAATTTACTCTGTCTATATCGATGAGAAAATTCAATCCGAATTGCTTAAAGGCCAATTAGGGATTGTTCGATACGAAGATAAGAGCTACCTCGTCCCCCACAAGCTTGCCGAACGTGTGAATCTATTGGTGCCACAATGGTGCGGCTATTTGTGGCAACAGGATGCGGGTAAGGCCGTAGAAGTCGAAGATGACCCTTATGCTGATTATGCGATCCCTGACGATTTAATGTGGTAATCAATACGTTAATCGTGAGCTAAGCCGACGACAACCTAGTTTACTTCTCGCTACACTATAACCCTTAAGGTCACTTAAGGGTTTTTTATTGCCTGTTCTTCACTCTGTTATGTTGCGTAGATTAGTGCTTAGCATCAAAGTGAATTTGTAATGAGATTGTTTTCTGTATAGAACTGGTATAAATTAAAACAACTGTTTAAATCCTACGTTTAAGAGTCTCCCAATGAATCCTTACCAAGCCCCGTTAGCAGATATGCGTTTCTTACTGGAACAGGTTTTTGATGCCCCAAATACGTGGTCACAATTACCTGAGATTGCAGAAATGGTTGATATGGATACGGCCAATGCAATCCTTGAAGAAGCGGCAAAAATCAGTGCTGAATTAATCCATCCGCTAAACCGTGCTGGTGATGAGCAAGGCGTTTTACACCAAGATAATGGTGTGATTACCCCCGAGGGGTATAAAGCCGTATATAAGCAATATTCTGAAGGTGGTTGGGTAGGCCTATGTGGTGAGCCTGAGTTTGGTGGTATGGGCATGCCCAAAATGCTTGGTGTATTAGTGGATGAAATGGCCTACAGTGCCTGCAACGCGTTTACGCTTTATGGCTCATTAACTGCGGGGGCTGCTTTGTGTATCAATGCCCACGGTAGCGAAGCATTAAAACAAGCTTATTTACCCAAGTTATATTCTGGTGAATGGGCTGGAGCGATGGATATGACAGAGCCACAAGCTGGCTCTGATCTGCGTAATATTCGCACTCGCGCTATTCCATTGGAGGACGGCAGTTATGCGATTAGTGGCAGCAAAATTTTTATTACTGGTGGCGATCACGATCTAACTGAAAACGTCATTCACTTAGTGCTGGCAAAATTACCAGAAAGCAAAGGTATTTCACTGTTCCTCGTACCCAAAATCACGGTTAATGATGATGGCAGCTTAGGTGAGGCTAACGGTGTTAGCGTGGGGTCAATCGAGCACAAAATGGGCCTTAAAGGCTCAGCAACCTGCGTGATGAATTTTGATGAAGCAAAGGGTTATCTGATTGGCCAGCCTAATCGTGGCTTGGTTTGTATGTTCACCATGATGAACTACGAACGTTTAGCTATTGGTATTCAAGGGCTTGGCAGCGCACAAGCCGCATATCAGATGGCCGCCGATTATGCTAAAGAGCGCAATCAAGGCGTTGCAGCCGGTGGCTCACCCACGGGAAGCGATTCTGATCCTATTATCGTCCATGGCGATGTGCGCCGTATGCTACTGACAATCCGCGCGATGACAGAAGCGGGACGTGCCTTATCCATATTTACCGGCAAACAGCTCGATTTGGCGAAATATGCTCAAGATGAGGTTAAAGCTAAAGCTGCCCGTTACGTGGGGTTATTAACACCCGTTGCTAAAGCGTTTTTAACTGACCGTGGTTTAGACGCGACTATCATGGCGCAGCAAGTCTTTGGTGGACATGGTTATATTCGTGAAACAGGCATTGAGCAATTGGTACGTGATACCCGCATTGCGCAAATCTATGAAGGCACAAATGGTATTCAAGCCATTGACTTCCTTGGTCGAAAAGTCACTGGCGACAACTTAGCGACGCTAAAAGAGTTTGTGGCCGAATTAAAAGCACAAATGCGTGAATTTACACAGGTCGACGGTGTAAAAGTTGCCGCCGTTTGTGCTCGTTTAGATGCTTTAGTCCATGTGGCCGAATCGATCAATGAGCAAAAACTGACTCAACCTGCGTTAATCAATGCTTGTGCAGTCGACTTTTTAGATGCCTTTGGTTACAGCTTATATGGTTTTTATTGGCTAGCCATGTTGGATAAGGTCCCTAGTGCAGAGGATAAAAACTTTGCCGAGCAAAAAGCTTACCTCGCTAAATTCTATTTTGATAAGTTATTGCCTAAGGCCGATTATCATTTAGCGCAAGTGCGTGCGGGTGATGCCAGTACTATGGCAATGCCAGCAGAATTATTCTAAGTTTGGGTTGGTGAGATAAATGATGTAAAAAGCACTGATTTATCAGTGCTTTTTAGTTTTGTCAGTCAATTAATTTAACCGTGTTGAGTTCTTTGGTTGATGTTGGGTTTGTTTGTGCCTGTTGTTCAACCGTAGTTATGAGACGAGTCAAAAAGTCAGCGCTAAACGCAGGCGTGCGTTGTTTTTTCGTTTCAGGACTAATGCCATTCTCAAGCACCACAAATAAGATATCCCGCTGTGGTATTCGAATAAAACCAGCTAAATTGGCAACCCCTTGCATTGAACCTGTCTTGGCAAAAACACGGTTTTTGAGCGGTGGTTGAGTGTAACCCAGTCGATATTTTAGCGTACCGCTGACTCCCGCCTCGGGCAAACTGTCAATCAGGCTGTGAAAGCGGGCATCTTGATAAATTAGTGTAAGCACATTGGCTAATTGCCTTGCGCTCAATAAGTTATAACGAGAAAGCCCTGAACCATCGACGATATTGGCGTGGGTTAAATCTACTCCCAAATCGCTAAGGATATGGCGCATGGCCGCTGCACCATTGGTAAAATTTCCTTGGGTTTTGTAATAGTGTTGTCCGACTAACTTAAACAGGCTGTCGGCGATCAGATTATCCGACTTAAGCAACATAGTCTTTAACAACTCCGGCAAAGGCGCACTACTGTGACTGGCGATAAGTTTTGCCTTTGAAGGTATTGCGTTGCCAATTTTAACTTTACCCGAGAGCGACATTTCCCCCTTGAGTGTGGCCGTTAACGTATCCATGGCGAATTTTTCAGGATCGGTTATTGCAATAGCGAGGGGAATAGCCTCACTGCCAGGATAACATCCCCGAAGGTGATATTGATTTTGCCCAAGTCGCACTAAATCGAGCTGACAAAAATCATGGCTAGCTTTGGGAGAGAATATCGCGTTACTGCTGACCTTTACCCCAAAACTAGATACCCTTAATTTGACCTCAGAGGAATGCTTGTTCGAGCTTGGAACGAATTGCCCATAAACACAGTTTTGATTGATGATGTAACTCGACACCGGCGCCGCAAAACAAATGCCGAGGTCGTCCCACACCCAGCCAGGAGCTTGTAATTGCTCTTGTTTATCACCGATAAGATAAAGATGCCCGTCAATACTGTTGATACCCTGTTTTTGTAGGCGGGCAAACAAGGCCTTAAGATCGTCTTGAGTGAGGGTAGGATCGCCACTAAAGCGCAGATAGACACTTCCCGCAATATGGCCTTGGCGAATGGGGGCATCGCTCCATAGCTCCGTCACATAACGAAAATCGGCCCCAAGGTTGGCCAATGCTGTGACGGCAGTAAGGACCTTTTGTGTGCTTGCGGGGATAAACAAGGTATCAGCTTGCTGGCTATAAAGCTGTTTACTGTTCGCCATATCCAGTGCCAGCAGCGCAATTTGCGAGTGACGTGGTGCAATATCATTAATTTGTTGACTCAAGATCGCATGTTGAATATCTGCAGTCGTAGCCCACAGCTGATGTGGTAATAGGGCTGTTGCTACTACCGTTAGCAATATGCCTGCCGAACGCTGTAAATTGAATAATGGGGAGAACGTTTCCATGTCTGTTGTATGTTTACTCTCTTAATTAGCGGTCATGACTGCCATCATCTTTTTCCATCAGACGATACAACCTTAGGGTAACAAATAAAACCAAGCCAATAAAAAGTGGCAAAATGAGTAATCCAAGTTGCGCTTTAAAATGAAAAATGCCCCACGCTAAAGCTAAAGTCAGTGCGAGGGTTAACAGGATTTTTTTATTCATAGAGTTTTAGAGTGTTGACTGGTGACGTTTTAGTTTACGCTAAAACACGCAAAACGGGCATGCTTGCATTAGGAGCAACCCATATTTTGTGATTAAACTACCATTTTGGGTACCCAAAATGAGCAACCGATAAAGAGTGCAAGCGTATTTGGTTAGTCGTTGAAGTAGGCTTGTCTGCTCGTATATATTTAGGCTGAACCGACGTAATTTTACACTTATTATTGCCAATGACTTGTTTCAGCTCAAATTACCAGCAAAATAGGCGTTACGCCGCGCTCTTTTCATCGAAAAGTCTTGCCGAGTTGCAGTGAAGTCGGTAATTTCTACCCCTTACGATTTTAGGATCTTAGGTAACCACTAAAACCATGCCTCATATTAGTATGCGCGGCTTACCCCAGGCAGTCGTTGCAGAGCTTAGCCAAACATTACTGCAGTCTTTGGCGGCTATATGTAAAGGTAAAGCAGAGAGTTTTACATTAGATTGGATCCCCAGCATCAGTTACCGTAATGGTAGAATTGATCAGCGTTTTGTCCAAATCGAATTGCTTTGGTTTCCGGTAGACCCTGATATTCATCTTAAAGTAGAACAAGCAATCAGGCTGGCAGTGACAGAAGCCTACCCAGAATTAACACAGATTGCTGTGATGTTTTTGTCACTGACCCCAAGCGCTTCCTATCGGGGTGGTCAGCATGTTTAAAGGAGGATGCCTTGCTAGATAAGCTTGGTGGAATAGCCGTTCAACCCGAGGCTTTAACGTGGTTGCTTACGCCATGCCGATTTAAGGCAGAGTTACTTACTCGCATCGAAAATGCCAAGAACAGTATCTACATCGCTGCACTCTATTTAGAAGATGATGAAGCAGGGCGGGAGATTTTACAGGCCTTGATGACGGCGAAGGCTAAAAATCCTGCGTTAGATATCAAAATTTTGGTCGATTTTCACCGTGCTAGACGTGGCTTGATTGGTCATAAGGGTGATAGCGGTAATTATTTGATGTACCGCAAAGTGATGGCTGAAGCTGAATATCCTATCGAGATTATGGGCGTACCAGTTAAATCCCGTGAGTTTATGGGTGTATTACACCTTAAAGGCTTTGTAATTGATGATGCCGTGATTTATAGCGGCGCAAGTCTTAATAATATCTATCTACAGCAAAACGATAAATACCGTTTCGACCGCTACCATGTGATTGAGTCAGCAGAGCTTGCACGCAGCATGCGCGCAATGATCCAACGTTATATCATTGCCGATCCAGCAGTGACATCGCTTACTCAAGATGCGCAGCAGGAAGTGTTACCGCCTAAAACCGATGTGCGCAGCTTTAAATTACGTTTGTCACAGGCACAGTACGAGTTTAACGCAACTCGAACGGGTAATCGGGTAACACCATTACTTGGCTTAGGCCGTAAACATAATTTATTGAATAAAGCGGTTATTGCGATGGTTGAGGAGTCAAAAGATAGACTCTTTATCTGCACACCTTACTTTAACCCTCCTTATATTTTGGTCCGCGCCTTAGCTAAACATCTGCGCAACGGCAAACGGATTGATATTGTCGTCGGCGATAAAACGGCGAATGACTTTTATATTCCGCCTGAGCAAGATTTTTCCACCATCGGTGCCTTGCCGTATTTATATGAACAGTCGCTGCGTAAATTTGCCAAACGTCAGCAGTGGGCGATTGATAATGGCCAACTCAATATTCATCTGTGGAAGCATGGGATCAACAGTTACCACCTCAAAGGTATCAGTGCCGATGGGCGTAAGCATTTGATCACAGGCTCAAATCTAAACCCTAGAGCATGGGCGTTGGATTTAGAGAATGGGCTCTTGATCCACGATGAAACGGGTAGCTGGAAGGCGCAATTTGAGGCCGAGCAAGCGCATATTCTTGAGCATACACAGAGGTTATATCACTATAGCCAAGTGGATACTTTGCAAAGCTATCCCGATCCGGTGAAGAAGATTATGAATCGTATTAGAAGATTAAAAGCAGATTTTTTACTAAGACGGATCCTGTAATCGATAAGCATCAGAAAAACAAAAGCCCACGTAAGTGGGCTTTGTTATTTTGATAGAGAACCTCAGGTTTTTTGCGGCAATAGTGTTTGATGGGTATCATTTTGATCTCGGGCATAATGTAAGGCCACAATCACTAAAAGCACCATCAGCGCGCTCAGTAAACCGATACTTAACTGGCCTCCCATAGGTACGAGCGACATGGTTAATGCCGCCAGCCCTGCGCCAAAGTTTTGTAAGCCACCGAGCAAAGCTCCCGCAATGCCCGCTTGACGCGGAAAAGGTTCTAACGCAGCCGAGGTTAATGTCGGAAATAACATGCCGGCGCCGCTGAAAAATAAAATTGAGCCTATCAACAAACTCCAGCCTACAACCAGTTGAAACAGCCCTGGGATCAACATAAACAATGCGCCAGCACCGAGCAAGGCAACACCTTGAAATACTGTGCGTTGTGCTTGTTTTTGTCTTCCTGCTACCAGTGCACCGAGTAAATAGCCGGGAATAGGCGCCACAAAATAGCAGCTCACCATAAAAGATGAGAGTTGCAAATATTGGCCATAGAGCACGCCCGCAATGGCTTCAAAGGCAGCAATCCCCGCAAAGGTGGCGATTAATGAAAATAGATATGCCCTAAAGCTGCGGTGGCGTAGCACATGGCGATAGGAGGCTAACACTGGTTGTTGTTCTCGTTTGTCTTTTGGTAAAGACTCTTTAAAACCAAAACAAAGCAGTAGCCAAACAAAGACACCAAACCCAAATAACACCCAGTAAACGGCTTGCCAACCTAAGTAGGCTGAAGCAAGGCTCCCTAAGAAGGGTGCCACCAAGGGTAAAAACACCACCGCCATGGACACATAGCTATTAAATTTAACTAAGTTATCGCCAAAGTAATGATCCCTAGGAATGCTGCGGCACAGCGCGCCGGCACTAGCTGTGCCTAGGCCTTGAAGCAGACTCGCGCAAATTAACTGATTAAAGCTTGTGGCTTGTGTGGCAATTAACGCGCCGATCATAAAAATCCCAATACCAACCAACAGTGGGAGTTTTCGCCCATAGCGGTCAGATAATGGGCCATAGATAAATTGACATAAACCGTAGGCGAGCAGATAACAGGCCATGACTGCTTGTAGCTTGCTTGCATCGACGGCTAAACCTTGGGCAATCAGCGGGAGTGCTGGCACAAAAATCGTTTGGGCCATCTGTCCACAGGCCACCATAAAGACCAGCATAAAGAGCAATCGAGTGGTACTTCCTGCTGATGAAGCCGACGCTTTTAATGAGATTGAAGACGGTTTTTCGCCTGACATCATAATTCCGTAAAAAAGCACAGTTGAACAATGGCGCGCATCTTACGCCCAAAATTGAGTAGTTCAATGGCTAATAGTCTTGATTTTCAGGAATATTTTTTCATCCAACACATAAGTTTTTCTATGCTTTTATGGCTGTAAAACTAAGCTTACACTTGGTTTTTATCTTGTTAATCAGGTTTTGTAATTGATAAGGGGTGGATTTTTAAGTCAACAATATAACGCGTTTATTAACATGGGTTTTGATCAATAACGAGATATTCGTAACAGAGAAATTGAATGGAGAGAAAACCTCTCCATTTTGGCAAGCGCGGTTTGGGCTGAAATATGATGACGCGATATTAATTTTGCAGTGTTTCTAAGCCTGTTAATATCTGGTAACCCGCGGTTACCCGTGGCGGCACGGGATAATTTTTATTACTCAATAACACCAATGCCAGCTTTTTAGCTGGAATATATGCCACATACGCAGCAAAACCACCCGTTGAGCCAGTCTTATTTATCCAGACATTTTGCTGTGGCGCTTGAGGTGGTGTAATGGCTTTCACTGGCATGCTGCCAAACACTACATCTTGAGTATGTCCAGTGAGGAGCTTATCAAGGGCAATCGGATACGGATATTGCTCCCAAATCATCGCTTGAGTCATCATGCCGACATCAAAATAGCCCATATGGGTGGCATCAATGGCACGTTGCAACCTTGCAGGCACCGAATGCTGCTGCATATTGGTTTCAACAAAACGGAGCAGATCTACAACCGTCGTTTTTATTCCGTAGGCCTCATCGGCTAACACACCGGGGTTGAGGCGTACTGGCTGATCTTGCTTATTGTAGCCTTGGGCGTAGTCAGTCATTTTATTGGTTGGAACCATAAAATAGCTGTTTGTCATGCCAAGTTGTCGAAAGAGAGTTTGCTCTACGGCCTCAGGAAAACCTTGACCAAGCTGCTTTGCCGCGATCACACCGAGAAGACCAATGCTGGGATTGGCATAATTGCGGTGAGTACCTGCGGCATAAGCTGGTTGCCAGGCTTTTAAATAGCTTATTAACTCAGCATTATTGGTTATATTATCAGGGACCTGCATGGGCAGATTTCCCGCTGTATGGGTGGCTAAATGAATGAGATTGATCTGGTCAAAATGGCTACCGGTTAATTCAGGCAGATATTGGCTTACCTTATCTGTTAGCGTCAGTTTACCCTCAAGTTGAGCGTATGTTGCGAGGGTCGCGGTAAAGGTTTTACTGATAGAACCAATCTCAAATAGGGTATTTTCATTCACCTTTTCCCCTGTCTTTTTTGAACTGACACCATAAGAAAAGAAGTACTGTTGTCCATTGATACTTACCCCGATTGCAATCCCAGGGATCCCATATTCGTTCATTAAAGGATTAACAGTAGAATCGATAAGGGCTTCTATGGCCTGGGCATTCGGAGGGAAGCTGACGCCCCGTTGTGGCGCGGCATTTACCATTAATGGTGTCACTGCTAGCAATATTCCGCCAAAAATGATCGAGCCTACGTTGTGTGAACTTAATGGTGTAGATAACAAAGCGAAGCGGGTGAGCTTTACCGCTTGCAAGATAGACGTGGGCATATAATTCCTTGCATTTTTGTTGGGGCCTGCAAATGGCACTGATTCAACATAGATTGATGGATGAAAGATTTAGCACGATTTAAATCAGATTGGCTACAAATTTAGCCTAAGCGGTTTTGATCTCCGGCGATCGTTTAGCAAAGCGCAACCAATTAGTTGGCCTATGGCAGCGTTCTTTTCGGTACGCAGCCTTTTCTACAATGTTTATGCCCCATTCCTAGTTAGCAAAGTAGTATCTAGCTCACTTTAACATCAGTATGTTGACTCAATTTTAGTAATGCTACAGAGTTACAAAAGGACTCTGACATTTATAATGTGTCTAACGGGCTAGTTGTTCCCGCAAAATGTTGGCCAAGTACATGTGTATAGATTTGTGTGGTACTAACGTCATTGTGGCCCAGTAACTCTTGAACACTTCTTATATCACGACCAGCTTGAAGTAAATGGGTTGCGAAGCTATGCCTAAACGTATGGCAGGTGACGCGTTTATTCATTTGAATATTACGCACGGCATTCCCGAGCGCTTTACGAATAACACTTTGATGTAAATGATGCCTGCAAAGTGTTCCTGTATAAGGATTGATACAGGTTGTGCTGGAAGGAAAAATAAACATCCACCCGTGTTGCCTAAACGCATTGGGATACTTACGTTCTAATGCATTTGGCAGAGATGGACCTATCCCTTGCTGGTTATCATTCTGTTGAATTTTAATAGCCTTTTCAATATATGTAGTGAGCTTTTCTGCGCATCTATGGCTGAGGATGGTTTGCCTATCTTTATGTCCTTTACCGTCTCTAACGGTCAGCGAAGCTCTCACAATATCAATATCTTGGATACGTAACCTGAGGCATTCTGAAACTCTTAGTCCACTACCATAGAGTAGTTCTATTATTAGCCTATCGCGGCCATCAAGTTCATTTAGTATTAGTGAGATTTCTGATGGGGATAACACTGTCGGTAAATGTCTCTGTTTAGTGGCATAGCAAAAACCTAAATCCCCAAGCTCATGGTGCAAATGCTTCTGATATAAATAGGCTAATGCGTTAAGTGCAATTTTTTGTGTGTTGATGGCCACATTTCGTTGATTGGCAAGGAAGGTTAAAAATTGTGTAACTTCTTCCGTTCCCATTGTTTCAGGGTGACGCTTGTTGTGAAAGTTAATAAAGGCCTTGATCCAATAGAGATAGGTTTTTTCCGTTCTAATACTGTAACCACGCATACGCATTTCTTCTTGAAGGCCGCTTAGAAATGGGCTTTTTAGACTCATGATAATCCTCGCTCTTAAATACTGTTATTTTATACAGTATTATTTAAAATTCCCGGATATCAAGGAAAATAGTGGAAAAATTTTGCGCGTTTGTACACGGACTAATTTATATAATTATTTTATTTCAATCAGTTATGTGCTTGCGATTTGAGATAATAGGTTTGGAAAACGCGCATGCGCGTTTTTCCAGATAGTATATTTGAAGAGAAGCTGATAAGTTATTTGCAATACAAGTAGTTAACTGTGCGCGTTTTTACTGGTCAAACGAGGTAAACGCGCATGCGCACTAATAAAATGTTATGTGCAAAAATATGAACGAAGATATTAAGCTATCCGCTCAAAGGGCATTACTCGGCTGTATCACCGGCGGATTGCGTGCTGTATCAATTGAGCTATCTAATCAAGCGATTCGTTGGCGCTGTGTATTTGGTTCTGAAATCGCAAAAGATTCGCAATGGGAAATACTGTCGGAGGCTGCCGCAGAGGTCATAGCAGATTTTCCTGAACCAATGAAAATTGAAGAAGAGTATTTGGTAGTTAAGTTCCGAGATTCTGAGCAAGCCCAACCAAATGAGATACCACATTTACAACATGTTGTATTTTTAAGGCACGAGCGTGAAAGTTATCCTGAGTTGTCGGTCGGCACATAATCGGGTAGCCGGAGGTATTTAGCCTCCAGCCCCCACACCACCCTGCATGCGGCTCCGCACAGGGCGGTTCATTTAGAACGCCTAACCTGTTTTCTGGTTCGGATAGTG
>NZ_JAMDJP010000015.1:0-110185 GCF_023475945.1 Shewanella sp. 8A
GTTGATTACAATCGAACCAGACGGCATAGTGCTCTTGGGTACTTAAGCCCTGAAAACTTTGAATTAAAAAATAGTGCTTAGCAAAGTGTCCACTATTACTGGATCAGATCATTTTCCATAACGGAGGAATGCGGCTTACTGAGCTAAATGAATACACCAAATATGATTTTAGTTAGACATCACTTGATGAATACAGCTAATTAAAGGGCAATAAATACCTAGGTATTTATTGGCACGCTTAATCGATATGAGTGAAAGCTCGAACAGGCACAGATCTTTGGGGATTAATAATTCGCTCTGTAGTCACAGGAGTTCACCTTCCCCTGCGAAGTTGCCGCAGGGCGTTGGAATAAATTGCGTGAGTCCGGTCATGGTCGTTCTCGTGCATCTGATCCATAGGGAAATGGAAAATGTCAGTATGATGTATGGAACATCATTGACCATGCACTTCACGACATTCAGGCCTCCTGCCTATCAGATGTCCGGCTAGCTTTCGTAGGTACAGGGGCGAATGAAAATCGGTGATTTTCGCGCTTATGAGCGAGAGGCTGGGACTGCCGAACTGGAGGGCTTTACATGGATGTAAAGTGGAGCCTTCGGAAGCGATAGCTATTTATCCATAAGACCAAGGCTGATTTATAAATAAAGCGTTAATGCATGTAACTTCGCTAGGGGCGCCGAGGCTTCGCTTTATGAATAATGCAAAAGGGGAACAGGCGTTTTTCCCCCTCTTGGTCGACTCTTTATTAAAAAATCAGGGGTTGAAGCCCCACGACTTTAATTCCACTTGGCCATAAGGCCACAAACCATCTCCCTTTTCTAATCAATGGCTTGTCATTTTACTACTTACTAATACAAGTCACTTCTCTTGAGCTTTTGACTCAATTGTATTGAATGTAAACCTCGATAAGCATTGATGTAACTTAATGTTATCTGAATGGCTACGTTCAATGACAGTCGTCGTGATGAACACTAACTGAAGAGAATAACGGATGTTGCTGCGAGTGATTTATTCGGCGGGTGTGCTGATGCTTATGTTACCGGCGGTAACCCACGCCGATGAGAGCAATAAATTGTTGAATATGTGCAAGGCCTGCCATGGCAAGTCTGGCATGAGTCGTTTTGAACATATTCCGAATATTGGATGGCAAAACTCGGATTATCTGTTGAAGCAGCTTCGAGCCTTTAAGGCTGGCACGCGCCAAGACCCCACTATGACTAAAGTCGCTCAGTTGTTGAGTGAGGCGGATATGCAGCAGATGGCGGAATACTTTTACCTCGGAAAGGACAAATAACATGGATCTTAATCGTCGAGTTTTTATAAAAGGTGCGGTAGCGACGTCGGTGTTATCCGCGCTGCCGGTTAAGTGGGTATTTGCCGATAAGCTTCCTGCTGGGGTGAGTGCTTTGGATATTTCGGCATTAACTTGGACTAAGGCTGAGGACTTACCGAGTTATTGCAAAGTATTAAACACTAATCCGCTGAATGCGTATCCGCCAGAGCATATGCTTGCGCCTGCGGTGACGCCTGCCGATGTTTCGTTTATCCGCTGGAATGGCATAGTGCCTGATTTTAAGACGCTGGATGCTAAAACCTGGACTTTTACAGTGGATGGCGAGTCGGTTATCACCCCTAAAACCTACACCATTGATGAGTTAAAGCGCCGCTTTAAACATCATACCTTACAGCTATTGATTGAATGTGGCGGTAATAGTCGCGCGGGCTTTTTCCCGAGCACTAAGGGCAATCAGTGGAATAACTCAGCGGTATTTTGTTCCGAGTGGACAGGGGTGTTGGTGAGCGATGTGCTTAAGGATTGTGGTGTTAAAGCCGATGCGGTTTACACCGGCCACCACGGGGCTGATGTGCATTTGAGCGGAAAAGGTGAGGCTATTTCCCGCGGTGTTCCTATCAAGGCGGCGCTCGAAGAGCTTGGGCTAATCGCGTGGTCGATGAATGGTGAGGATATTCCTTACCTGCATGGTTATCCCCTACGTATCGTATTTGGTGGCCGGCCGGGATCGGTTTCGCAAAAAGCGGCAACGGGGATCAGTGTGCGTAATAAAGTCCACGACGGGCATAAAATGGCAGCGCCAGCGTATCAAGTGCCTAAATATCCGATTGCACCCGGCGAGACGGTTGCTGAAAAAGACTATCGAATTATTGAAGAAATGATCGTGAAGTCTTTGATCACTCAACCACAATCTGGCACTGAACTGGCTCAAGGGCAAAAACTGACGGTTGCGGGCCATGCGTGGGCGGGCGTGCGCGAAGTGGTGAAGGTGGAGGTGAGTTACGATTATGGCACCCGTTGGTTTGTCGCGGAGCTACAAAAACCGAAAAACGCCACCGCATGGCAGCAATGGAGCATTGAGTTGCAGCTGCCAACACAGGGCTATTACGAAATCTGGGCCAAAGCGACCGATAGCGAAGGTGATAGCCAGCCCGTTGTACAGCCACAATGGAACCCTAAGGGATATATGTTTAATGGTTGCCACCGTATTGCCGTTAGGGTGGTGTGATGAGAGCGCATGTCAATAAGCTGATCATGTGTGGGCTGCTTTTCACTGGGGCGTCGTTCGCCACCGAGTATCCCGTGGACCCTCAATCGGGCCTTATTATGGCGCCCGGTTGGGAGTTGGTTAATTATCAATGCAATGCCTGTCACACCAGTATGATTGTTACCCAAAATCGCGGTGATAAAGCCTTTTGGAAAGAAACCTTGCAGTGGATGGTGGATACCCAAGGCTTATGGGATTTGTCGGATACGTGGGAGCCGACGTTGAGCTACCTCAGTACCTATTATGGTCAAGCTGAAATGGATATGACCCTCTTTAGGCGTCTGCCCCTTGACGCAAGCCAGTTACCACCGCCAGCTAAACCTGCCGCTAAGGGATCTCAATGAAAACGTTTATCGTCAGTTTGCTTGTCCTGTGCGGCTTATCCACAGCGGTTTATGCCGAAGGTTATCAAGCCGATATCGAGCGGGGTAAGGCTCTGGCCACGGCTCAATGTGAGTCATGCCATGGGCTGGCGATGATCGCCATGGCCAAGCAATTCCCCAATTTAAGGGGGCAAAAACCGGCTTACCTTAATAAGCAGTTAGTCGATTTCAAAGCGGGCTTACGCCTCGATCCGTTAATGCAATCACAGGTTAGTGCGTTGACTGCCGAGCAATTACAGGATGTGGCGCTGTTTTATAGTCAGCAACAGATCCCCAATCTCAGTGCAAATTAGTGCGGCTAGCCGTTTGCTTGCTGACAAGAGTAAGTTAAGCGGTTAGCATCATCACCATCGGCTTATGGCGACGACACGGCTGGAAATGGCGTTGATAGGAATGGCATTGATAAATCGCAGAAAATTAGCATCTCTTATTGGCGTGCTGGTGTTATTGCCAGCATGGGGATATGCCCAGCAAGCGGAGGTGAGCGAAGCTAATCACTGCCAGCCTGTCAGCGGCTCTGAACAACACTCAGGTCAGTGTGAGCACAGCGCGGATAATACCGCCTACGATAAATTTGATGGCGTGGTATACCGTGGCGTCATCAATACTAAGCCCGTCACGCTGGAAATTATTGGTCAAGGCAACCAATATCGAATGACCGTTGATGGCTTGGCAACATTTGGGGAGTTGAATACCGAGCGCGGCTTTGAGCAGGATGAAAACGCTTCGCTCTTTATCCTTAACTGGCAACAGCCTGAAGCAGAACAGATAAAGTTTGTGAAATTATCCAAAGACCATTCAGTACTGGTGCGGGTTGATGCCAATGGCCAGCTCGATAACACCGCAACCCTGCATACGCGATAAAATGAGTCATTGTTGTTGCGAGCGCTTGATTACAAATCAGGGGATGAAGCTGCGATTTTGATTGAGTGTATGGCTCAGAGAGATTGCTAAACATTCCCCGGTAAACACCGGGGAATCGCTTAGAAAGTACAACAGCTTGAATTAAAACTGATAATTAACACTCAGGTTGAAATAACGCCCAGGTTGGGTGAAATCATCCTTTTGCAAGTTCATGGTGCTATTGAGTAAGAACACGGATTGGCCAGCCACATCAGCGTAGTCAACATATTCCTTATCAAACAGGTTATACACCCCAGCACGCAGATGCAGATTGTCGGTAACGTGCAGGCCCATGGTTAAGTCAAACACGGCGTAACCGGCGGTGTTGTAGACTTCGTTAAAGCTTTCTTTAGGAATACATTGGCCCATCACGCAAATATCATCGATGGTCAGGTTGATATCGTGGGTGCGGTCCATCTTATCGGCCCAGCGTACTACTGCGCCAATATCGGTTTCCATTCCACCAATATTGCTATACCAATTCACCCCTAGGTTACCTTTTAGCGGGCTAACGCTGTTAAGGTATTGACCGTTTTCATCGGTTCCATGGGTATAGGAGATATTGCCCCATAGCTCTATGGTATCTGTCAGCCAATGGTTGGCTTGGGCCTCTGCGCCATAGAGGGTCACTTGATCGCGGTTGAAGTACTGGTATTTGAACTCCATGGGCTGCATCACCGGACCAAACACTGGCGGTTTAAAGCTGACATATTGCCAGTCAATAAAGTCGACCGCGTGGGTGTAGAAGGTGGTGAGTTCATATTGAGTATCTGCATGGTTGCCACGGATACCCAGTTCCCAGGTGTGGGATTGCTCAGACTTTAAGTCATAGTTGGCTTGAATGATCACATCGGTCATCGAGCCGCCATCGACCTCTAACTCCCCCCATTTTTGATCGGGCGTAGGCATTTTATAGCCATAGGCATATTGGGCGTAGGCACTCACTGTGTCGGTAAGTTTATAAACGAGCCCCACTTTGGGTGACCAAAAGGTGTCGCTCATTACCGCAAAGTCGGCTGGATCTTTACCTGCTTCCATCGCTTGTTGTTGGTCGGGGCTATTACGGAAATAGTCATAACGTAAACCGCCAATCAGGTTTAAATCCCCATTTAACAGGGTGATATCGTCCTGCAAAAATAGCCCTAAACGGTTGCTATCGGTATCGGCAAAGGTAAAGGGGATTTCGGTTTGCCAATCACCGCCGCTGCTAGCGATATTGTTGTTGCGATGGCGCATCATTTTGGACCATTCATAGTCCATACCGTAGGTGAGCTGATGGCCGTATCCCTCTGCGCCTAGGTATTTACTAAAGGTACTGGTTAATCCAAGCCGTTGATCTTTAAATTTATAGTCGCGATATTCGGTGAGTGGGCGCGCTGTGGTACGCAAATCAAAATAATCACGGTGTTCGAGTTGCTCCGTTTGGCCAAAATAGGCGGTAACGGTCAAATCATCGTGTAAATACGTGGCTTTATCGGAGCGCAATTGCAGGGCGCCGTTGATCACTTGGGTATCGCGATCGGTATCAATCCGCTCCTGCGGTACTTGGGCACGATTGAGCTTATCTTCCCAGCGTTCTAGCGTTTGCTCTAGGTAGTCGAGGGTGAGCTGCACTGTGGTGTGCTCATTAAAGCGGTATTTGCTCTTGAATAGCAGGCTGTCCTGTAACAGATCGCTTTCAGGCTGAGTATCAAAGTAGTTAGGTAACTCTTCGCCTTTGCGATGCTGATAGGTGAGCAAATTCTCAAAATCGCTATAGGCCGCTGCACTGGTAAAACCGCCGGAGTATTCGTTATTGATGCCTGTGTAACCCGCATTGAGCGACACATAATAATCTTCGCCCCGCAGGTAGTCGCTGGCATCTTTGGTGCGCATCACGACTACGCCACCGAGGGCATCGGAGCCGTACATAGTGGATGCAGCGGCTTTAACTACTTCAATTTGCTTAAGACTTTGCACTTCGGTTAAACCACGGCCTGTGCCTTCAGCACCTGGGCCTAACGGCGAAGCATACTGGTTATTTACCCGTACGCCATCTTTTACCATCATGACTCGGTTGCCGCCGATACCGCGAATGGTCACTGAGGTCGGTTTACCTGCACCACCCTTGATATCGACTGCCGATTCATTACGGAACAGGCTACCAAAATCATTGCTCATATTACGTTCGATGGCTTGTTCATCTATGACCAAAATAGAGCCTGCCACCTGTTCAATGTTTTGTTCCATACGGGAACCTGAGACCACAATTACTTCTTGAATAAGTGGTTTAGATTGTTCGTCTGCCCAAGCGGGCAATGCACTTGCGACGGCAAGGGCACATAGACTGAGCGGCAATGGTTTCATCAATCACCTTTTTATAAATGAGAATTGTTCTTACCTTGAATATGCGCGATAGCTTATATGGAATTTACCTTGAGGTCAGGTTTTAATTGCCATAATGTGATCGATGCAAAGCCTGTGAATGATGTTTTTAAAGGGAATTATCTATTGAGCCAGTTAACCTTGTCAGAGTGTAGAGTAAAAGGATTGTCAGATGAACGAAGAGCAATATGAAAAAGGGCTTAAGGTGCGCCGCGCTGTGATGGGTGACAGTTTTGTTGATAAGGCCCTTAGCAGCGCAACGGATTTTACCCAGCCATTACAGGCGTTAGTGACTGCCAATTGTTGGGGTGAAGTGTGGTCTCGCGAGGGATTACCGCTGCAAACGCGCAGTTTAATCACCATCGCAACCTTAGCGGCACTAAAAGCGCCAGCTGAGTTAAAAGGTCATGTTCGCGGTGCCTTGCGCAATGGCTGCACAGTTGCAGAAATACAAGAAGTACTCTTACATTCAACCGTTTATTGCGGTATGCCGTCGGGCATTGAAGCCTTTAGAGCGGCAAAGGAAGTAATTGAAGAGTGGCAAGCTGAGCTGGACAAGGTGTCGGAGCAGTCTTAATGTTAGACCCGTGTGGCATGTATCCTTTGAGCCATCGGATGTGGCACCATCACCTGATGTGTGCGTACTTAGGATACCTTGCCTGAACGAGGGGATGCTATTCGCTCGATGTTCAATGTTCGATGTTCGATGTTCGATGTTCAATAAGTGTGGCCTGAGTTTTTGCCTGTAGCTTGCGGCTCACACTCAGGCCAAGGCTTGTTAGAGTCGTGGATCGGCCGATTGGCTCTCGACTTGGCCGATGACAGTGATATCACTCAAGTTTGATAGTTTACCCCACTGCTGAATAGTCATCATGCCGGTGATTTCCAGGGCGGTGAAACTTAAACGTATGCCGTCTTTGCGGTATTCCTGCGGCAGATTTTTAGGCAATATTTTTTGGCCGTTGTCGGCGATAATCCCCCAAAAACCCCCTTCTAAATTGAGATATCTTACAGTGCCTTGCAGCATTATACCTTCTCCTTTAGGTGAAATACTTGGCTTGTTAACACCTTGTTTAGCAGCTTGCTGTTGCTGACTTTCGCGCTTATCCATATTGAGCGGATTGATCTCTACTGTAATTGCTTGAGCCGTGCTTGTTTGTGAACTCGTTTGCTCGGCGGGTTTGTCCATACCTTGTGCATGTTGCGCTTGAGTTTGCTTTTGACAACCCAACAACAGTGCGGGCAACAGTAATGCAAATAGACGAATAGGTGGGCGCATCTTGATTCCTTTCAATCACTTTTGGTTATGATGGCGTGTTGCAACACTCTAGCAAATATTGTCCGCGAGGGGCGATAAGGTTTTTATATCTTTGTGTAGCAGTGTGAAAGGGTAGAGATAACAATTTGAATAAAAAGGCAAAGCCAATACTGCTTTGCCTTTATAAGCCGATTGGCTGGGATAAATTACTTTTGTAGCTGCGCTTTAGCGGCTTCAACCTTAGCAAAATCTAAGCCCAGCTCGAGTACCGCTTCTTTAATCACGGCAGGGTTTTGCATTACCAGAGCGATCAGTTGTTGCAGTTTTTCAGGTGGAATACCGAGCTGGCCAATAATGCCCATCGCCATCAGGGGATTATCGGTTAATGCTTGAAAAAGCTCGTTAATTTTTGCATCAGTGACATTGTGTTCTTTTAAGATGGCAATAATCGGATTCATTGCAATACCTTATCAACGTTAACGGAAAACGGCCGCTATGCTATCACAGATAGCTAAACCTTTTGGATGAACAATTTTATACCATAGTCATTCCCTATAAGTTGACTACTAATACAGTATGGATTTCGGTAAGCGGCAACTTTCTTAATGCTTTCATAAATTAACCATCGTTAATCTATTTTCGCGATTCCAATCATCGGTATTAATCGTTTCAATTACTTAGAAGCCTGTCATTAGACTGCAATCTCGGTTGTGTTAACGGCATATGACAATTTTGCCTTGGAGTAACACAACGATAAGGATTGCTGTATGCCGTCAAGCAGCAAGCGGATGGCTCATTGTTAATACAAATCAATGGGCCGAACAGGACGAAACTAGGTAACGATCATGAAAATAAACACCCTTCCTACGCTATCGGCGTTAACTTTGGCTATGTCTCTCGCATTGGGGGCGGGAACGGCCACAGCGCAAGAGCAAGTCACAGGTAATCAATTTTGGTGGCCTGAAAAATTAAATCTCAGTCCATTACGTCAAAATGCGATTGAATCCAATCCCTATGGCAGTGATTATAACTATGCCGAAGCCTTTAAAACCTTAGATCTCGATGCGGTAAAAAAAGATATCAAATCCTTGATGACCGAGTCTCAGGACTGGTGGCCCGCCGATTATGGTCACTACGGACCTTTCTTTATTCGTATGGCGTGGCATAGCGCGGGCGTATACCGGATTTTTGATGGCCGCGGTGGTGCTGCGGGTGGCCAACAACGCTTTGAACCCTTAAATAGCTGGCCGGATAACGTGAGCTTAGATAAGGCGCGCCGTCTGTTGTGGCCCATCAAGCAAAAATACGGCAGCAAGCTTTCTTGGGGCGACTTGATGGTGCTAACCGGTAACGTGGCATTAGAGTCGATGGGCTTTAAAACCTTTGGTTTTGCGGGTGGTCGTGAAGACGACTGGGAAGCCGAAATGGTCAATTGGGGCTCAGAAAAAGCGTGGCTCGATAGTAAAAGACGCAACGAAAAGGGCGAATTGGCTAAACCTATGGGCGCGACCCAAATGGGCTTAATTTACGTTAACCCAGAAGGCCCGAACGGGGTGCCCGATCCTTTAGCATCGGCAAAGGAAATCCGCGATACCTTTGGCCGTATGGCGATGAATGACGAAGAAACCGTTGCCTTAATCGCCGGTGGTCACACCTTTGGTAAGGCGCACGGCGCACACGATCCCGCAAAATGCGTGGGGGCCGATCCGGCTGCAGCAGGCATTGAAGAGCAAGGTCTAGGCTGGAAAAACAAATGTGGTAAAGGCCACTCTGAAGACACTGTTACCAGTGGTCTGGAAGGGGCTTGGTCATCCAATCCAACCAAATGGACCATGGAATATTTAACTTGGTTGTATACCTTTGACTGGGTACAAACCAAGAGTCCAGCGGGCCATATCCAATGGACGCCAGCCGATGATAAAGCGGCAAATCTGGTACCCGATGCCCACTTACCGGATAAGCGCCACGCGCCGATTATGTTCACCAGTGATATAGCATTGAAGGAAGACCCTATTTATCGCGAGATCACCACGCGTTTCCTGAAAAATCCTAAGGAGTTTGAACTAGCCTTCGCCAAGGCATGGTTTAAATTAACTCACCGCGATATGGGACCAAAAGCGAGATATTTAGGCGCCGATGTGCCAGCAGAAACGCTGATTTGGCAAGATCCTATTCCTGCGCTTGATCATCCGCTTATCGATAACACCGATATTAAAGCCTTAGGCAATAAGATATTAGCTTCAGGGTTAACGGTGCCAGAATTGGTGAGAACAGCTTGGGCATCTGCCAGTAGCTTCCGTGGCACCGATATGCGTGGCGGGGCAAATGGCGCGCGCATTCGTTTAGAGCCTATGATGAACTGGCAGGCCAACAATCCAAAAGAATTAGCTAAGGTGTTGGCTAAGCTTGAGAAAGTCCAAAAAGACTTTAACGGTTCGCTCAAGGGCGGCAAAAAAGTCTCCTTAGCTGATGTGATTGTGCTTGGCGGTAGCGTCGCGGTTGAGAAAGCCGCGAAAGAGGCGGGAGTGATGATTTCGGTGCCATTTACCCCAGGTCGTATGGACGCCACACAGGCGCAAACCGATGTGAACTCTTTTGCGGTGCTTGAACCTACGGCCGATGGTTTCCGTAACTATTACTCAAAAGACAGCAGTCTTTCTCCCGCTGAGATGCTGATTGAGCGCGCCAATATGCTTAATCTGACCGTGCCCGAAATGACTGTGCTGGTGGGTGGTTTGCGTGCGTTGGATGCCAATAGTGCTGGCGTTAAACACGGTGTATTTACCGATAAGCCAGGTGTGCTGAGCAATGACTTCTTCGTTAACTTACTCGATATGTCAACTAAGTGGAGCAAGTCAGCCAAACAAGAGGGCATTTACGAGGGGCAAGACCGTAAGAGCGGTAAGCTTAAGTGGACGGCAACCCCTGTCGATCTTATCTTCGGCTCTCACTCTGAATTGCGCGCCGTGTCTGAAGTCTATGGTGCACAGGATGGTCAAGACAGATTCGTGCAAGACTTTGTGAAAGCGTGGAATAAAGTCATGAACGCCGATCGCTTCGACATCTAAAGTGAGCGGTTAACCTCAAGCCCATCCGCGCGTTTTCGTCGGGTGGGCTTTTTTATTTTTGTGGGTAATCAGTGTTTGAGCGATTGCTGGCTGGCATTCCATTCTGCTTATTTACTCAGTAGTATCAATGCCATGATAGATTTTACGCATATTCAGTCGAGTCAATGTTAATCGGGTTGAATACCTAAGGAAGTGGGATGGGGAATAGTGCAACGTACGGGGATAAAACGCTTGTTGTAAAAGGGTTGCGCTACGGTCGTGGCAATGAGCTGCTAGTCGTTGAAGATTGGCAGTTAATGTCAATGCAACATTGGGCCATTTTTGCGACCGACAGCTATAGCGGCTCACTCCTTGGGCGAATATTAGCGGGTGATATACAGCCTGATGAAGGCGAGATATCTGGATTACCGTCGCGAATTGGTTGGGTATCTCTCGGTTTACAGCAGGCATTACTTGAACGTGAGCTAGCAAAGGATGAACTCGACTATGGTTCAACGGTTGAATCCTTAGTGCTGGAGTCTTGTTTGCATACTGAGCGTTTGAGCGCCTTTTTACAAAAAGTGGAACTCGAACACTTAGCGCAAAGAGGATTTAGACAGTTATCGACTGGTGAAACCCGGCGGGTGATGTTAGCGAGGGCACTGGCAACTGAACCTGAATTATTGATTTTAGATGACCCCTACGCTGGGTTGGATAGCGAGCATCAACTCAGCCTATCACGGCTGTTAGTTGAAATTGCCGAATATACTCAGTTGCTTATCATCACCTCCCGCCAAGAAGAGTTACCACCCTGTATTAGCCATGTGGCACTGTTTAATAGCGATATGCTCAAATCAGGTCAGCATGTGCATCAACTCAGTGCACCCATGTCGATTGAGCAATGGCATAGTCATCCCGTGATGGCACACTTAAATGCGCTTTCGGCTAGCCGCAGTGCCGAGTTGTTGGCGTTAATGGAACGCCAACGCCACAATGCCGAAGCCTTTGATCCCTTAGTTGAGATTAAAAATGGCAAGGTGGAATATGTTAGCGGCTTGATTTTTAAAGATGTGAATTGGCGGATTAATGCGGGCCAACATTGGCAAGTGCGGGGGCCAAATGGTTGCGGTAAGAGTACCTTACTCGGGCTGATTTTGGGCGATCATCCCCAATGCTACAGTAACGATATCACCCTCTTTGGGCGTCCACGAGGCAGTGGTGAGAGTATTTGGCAAATAAAACAACGGATTGGAATAGTGTCATCGGCCTTGCATTTGCAATACCGAGTGAGTTGTTCGGCGCTCGATGTCTTGCTATCGGGTTTTTACGATTCTATCGGCCTGTACCATAAACCCACTAAAGCTCAGGTCGATTTGGCGAAGGAATGGTTAGCGATACTGCATATGAGTGAGTTTGCCAGCACGGGCTTTAAGCAACTGGATTACGGCCAGCAGCGGCTATTGCTTATAGGCAGAGCCTTGATTAAACAGCCGTTATTGTTGATTTTGGATGAACCATACCAAGGGCTCGACTTTATCAATCGCATTTTGGTGATGCGGGCGCTGAATATGATTGCCGAACACCATCTTAGCCAATTGCTGTATGTCTCCCATCATAGGGAAGATGCCTTGCCAGCCATTAAAAACTTTGTCGATTTTATCAAGCAGGAAGAAGGTTATTCGGTTGAGATTAGTGAGGGTGCCGATGTGTAACTCGAATTAGCTATCGAGCCGAACCTTATCATCATGGTGAGTAAAACTGTGATAACAACCTCGGTTTAAAAGTGGTAAATGACCATAATAGTTTTTGGCGTACGCCAAAAACTATTCAAAGGGAGCGTCAATACTCGATTGCTTTCTAACATTTGCCCCTGAGGTGCAATTACAAATGCCCAGACCCAAAAAGTGCCGTCAATTATCGAGTTGTGTGCCCTGTAGTCTGTTTAAACCTAATGGCATACCAGCGGCTAACTTATCCCAAATCCTTTTAGCTGCCGACGAGTTTGAAGCCTTGGAGCTTGGTGATGTGCAGCGCTTAAGCCAGCTTGAGGCCGCAGCGCAAATGGGGATCTCGCGGCAAACCTTTGGTTATCTGCTCGCCAGTGCTCGCCAAAAAGTGGCGACCGCCATTACTCAAGGGCTGGTGCTGAAATTACCGACTCCAAATGATAAGGACCCAGTATGATTATCGCCCTACCGATTAGCCGTGGACGGCTTGCCAGCCATTTTACTAAGGCGCAGCAAGTCCATTTTTATGATGAAAATCATCAGCTTTTACTTTCTATCCCGAACCCCGCCCTTGGCGGCAATTGCCAAGATAAAAAAGCCTTGTTAGATGTCATTCGTGCCCAGCACACCAGCATTGTGGTGGTGCAACATATTGGTGAGCGTATGCTTGGTAAGCTGCTCGATGCAGGGATCAGTGTGAGCCGAGGGGATAATCAATTATCGATTGCCACGCTGCTCGCCCAGAGTAAAGAGGTGAATTTGCGTTTAACCCAAGCATCACAGGGGCGTGCATCCCTAAAACATTTAGCCAAGGGCGGATGCTGTGGTGCTAAAAGAAGTTGTGGCTGCGGCGGTAAGGCAAAGACAACTCAAACCTTGTTGAGCCTGACTCAAGCGCAGCCAAGCTTAACCTTAGCTAAACCCATCGCATACAGTGGTTTTAGATTATCAAAATAGTCATGGCATTATTGTAGGAGCGGAATAAAGTTTGATACTAAACAATCAATTACCCCTGCGAGTACCGTTTAGATTAAACATGACCCAAAATAAAGATTCATACTAATTGCTACTACTCAGTCCGAATCGAGCTACAACCAAGTTTTAAAGTATCATACCCGTTGTAGCTCACTTCGGGACAAAAGCGATTAATCTTTTATCTATTTATGGAGTTTATTGTCATTGTTTCCCCAGTGACTCGCCGCCTCTTTATTTAACATGAAGTATCCCTATAGGCTCGACGGCGACATCTGCGGTACAGGATGTACTAATGCAGCGATCACATGGATGTGAATGAGCTGCCATGTCGCCAACGGTCACTGTAGACCCAATGCCAATTTTAACTACCCATTTGCGATATGTACGTAAAAAGCAAAGGGACAAAAAGCGTGCTATGTTTTGCGCGAAATTACCTCCATTTCGGATAAAAAAATAATCCTAAACGCTGAGTCGTGAGCAACTTAAGGATGTAACGCTTGGCTTGAGGCTTTACCTTTACACCATTTTCCGCTGTTATGCTGCTTTTTAAATGCACACATGCTATCCCATCGACCACTTATGCCACTGTATTGACGACGAAACTCTTTGGCTGATGTGAGCCACGCATCGGGCGCAATACCTAATTCATGGAGCAGCTTAGGTCTCTGGTTATCGATATAGCCTTTCTTATCAAGGCGAATGGCGCGGCCTGTCCAATCAATCAGTTCGAGATAATCGGCAAAATGAAATGGAATGCCCACTTGCTGATTCTGGTGAGCTGCGCCATCGAATTGGACGAGATACTTGTGAAGAATATGAGCTTGATTGGTTGCGGAGTCAGTTTGTGGCGTTGAGATAGCTAATGGGCGCTTGGGTGAATCTAGCGAGTTAATTCGCTCCTGAATCGATGTAAAATCAGAGGATTGCAAAGAATCGGCAATGCCTGCTCTGATTGGATTTAAATCCACATACATCATACAGGCCAGTAGTGCTTGCTCATCTAACAGTGCTTGCGATTTAAAACGACCTTCCCAAAAGGCGCCTTTACACTCATCTTCTCGATTGGCTTTACGGGCAATTTCTTCATTTAAACAACGCATAAACCAAGAAATACTGCTTAATCGTTCATGCCACTCAGTAATTAAGCCATCGAGTAACATGCGTTCACCTTCGATTAAAGCATCACCATTCATATACTTAGTAGCAATTGCATGGCCTTTAGTGATTTGGCACCAACGGCTGATAATGTCTTTTTGCGTTAACGATTTGGCCTTATCGACATCTATTTTAAGCACTAAGTGGTAATGGTTACTCATCACCGCGTAGGCGCAAATATCGATACAAAATATCGTAGACAAGGCTTTGATTTTATCAACAATCCAGCTACGTCGATGCTCGTAACTACGTCCAGAGAGCTTATCCTCACCACACAAAAAAGCCCTTCTGACACAGCGATTTATCACATGATAGAAGGGCGTTGCATTAGCATCAATTAGCTGTCTTCTGGCCGAAGTCATAGCAAACTCCACACAGACAAAATCAGGATAATTTAAAGCCTAGTTGAAGGTGCTGAATAACACAAAAAGATATGGCTGTCCCCGATATCCGATATCCCCGATATTTTGTTATTTTAATAATGATAGATATTTGTCTCTACTTTGGGATAAATTAAATCATTTGCAACTGTAGAGGAGCAAATAATTTCTCCATTTACATTAACCAATGAGAGCTTTGTATTCGTCAACGGTGGTGTATGGGATGGAACCACTACCTCTCCAATAAAATGATCAAATCTAAATGACTTAGATTTCACTCCTTCAACAACCAAAACATTTCATCATTTATTTCATTTAAGCCCAAAATCATGCCATGAAATGTTTTATTTAAAACTTTTCCATAATTTATGATTTCCAAAGTAGTAATTGCCCAATTTTTAGAGTCACTCTGCACCTTAAAAGATACAGAAAGCCTACCATTACTGAGCATTTTACTTAATGGAGAATACTTTTCTTTCACAGATGCAAGACTAATCCCTGAGTAATCCCACTTATAATTTTCATTGAAACTATTATTATCATAATAATCTATTACATTAAAATTTATCAATTCATTATTAAGATATCCTGCACATTCATGTTGTGTACTAGTTATTGTGGCTGATGAACAGCCAGAGATAAAAGCAAAAATAAGCATATAAATGTATATTTTTAGCATCCACATCCTCCTAATTTAAACCAAGCAGAAGACTTTATGTAAGACGCCGTAGCAGCCCGTACAGCATTGGAAGTTGTAATTGAAGCAACGGAATCTTGAACTCCATGAGCCCAAACTGCTGGGTTCAAGTAATTCATTCCATTCCAAGGTTGCATATCTCTATGAGCAGGGGAAAAACTATCTTGCAATGCATGTATTCCTGCCGCCAAGTCATCTTTATTACAACTGGTTAGCCCCTTGCTTATTAATTCGTTATACAGTTCTGTTGTGTCTTGAATAGGTTGATCAACTTTACCGTCTCTCATGTGGTGTGTATAAGAATTTTCAGGCATTTGACTGCCCGGCCTGAAATCAACTCCTGCAACATCACTTCCTAAACTTCCACAACTGCATCCCAACATTCCCATTGCTTCATTTGTCCATCGATTATGAAACCCTGGAACAAATAGCCCTGTAGGGTCAGTTAATGCAATAGAGTTATTTTCTGCATAAGTATAAGTATTAGAGCCCCCCGCCAAACCAATCGGGTCGCTTTGAATATACCTACCCAGTTGAGGATCGTAATACCTAAACATGTTGTAGTATAAACTGGATTCCATATCGAAATATTGTCCAGGGAAGCCTATGTTGAACTCACTAATACTACTGGTTAGTACTGTCCGGTCAAAGGCTTTCAGGTTAGCTTTCCAGACAACAGCTTGACTGGTATTGGTCAGTAACTCTGGCCTACCTAATTGATCATTGTGGACATAATACAGCTGATTGCTTTTGACATAGCCTACAGGCTGACCGCCATAATAAATATACTCTTGGGCACTGTTTGGTTCGGCAAGCAATAATCCTGCTGTAGAATAGACATAACGTTCGGTGCTGCTGCCGTTGGCCTTATAAGCTCGCTGACCAATTGCATTATATCCGTAGCGAGTATCTACCCCATTTTTAGTGAGCTTAATAAGTTGTTCGAATGCATCATAGGTATAAGTATTACCACGGCTACTGTCAGATATAATGTTCCCGTTTGCATCATGGCCAATACTCTTAGCCACACCATTCGGCAGATACTGATTTAGTCGATTACTGATAGATGAGTATTGATAGCTATGATTGAGGTTATTAACGCTGTGAGTCTTACGATTGCCAACGTCATCGTAGGTCATAAATTGATTGTCAGCCGAGCTCGTTACGCTTTCGAGACGATATGCATCATCATATCCTAGTGTTTGGCTATAGCTGGTATTTTGACCATTGGTGATACTGTCAATGTTATTAGCAACATCATATTCAAAATGGAGGTCTTGTTTACCACTCGTATCAATATCTGTTAACCGATAATCCATATCATGTGTCATAGTTCGTGTCAGAAAATAAATCGAGCCACCCATTTTAAATCAACAACATAATGCACTTTCCGTTTACCTACAACTTGTAAAAGTTAATATTGTTCAAAAAAGAACCATCAAAAGTCACAGGGATAGCATCTGAGGTAATAAATTGAGCTAATTCCTTAAAAAATAGTGTATTTCAGACGAGGTAAGTCATCCCATAGTGCTTGGGAAGTTTTAGGCAATGATTGTTGTCGAAGGGATATAAGCAGTTGTCAGTCACTGTAAAAGTGCTGGCAGCTTGCGACAAAGTGCCGTCGTCGCTTTTCTAAGTGTTCGCAGTAATGAGTCAGTTCTTGTAATGTGCCTACTGGACCATGAAATAGCTTACCAAACTCGGTAGTCAATTTGAGCCAATTGTCATGGGGGATATTTAATCTGGTCAGTAACTTACCACTATTTTCACTGATGCTTCCACGTTTATCATTGCGAATGATTCGGCCTGTATCTTCCACCAATTGAAGGTAATCGGTTAAGGAAAACGCAATGCCATTGGGTTGGTTGTCACACTCGTTACCAATAAACGGTAATAGATTACTCGGCTGCTCACCTTTTAATGCGGCCCGAATACGTAGTTGGATACTGGTATGGGCGGATTGTTCTAGTGTATCAGCAAGTTGCGCTCGAATCGGATTCAAATCAACATAGGTCATACAGGCTAATACCGCAGCTTCATCGAGTAGGGCTTGCGATTTAAATCGCCCCTCCCAGAAACGACCTGTACAGTTATCCTCTTGATTTGCTTGCCTTGCTATTGGTTCGTTAAGGCAGCGCATAAACCATGAGATATCACACAAACGACTACGATAAAGGGCGATTGAGTGCTTTAATCGGTTGACCTGATGGGCTTCGACTAACTCACCTTTAGCGAATTTTTGCGTTAACTCATCGCCTTTAAACAACTTATGCCACTGCTCAAGCACTTCGCGGTCAGTCCAACGATTTGCCGTCTCGATATCGACTCGCAACACCAGATGCAGATGATTAGACATCACGGCAAAGGCTGCGATATCAATAGCAAAAACAGCTTCAAGTTCAAACATTAGCGATTCTACCCAACCTCGACGATGGTCATAATTTTTACCCGAGTAACTGTCATCACCACATAAAAATGCCCGCCGCACCACGCGGCTACAGCAATGGTAATAGGGCGTGTCTTCAAGACTTATCTGAGTTCTGCGAGGGCGCGGCATACAAACCTCCTTGTTCAATGCTTAACCAAAGCATAGTCGGAGGTTAGCTACCTCGCTATTAAGGTTGGGTGTCCATGTTTTGTCCTAATGTTTTGTCCTATGTTTTGTCCATGTTTTGGGGGCATAAATATTTTAGAAAAGGCTGTACACCGATGTGTTAGCTGCCTTTTAAGTATGATTCTTTATTATTTGGTGACAGTTATTCTGCATTCAGTAATTTATAGGGGCGGGCAATCGCTCCTTTGAGATCGCCGAGGGAAAACACCTTCGAAAAGCGCGCAAAGCTTTTGCCATAAAATATTGTTTCTACCACGGGCAGACTAAAGACATTGTATCTCGCGGCAAGCTCTAGGTGAGCCTCACAGTCGATATAGACTAACTGCATTTGGGGAAAATCCTCCGCTAGCATAGCGGCGATTTGCGGTTTTAGTACCTGACATACCCCACAACTTGGCGCACCAAATAGCAGTAATACCGCTGGATTTTGCTTTAGTATGGCATCCAGTTGCTCAGGTGTTTCAAGGGTGTGGATAACGGCAGTCGGCATGGACAATCCTATCGAATTTGGGGTTTTACAGGCAGAGTATCACGGAATTAATCCCCATTTTACGGCACTGCTGCCGATAAATGAGCCTACGAAAAATAGACCCACCGTCAGTATGATAATGCCGAATACTATTAGTCCTGCTATTTGTGCTCCGCTGAGCTTATCGATCCAATGCGAAAGCTTATTTATCATTTTTGTTTTACCTCGTTACAACATGGATGAGCTGCACCATTGGCTTTCACAGGGAATACCATCGTCGTCACCATCCATTTGCGTGTTGGGACAATTTTGAATGTAAAAGGTCGCTTCAGCACAGGAGCGCATATGGCTGCAATGCGTTTTACCTGCTTCACAGTGAAATTGAGGTTCGACTGTTCTTGGAGATTGTACTTCGGAATAAGCGGCTGGTTTTTCCTCAATAATAGTCTCTTGCCTTTGCTGAAATGCCTTATAGCCAAATCCCGCTATGGCAACAAGTAATAATATTGAAATCAAACGGTTGAGTGATGTCTGGGGTTTCTTGGTATTGGCGCTTTTGTTGCCTCGATTGACCTGCGGCGTTCGGCTTGCGGCTGTTGATGTGGGGGTTGCTGCCAGTACCGCAACGCCCTCTATTGAAGCGATTACAGCTTTAATTTTGCCGTCATTCTGGATTTCTGTTTGGTATAAAATGCTATCGCCGACTTTCGGTTTTCGCGCCATCTTCTTAAGCACTGAGATATGGATAAACACATCGCGATCACCACTTTTATCGGGCTGAATAAAACCAAATCCCTTTTCATCGTTCCAGCGTACTAAAACGCCTCTCTCCATGAGCATTGATAGTTTCCTTATGAGTTGATTCTGCGCCTAATTGGATTTACTTGCATAAAAGGCTGCCAGCTAAGTTACTCAAGTTACAGCCTTTTGGCAATTTGTATCTGGGTTGCATCGCGATTGATGCACTTTGCTTTGTGCGGGCGATGGCCTCAGTACCTTGTGGTTTATTTGATTTGAAAAACAACTCACCAAACCGTTTTGACTAAATTTTGCGCTAAAAACTTGCCATATTACTGTGTGTCGCATAGTATTTGCTGTGTGCCACATAGTATGTACGGCACAGTGTTAATCAATAGGAATTGATCATGACAAGTTCACAGCTAGTCAAAATGCGACTCGAGTTACGCCGTGGCGTATTAGTGTTGGCGGTATTGGGATTGTTAAAACAACCCCATTATGGTTATTCGCTTCGCAAACAGTTGCAGGACGGCGGTATCGATATCGACGAGGGAACGCTGTATCCCTTAGTGCGCCGTTTAGCCGAGCAGGGATTGTTAGAAAGTGAGTGGCGACAGGCTGAAGGACGCGAACGCCGTTACTATCAATTGTCATCATCGGGGGCTGAGTTACTTAGCCAACTGACCGAGGAATGGCAGCAACTTAATGGGGCTTTAGCATTTTTGCTAGGGCAGGTTACCGATGAGAATACAGAGGAAAACTGATATGGAATTAGTTGACCGTTATATTGCCGCTGTGCAACGGGAATTGCCCGAAGATAAACGTCAGGAAATTAGTCGTGAACTAAAAGCCAATATCTGTGATCAATTGGATGCCCTTGCTGAACAAGGTGAGCTGTCGGAATCACAAATCGCCGCAGTGTTAAAGCAAATGGGACATCCGGCACAGGTCGCTTGGCAATTTGTGCCACCAAGCCCCATAGTGGCTAATGAAGATATCTCTTTGTTTAAGTACACCTTGTATATGGTGCTGGGCGTCTTATTTGTATTGCAGGTGATTGGCGGTGCGACCCAATGGCTTGGTGCGAGTGAAGGGAGTTTATTAGGATTTCTGCTGCATATTGTCCATGGCTTTATCGGTGATGCTTGCTTTGCATTTACCGTAATTGTGTTGTCATTTTGGAGTTTTTCAATTCAGGGAAAATCAATTTCTGCTGGCTGTAATAAAGACTGGCAACCGCAACAACTGCCCAAAGTGGTGCCTTCTTGGCAGCAAATCCGCTTTAGTGATGTGTTTTTCGATCTAGCGACTTATCTTTTTTTACTCTTAGTAATTTGGAATAGTGTCTGGATGAGCGCCGAGCAACTGGCGGCACGTTCAGTTATCTTCAGTGTTAATGCACAGCAATTGCTGCAATGGTTTAGCCCCATTATCTTGCTGTCTATTTTCAATAGTCTTTGGCAACTGCGCCGTCAGGTGTGGACGGCAACATTATTGCTAACGAATATGGGGATGAATCTAGCCTATGCGTTATTGCTTGTTTTTCTGGCGTTTAACTCGCCATTGTTACAGGTTCAAGGATCTGACTTAAATGGTCTTTTTACAGTGGAACAGTTAGATAAATGGTTAAGCCATGTCCTGTTGATTACCGCATTATTCCCCAGTTATGAATGTATCCGTGATCTGTTGAGGTGGCGCAAGTTAATCGCAAGCTAGAGGCTTAAATGGTGGCGTGATTCGTGGTGAGGGATTATTTGTTTTGCTTACTGCTAATACTTGCTTGCGCTTGTTGCTTGTAAAGTTCAAATAAGCCTTGCTGCTTCATTTTTTTGAGTTGTGCAGCGAGGTTTATGGCCAGTTGGCTATGGCGTTCGTTTAAATACCCATAGCTTGTGATTGCCTCTAATGTCGCTATCGGTTTTATTAGGCCGTCTTTAAACTCAGGAGTTTGCTGAAGGAGTTGTGAACTTATTTCTGAATCGATGTAGATATCTATCCGGCCGTGAAGTAATTTTCGAAATGAGTTAATGGGTGAAGATGATTCACTAAGCCGCGTTTCTGGGATAAGCGCTGTAAGGATTTGTTCTACTCGCAATATGCCTCGGTAATATTCAACCTTATAGTCTGCTGTGGTTAGTGATTGCCAATCAGCAAGCTTGATATTCGGATTATTACTAAAGGCGATTAAATGTGTTTCGATAATGGGTTCTTCAACCCTAATCACATGTTGTACTTTATCGCCATAGGTGAACACTCTACCGGGTTCGCCATCGACTTTACCTGACTCCAGCATTTTGCTGGCTCGAATTGCGGGTACGAGTTCATAACTAAATTGATAACCCAGTTGGTCTAAGGCATGGCTGTAAATGAGTTCGGCCCATTTAAAGTAAAAGCTATGCTCAGGATCCTCATAAAACGCCATAGTAAATATGGGCTTATCCGTTACAGTCGCCGCTGTTGGCGAAGGTGTGGTTTCACTCGCTTGGGCGCTTAAGCAAAAGACGATTCCAATTAATATATTGGATATACCCGCAAGGTTCCTAAACGGCATACTCACTCCCTTTAATATTGACTATATAACCTGAACTCGGGGTAACGAGTGTCGAAAAATCTAAACTCAACAAACTAAATCAATGCTATAAATGATTATTTTTAAAAGAAAAATTTTTCTGACTGAATGCGCAGATTTTTGCGCATATCAAGGCGCGCTGTCGTACGCATAGTGAGCTCAGGTTATATAGAGTATAGCCATCCTAATTCACTGGCTTAGCTTTATTCTGCCTTGTTCTTCGAACGGTGAAAAACCTCAATATCGGCAATAAAGTGTGATCTGGTGACGGACAAATTGTCCTTTTGTCAGTAAAAATGTGCGACTCAGCACATAAATTTGACAGATAAATGTCGTTGGCGATTTTTCTCTCACTGGAGTTTGAGCTAGATCCGCTTTTGTGCTGTGAAGACAGTGTTAAATCCGCGTCATCAACTCGTTGACTCGGGAAACACTCAATGAAACTAAAACAACACGTTTTAAAAACACGGCCAGCTAAAGTCTATTTAACTGGCCTATGTTTATTGCCACTTAGCGGCTTATCGGCCACAGCACTTGCTGATGATCTGGATAAAATCGAGCGTTTAGAAGTGCGTGGCAGGCAAATTAACACCTTAGGCCATAGTACTTCGGCGTCAGAAGGGATTGTGGGGGCGGCGGAGATCGAGAGTCGCCCGCTGCTGCGCACGGGGGAGATCCTTGAGTTTGTCCCCGGGATGATAGTCACTCAGCACAGTGGTTCGGGTAAGGCGAATCAGTATTTTCTGCGTGGCTTTAACTTAGACCATGGCACAGATTTTAATACTCGCGTCGAAGGTATGCCGGTCAATATGCGGACTCACGGGCATGGGCAAGGGTATACGGATCTTAACTTTTTAATCCCCGAGCTGTTAGGGGAAATACGTTATGCCAAAGGAGCTTATTATCCTGAAGTGGCAGACTTTTCTGGCGCGGGTGCGGCGCAAATTCTGCTCGCCGATGAACTCGCTTATCGCCAAGTTGGGGTGACCTTAGGGGAATACGGTTATCAACGGCTGGTGGCCACTCAGGATATGAAGACCGAGGTCGGCCGATTTATTTTAGGCACAGAATTACAGGCTTACGATGGTCCTTGGAGTGATATTAAGGAAGATGTCAGCAAGGTCAATGTGGTTGGTCGCTATCTTACCAAGCTTAATGGCGGGGACTTTAGCCTCACTATGATGGCCTACGACAATAGCTGGAATTCGGCGGATCAAATTCCGGCGCGGGCGGTGGAGTCTGGGCTGATTGATTTTTACGGTTCACTCGACACCGATGTGGGCGGTGAGGCCAGTCGTTACAGCATTTCGGCGAATTATGACGCTGGCAACTGGCAGGCCAATGCCTATGCCATTCGCTCGACCATGGATCTGTTTTCAAACTTTACCTACTTCTTAAACGATCCCATCAATGGCGATGAATTTGAGCAGGTCGATGAGCGCACCATTTGGGGCGGCGATATTAAACGCGACTGGCAAATGAGTCTGGCGGGGACACAAATCAATTACAGTCTAGGTGCCGATGTGCGCTACGACGATATTGGTGCCGTGGGTTTATATAACACCAAAGCACGGGAACGCCTCAGCACTGTGAGGCTCGATGAAGTGCAGGAATTCTCCACGGGATTGTTTGGCAAGCTGGAGTGGTTGCCTGCTGACCAATGGCGTTTGAATTTAGGCTTGAGATACGACTATTTCGATGTGCAGGTCGATAGTGATAATCCCCTCAACAGCGGCGATGCTTCCGATGGTATGTTGAGCTTAAAGGCGGGCGCTTCCTACCTAGTAAACGATAATCTGGAACTCTATATGAATGCGGGGCAGGGATTGCATTCTAACGATGCCCGCGGAGCAACCATTAAGGTCGACCCAGTCACGGGCGATCCGGTTGAAAAGGTCGATTTGTTAGTGCGCTCCAATGGTGGCGAGTTTGGGGTCAAATACTATGATCGCGACTTTATTAACTTCTCGGCGGCGCTTTGGTATTTGGAACTCGACTCTGAACTACTCTTCGTTGGCGATGCGGGCAATACCGAACCAAGCCGCGCCTCTGAGCGTTACGGCGCTGAAATCACGGCCTATTATTGGCTTAACGATGATGTGAGCTTAGATATGGAACTGGCCTGGACCCGTGCCCGTTTTACCGAAAATGAACTCGATGAAGGCAAATATGTCGATGGTGCCGTGCCCTTTGTTGGCAGTGCGGGCATTACCTACCGTCCCGATGGCGATGGTTGGTATACCAGTGTCAGGCTGAGATATTTAGGTGAGCGAATTCTCGATAGTTTTGATGAGCATAAAGCTGATGACACCACCTTAGTTAACCTTGCCCTGGGTTATCAGTTATCTGGCTTCGATACTAAGCTTGAGCTATTGAATATATTTGATAGCAAAGACCACGATATCGATTATTTCTACGAGTCTCGTCTAGCGGGTGAGCCAGCTGAAGGCGTGGAAGACTTGCATTATCATCCTGTTGAGCCGCGCATGGTGCGGGTGAGTGTCAGTTATCGTTTCTAACTTGAGTGACCGAGTGACCATTGCTAGCGCCAACCGATACGCTAAGTTTGTTCCGCACCTAGGATAAACTTAGCGTTTCTATTCTGTTTAACATCATCATTTCGACATCTAGCTCAAATAAAATATTTTTAAAATCAAGATAGTTAGTCATGTTAGACATTGAGGTTGTAGGCGCTTTTAAGGGAATACCCTCAAACACTCAATACTAAAATTGGTGATGAATATTAAACGGATCGCTGCCGTTATCTCCTGAAGTTTAATCATGGCATTAGCCACTCCCGTTACCGCTTCTTCTACCAACGAGGTGAATGCCCAATGTGCAACGTTTAAGGCAAGCCACTTAACAGCCCAATACCAAGTGAACAATGCTAATAAGGAGCAACGCTGGCAGATGACACTACTCAGAGTTATTTAAAGGGATAACACCACCTTTGAACAATAGGCTCCCAATGGCGAGTATTTGCATTATTTCTCCGTTGAAAGTGCTCTGTCACTTAGCGCAAGGGTGACTTTCGGGCGTTAAACATCAAGCACGATCGTGAACCCTTATACCATGTGATCTCACTGGTATTGCCCGCTGATATAACTAACATTGACCTAAAACAACTACTTTATTGAACTAACACAATTACTTTGCTTTGTGGTTTAAAGCGTTATCGAACACGGTCACAGTGGCTTCTATAATAGCGAAGGCCATGCCATTGAGGCGTAAGACGGCCATGGCAGTCATTCGCACTCATCCGCCATTTGGCATTTTTTGGGCGGGCGCTGCAATAATTTACTATTCCGACCAAGAGCTCGGCGGCTAAAATGAGTAGTATCTAAAGTTGTGTTTGCCCTGTGAGATTAAGCTTGTCCTATGAGCCGTGTGACTCCTGTTGAAAATATCAATTACTGGCGCCATCCCAGTCTCTCGGGCATTGAACTGAGTCAGGCGGAATTTACCCATTTCAGTTTTGATAAACACGTGCATCTGGATTATCACTTAGGTGTGGTGACTCAAGGGGCACAGCAATTTATCAATAAGGGCTGTCATTATCAGCTAGGACAACATGGGCTATCGACCCTCAATCCCGATGATACCCATGATGGACAAAGCCGCGACGCCGAAGGTTATCGGGTTAAGGTGATGTCGATCCCCGTGGAATATATGAATGGTATCAGCCTAGAGTTAGGGCTGAAGGCACATTTCTTTAATGCGCCGATGGTGGATGATCCCGCGTTATATCAGTACTTTATCCAGTTGCATGATTTGCTTATCCAAGGTCAATGTTCTGAGCTTGCGGCCGAGTCCCATCTGCTGAATTTTATGCAGCTGTTATTAACGCGCCATCCGGCAGGAGTGCTTAAACTTGAGCAGGATAGGGGGCTATCATGGCAGCAGTTAAATCGAATCAAACAGAAAATCCACGATGAACCGTGGCAAAACACTCAGCTTGAAGGTCTAGCCAATGAGGTCAACCTGAGTAAGTTTCAATTTTTAAGGCAGTTTAAACAGGCAACGGGTATGACGCCCCATGCCTACGTTAAGCGGGTGCGATTAGAGTTAGCGAAAAAGTCCTTAACCGATGGCGCACTGGTGGTAGATGTGGCACAGCAGTTAGGCTTTTTCGATCAGAGTCATCTAAATAAGGCGTTTAAGCAGGCTTTTTTACTCTCTCCCGCCCAATTCCAGCGGCGCATGCTTTAATTTGTCTCGGTAAATTAGCGGCGTGCAATTTATTACAATGCAAGCTCTGGCGATTTAGTCATACTGGACTTTCTGTTTTTCTTGTTTTGCGGAGCCGTATTGATGGATGTATCCCTGTTAGTCACCTTAGCCGTTATTCACTGCGTAGCCTTAGTCAGCCCTGGGCCGGATTTTGCCATTATGGTGAAGATTGCCACCTCACAGCCACGAAACACCGCAATCGCCACGGCGGTCGGAATATCGGCGGCGATTTTAGCCCATACCATTTTGAGTTTAACTGGCGTTAGTTTAGTGATTAAAAGCTCCCATAGCTTGTATCTCTTAGTGCAATTGCTGGGCGCTTTGTATTTGGCGTGGATGGGATTTGGCGCACTAAAGGCCGCGGTGACCTTTTTCAGTAAACCCAAAACCGTATTGAACGGTGAGGGCGCCGATTCTTCTGGATTCACAACGACATCGGAAAACAGCGCTGATATGTCAATGGCGGGTGCGGTCGACGCTTTGTCACCTAAACAGGGTTTTATGAGGGGGCTTTATACCAATTTATTGAATCCTAAAGCCTTAGTGTTTTTCATAACCTTATTCTCCGCACTGATCACCCCCAGCGTGACGCCTTTGACTAAAGTCGCTGCCGCGCTGTTGTTATTTGTGTTGTCACTGCTGTGGTTTGGCTTTCTGGCGCTGATGCTCTCAAAAGCCAAGGTACAGCAAAAGCTGCAACGACTGACGCCTATCATCGATGGGGTGATTGGGGTGATCTTTATGTCGGTCGCAGTGGCGATAGTGTCGAGTTTGCTGTTGGCTTAATGAGAACTGAGCGAGGCTGTGATTCGGCTTTTAACACATAGGCTTGGATGGGATTGTTTATGTTTATCCCACCTTAGCTATGCTATCCTTGCCAAGTCTTAATTTGGATGTTTTTGACTTTAAAGGAATAAGCCATGCCTCATGCTCTGTATTCTCGAACATATTCAGCTATTCATCGACTTTCGCGCTTAGGGCTTTTTGCAGGCTTGCTGCTGGGGAGTCTAAGCCTTGCGCCACAGGCTTTGGCCGCACTAGAAGCGGAATATGTGCCGCAGGTGCAAGCTTTGATTGATGCGGCCAAGGCGGATGATCGTCAGGCGATTGCCAAGCAGATTGCTTATCCTCTCAAGCGGGAATATCCGCTCCCCGATATACAAAATCCACAGCAAATGCTGACGAGATTCCAGCAAGTCTTTGATAGCAAGTTGCTGAGTCAAATCGCCCATTCGACCACAGAGAACAACTGGGAGACTATGGGCTGGCGCGGCATTATGCTCGATCACGGCAGTGTTTGGTTGGACTTTGATGGCAAAATCTCGGGCATTAATTATCAAAGCCCAGAGGAAGCCAAATTAAGAGACGAGCTAATCGCGCAGCAAAAATTGATGCTACACGAGAGTGTGCGTGAATTTGCTAGCCCAGTACTCGCGTGGGAAACCGCGCGATTTACCATACGTGTCGATGCCATCGATAATAACCAATACCGTTATGCCGCTTGGGCAAAGGGTAAATCCCTGAGCGAGAAACCTGATTTAGTCCTCAAAAAGGGTCAATTGGTGCGCGAGGGTACTGGCGGTAATCATTCCTTCCAGTTTAAAAGTGGTCCCTATCTTTATGTCTGCGATGTGATAGTGCTCAGCGCCGAAGAGAGTCCAGTGGGTAGACTTTATGTCTACAAAAACGATCAATTGCTGGTACAGGAGCCTGTGATTAAGGCGCTATAGCTTTATTGGTCATTCGCTTAAGGCTATTCCCTGATGCGAATGCCATCGAGGTTGTCTGTAGCTGTCTTTTATCAATACCGGATTTAGGTTTGTTGTGATGATTAATCCCGCCAAAATCGCCGTTTTCGGCACTGCCATAGTGCTGTTGTTTTTACTCACTGAATGTCGCCAAAAAGAGCAAATTCCCCTGTGCGGCCATGTCGAAGGTACGCCAATCGATACCAGCTTTGATGGCGGCCTAGACAATAACGACCGCACTCTGGCATCAACCAACTGCTTAAAAATCAAAGCACTTTACGATAAAAGTGATCGCCAAACTAAATGGTTTAGCAGTTCGCCTTCTATCGCGGTGATGAACGCCTTGGGTTACTTAAAACAAGATGATGCCGACAACAGTGGCGATTCCTATGCGATGACATTTAATGTACAGGAGGAATTTGTGTTTGGCCCAAGCCGAGGAGAATATGCGCAGTTTCGTCAGGACGGTAAGGGCGTTATCTTACCCGGCACCGAAGCGGCCAAGGGCAATGAGGCCAAGGTTGGTGTTAACGGTCAGTTTGACCGCTGGTGCCAAAAATTGGCCTCAATCGAGTTTGCTGGTAAAGACAATTGGCGCAGGCCAACGGAGCAGGAGTTAAATACCCTCTATGGGGATGGCGAGAGTCGCGCAGCCTACCAACGTGCGCAGTGGAGCTCAACAATCTCTTCTTGGTCTAGCACAGTGTATGAGACCGAATTCGAGGTCGGCATTATCTCGGTCGCCTCCAGCGGTTATAGCTTTCGCAGTTATGCCAATAGTGCCAAATTTGCTGTTTGTGTCGCCGCGTTTTGACCCGCTAAAGAGAGCTTGAACAAGCTCTCTTCTCGTCTTATTTAATCAACTTAATCAGCGCTTTAAATCGATCGCCTTGGGCCTCGTGTTGCAGTTCAAATAACAGTGACTCCACATTGGTCAGCGTGGCTCCCTTGGCGGTCATCATTTGAATGCCCAGTTGTTTATTGTCAACGCTGCGGGAAGAAACGGCATCGGCGACGACATGCACTGAGTAGTGCTGATCGAGCAGATCACGGCAAGTCTGGTATACGCAAACATGGGTTTCTATCCCTGCGAGCAACACCTGTTTCCGCCGAGTTTGAGTTAACGCATTAGCAAATTCATCACAATACCAACCACTAAAGTGTTGCTTGGCAATGGGCGAGCCCGTTTTTTCGAGTAAGGTTTTTAACTCTTCAGTGGTCGAGCCTAGTTTGGCGGGTAATTGTTCGAGCCAAAGGATAGGAATTTCAAACAGCTGCGCGCCTTGGATGAGTGTACTCAACTGCTGATGAAGCTTGGCTGAGTTGTCCATAATCTGAGCGAGCTTTCCCTGCACATCGACGATAACGAGTACACATTCTTCGGGTTTTAACATCGGGTATTCCTTCTGCGCGGGTGGAATAAAGGCATCGTTTAGCGATTGCTCTGCTTATTTTGTGAATTGTGTGTTTTTTACACTGTTAGTAAACCCTAATTGAGCAGCCTCACCAATAGGGCAAAAGTCGAATATGCCGTGCACTTAAATTGCTCACTAAAAGAGTGCGCTGCCTCAACGCTTGCACAAGTCTGGTGCATTTTTAATCGGCTAATTCAAGTGTATTCTTTATTATTTATTTTAAATCAATGAATTAAAATTCTGGCCTAATGATTGAATTATCTTGGCTACAAGTTAATAACAATCGCGTTTTTTTGGAGGTCAGGATGAAACTAGTCAGCGCTATCATCAAGCCATTTAAATTGGATGATGTCCGTGAAGCTATCGCCGGAATTGGTATTGAGGGGATGACGGTGACCGAGGTTAAAGGTTTTGGCCGTCAAAAGGGGCACACAGAGTTGTACCGTGGCGCTGAGTATCAGGTGGATTTTTTGCCAAAAGTAAAACTAGAAATTGCCACTAAAGCAGAAAATCTCGACATGCTGATTGAGGCGATTACCACTGCGGCTCATACGGGAAAAATTGGTGACGGCAAGATTTTCGTTATCGACTTAGAACATGCTATCCGTATTCGTACGGGTGAACTCGACACTGAAGCGCTATAGGGGGCGGAAGATGGAAGAACTAACAAAATTAGGCGTGACAGTCTCTGAACTGCGCTTTGCACTCGACACCTTTTATTTTTTGATTTCTGGCGCCTTAGTTATGTGGATGGCAGCGGGTTTTGCCATGCTAGAAGCTGGCTTGGTACGCTCTAAAAATACCACCGAAATTTTAACTAAAAACGTGGTGTTATATGCGATTGCCTGTGTGATGTATCTATTGGTTGGCTACAACATTATGTATGTCGACAATGCTGAAGGTGGCTGGTTGCCTTCACTCGGTACGCTAATTGGCTCACAAGCTAGCGATGCTAACCATGCCTTGGAATCTGACTTCTTCTTCCAAGTAGTGTTTGTAGCAACGGCGATGTCGATTGTCTCTGGCGCTGTGGCGGAGCGGATGAAGTTATGGGCTTTCCTGTTCTTCTCCGTGGTGATGACAGGCATTATCTACCCAGTTGAAGGCTACTGGACTTGGGGTAAAGGCTTTATCTCTAGCTTAGGTTTTGTGGACTTTGCGGGTAGCGGGATTGTGCACATGACAGGTGCTGCGGCGGCTATCGCTGGGGTGTTACTGCTCGGTGCTCGTAAGGGCAAATATGGCCCTAACGGCCAAGTCAACCCAATCCCAGGCTCTAACCTGCCAATGGCGACCTTAGGGATGTTTATTCTATGGATGGGCTGGTTTGGTTTCAACGGTGGCTCACAGTTGATGGTTTCAGATGCGGCTAACGCTAGCTCTGTCGCTAAAGTCTTTGTGAACACTAACACTGCGGCCGCTTTTGGTGCTATTTCTGCCCTCGTTGTGTGCAAAATGATTTGGGGTAAAGCAGATTTGACCATGATCCTCAACGGTATTCTGGCGGGCTTAGTGGCAATTACCGCCGATCCGCTGTCGCCTTCACTGCTGATGGCGGGTGTGATTGGCCTAGTTGCTGGTGGCTTAGTGGTGTTCTCTATCGTGGGTTTGGACAGAATTAAGATTGATGACCCAGTCGGTGCAATCTCTGTACACGGCGTAGCGGGTTTCCTCGGTTTAATGTGTGTGCCGTTATCAAATGCCGACGCCACTATCACGGCGCAATTAACGGGTGCAGCGATTATCTTCGCATGGGTATTTAGCGCGTCGTTTGCGGTGTGGTTTGTACTGAAGATGACCATGGGTATCCGTGTTTCTGAGGAAGAAGAATATAACGGTATGGATGCATCTGACTGTGGTATCGATGCTTACCCAGAGTTTGTAACTGTAAAAAGTGCGGGCTAACTCGCGCTGATACACTTGATGCCTCTAAGGGATAAGAGGATAGTAAAGCAGAGCCAAGTGCTCTGCTTTTTTTATGGGTCTTCGACTGTCATGCTTATACCACAAGGAGCGAATGATGCGCTTAATCTTTGATTCCACTGGACAACTCAGACGCACCTGTTTGTTTGGGGGTATTCTGAGTGCTCTCTTAGCCTTGCCCACTTTTGCGGGGCAAGTTGTGGTGACTCGCTCGGATAAGCCTTTCGATGCTTTTGCTGTTCGCGACCAAGTGCTGAAAGATTATGAATGGCAGGAGTCTTTGAGAAGACAGGAGCAAATTCAAATTCTGCAAGCCTTGCCCCTTGGGTGTATAGTGCAGATGCAGCCATACCGTTACTTTCGCTGTGGCCAAGATAACTATCGTCCTTACCGTTATCAGCAGCAGGATGTGTATATCAAGGTTGACCCTCCGGCGCAGCGTTAACTCTCAAACTGCCGCAATCCTATGCGACAGGTCGTTATTTTTTGTAACCAATTAATGACGTCTTTTTGGCCAAGTGTAATAAGCTCAAATAAGAGCCTTATGGTCTGGGGGACGTATCATGATACAACTGCGCACCATCTCTAGCGGTATATTCTACTCATTATTACTTTTACTATTATTGGGTTGCAGCTCGACAGCTCCCAAACCTAGTGATAATGAGATAGATGCCCTGTTTGCCGATTCGTTGTTTACACCGGTTAATAATATTCCTAGCGTCGAGGATATTTTTAGTCTTCCGCCCTCTGTGGTAGCCGATGTCCGGCGTGCCTACGATCGCTATAGCTTCTCGACGAAAAATCCCCTTGCGGTGCACGAATGGTTAGCCAGTTATATCAATGCTAACCAAGATGGTGGCCACAGCGACTTTCACTATCAAGATAATCTGACTCAAACCGCCAGCGAAACCTACGCCCAGCGTGCGGGGAATTGTATGTCGTTGGTGGTCATGACATCGGCGCTAGCGGATATTTTTAAGATTGGCACTGAGTTTCAGGATATTGCGATTGAACCCGTTTGGGATAAACAGGGCGAGTTTTATCTGATCAATGGCCATGTCAATCTACGCTTGCTACCCGCTTCAAGCGTGCATGCGGTTTATGTGTCGACCCATGCCATTTTGGTCGACTTTATGCCCGAGCGCGCCCTGCGAGGCTACAACAAAGTGCAAATCAATCGCCAGACCTTAACGACTATGTTTTACAACAATATGGCCGCCGAATCTTTAGTCGAAGGCGATTTAGACCGCGCCTATGCGCTGATTAAAGCGGGTTTAAAATCTGGACACTTTATCCCTGCACTCAACACCTTAGCCGTGATTTATCGCCATAAGGGCGATGAGCAACGTGCAGAGCAAGTTTATCGCTACGCCCTTAAGTTTGATGCTAGCGATATGACGACCCTCTATAACTTAGCGGTGATCTTAGGTGAACAGGGGCGTTTAGATGAGTGGGCACAGATCCATAAAGTGCTTGAATTAGCACGCATTCGTAACCCTTATTACTACTATGATATGGGCGAGCAGGCCTACGATGAGCATCAATACCGTGAGGCGCTCGCTTGGTATCAAAGGGCGGTCGATAAGGCCGATTATCGCCATGAGTTTTTCTTTGGTCTGTCACGCACCTATTGGGCGCTGGGGGATGAAAAACGTGCTAAACAGAATATGGAAAAGGCGGTGGCATTGAGCCGCGAAGCCACAGATAAGCATCGTTATCAGGCCAAGTTACAGGCCATGCAGCAACACTAAATTCCTAACTCAACCTTCTTTATTTGTGCTTAATACCTGATAAAGGAGGTTTTTTATTTCCGCTTTCATCACCGCTTGCTTCCAACCCCAACACTTGCTTGGCTTTAGTTTGCATATCATATTGAAATATTTGGATTTGTATTTTTTAAAAATATGTTAAAACAAGACCTTATAGCTGATTTGTTGAAATGGAGACAACTTGGTTGCATTAGCGGCGCAGACTGGATAAATTGAATTCAGTATTGCAGTCGAGATCCCTATTGCAGCGATAAAAATAGCCTAAACACGAGAGTTGGAGCAGTAAATTATGTATTACCAAAATGATGACGTTCGCATTAATGAAGTCAAAGAGTTACTTCCACCGATTGCGATTCTTGAACGATTTCCTGCTTCCGAAAACGCTGCTGCAACTGTGTTTAACGCCCGCCAAAGCATCCATAACATTCTCGCTCGTCAAGATGATCGTTTGTTAGTCGTTATTGGCCCTTGCTCTATTCATGATCCTAAAGCTGCATTGGAATATGGCCAGCGACTGGTTGCGCTCAGAGAACGTTATCAAGATCAGCTCGAAGTGGTGATGCGTGTTTATTTTGAAAAGCCGCGTACCACAGTGGGTTGGAAGGGGCTCATTAACGATCCTTATATGGATAACAGCTTTAAACTGAACGATGGTTTGCGTACCGCGCGTAAACTCTTGGTCGATTTGAATGACTCTGGCATGCCGACCGCGGGTGAGTTTCTCGATATGATTACCCCGCAGTATGTGGCGGATATGATGTGTTGGGGCGCTATTGGTGCACGCACTACGGAATCACAAGTACATCGTGAGTTGGCCTCGGGGTTATCTTGTCCAGTAGGCTTTAAAAATGGTACCGACGGCACGATTAAGGTGGCGATTGATGCCATTGGCGCCGCGAATGCGCCGCACCACTTTTTATCGGTAACTAAATTTGGCCATTCGGCGATTGTGTCGACCAAAGGTAATCCTGATTGTCATATCATTTTGCGTGGCGGCCGTGAGCCAAATTATAGCGCAGGCCATGTGGCGCAAATCAGCGAGCAGTTGAAAAAGGCTAAGCTAGTCGACAATATCATGATCGACTTTAGCCACGCCAACAGCAGTAAACAATATCAACGTCAAATGCAGGTTGCGAACGAGGTTGCTGAGCAAATAGCGGCGGGTAATAAGGCAATTTTCGGTGTGATGGTTGAAAGTCACTTAGTCGAGGGACGCCAAGATCTGATCGAAGGTCAAGCCTTATGTTATGGTCAGAGTGTCACCGATGCTTGTATTGGCTGGGAAGATACGGAACGTTTGTTAGCGGTGTTAAATCAGAGTGTAACTGAGCGTCGTCAGCGCGATTAATACGCATAAAGATCAAAAACAAAGGCGCTATCCCAGCGCCTTTATTTTTATTATTTTTTGCTCATTTCGGCTAAATATTCGTTCGCTTTGGCTAAGCTACCAAAAGCGGCAATCAGGTTATTTCGGCCTTTGTCCTGAATTTCTGGATTCCCTGACTCGATCATCATCCACACCCAAGTTTGGATCAGTGGTAACGGCGGGTATTGAACTTTGGCTGAATCCAACATAAAGCATCCTTCGATCTTGATTTATTTGAGTTATCTTAGTGTTATCGCAAAACGAGTACAGAGCATATTGCTTCGCTCGCTGCTGCGGCCAGAGGTTTGCAAATCCTGCTGCTAGTGAACTTAAGTCCATGGGGCATTTTGGGTAAAACCGACAAAATAATCAACACTCCAATCCATGTTATCGCAGCCTATTTTAGCGTTCATTATTCGGATAAAACCTTGCAACTATGGCATTTCTTATCGTTAATAAGCCCTTAGTGATTTCTCCTAGGGTAAGTCGTTAGTGTGACATTTTTATATCGAGGCACTTCTATGCGGATATCTAATTAAAGACGTCTCATTACTTCAGTACTGGCAGCTGGTATAAGTGGTAATTGTGCCAAGTGATAAGTGGTTTGTCTGTCAGAAAAATCTGATTGATTTTATTAAAACTTTATCCTTTGATTAACTTTATTATTCGCCATGCTGTTACAATTGACCGACTTAGGCAAAGGTTTAGATATATGCGTCCAACACTGTACTTTGAAGGTCCCATCGATAAGCTCAATTGGCATGTGATTAAATTGCTCTGGCCCTATTTGCTTGAATATAAGGGGCGGGTGGCATTGGCTATGTCTTGCCTTATTGTTGCTAAGCTTGCTAGTGTCGGTTTGCCGTTTATTCTCAAAGATATAGTCGATACTTTAGATGTTAATAAAACAGCGCAGGCCTTGAGTGTGCCTATCGGCTTAGTATTGGCCTATGGCGCAGTACGACTGTTAACTGCCATTACAGGGGAAATTCGCGATACCTTATTTGGTCGAGTAACAGAGCGGGCTATTCGGCGTTTAGGCCTTGCGGTGTTTGATCACCTACATCGCCTCGATTTGGATTTTCACCTAGAGCGACGCACGGGCGGTTTATCGCGAGACATTGAACGTGGCACCAGTGGCGTGAGCTTTTTGATGCGTTTTATGGTGTTTAACATAGTGCCGACGCTGTTAGAAATTGCCATGGTCATTGGCATTTTCTTTTTTAATTATGGACTTGCCTTTGCAGCGATCACTTTTACCTCCGTGATGGCCTACATTTGGTTTTCGGTCATTGCTACCGAGTGGCGTACCGAATATGTGCGCGATGCCGCCAAGGCCGACTCCCTCTCTAATACCCGCGCTATCGACAGCCTGCTGAATTATGAAACCGTGAAGTATTTTAATAACGAGAAATATGAATCGGATAGATACGATCAGGCCCTAGAACAATGGGAAGTCGCTAAGCGTAAGAATCGTTTATCGCTTTTTGCCCTCAACGGCGGGCAGGCGCTGATTATTGCCTTAGCGATGACGGCGATGATGGCGTTAGCGGCTTATAAAGTGACCAACAATGAAATGACCATAGGTGACTTTGTGCTGATCAATGCTTTTATGATGCAGCTCTTTATGCCGCTAAACTTCTTGGGATTTGTCTACCGTGAGATCCGTGGCGCTTTAGCCAATATCGAGCGGATGTTCAGTTTGCTGGATAAACACCCTAGTATTATAGATAAATCCGATGCATTAGATTTTCACCCTTCCCTTGGCGAGCTTAGTTTTGAGCAGGTCAGTTTTAACTATGATGACAGACCCATACTGCGTAATGTTAGTTTTAAAGTTGCAGCGGGTAAAAAGGTCGCTGTGGTTGGGGATAGCGGTGCGGGAAAATCCACATTAATCAAACTATTGTTCCGCTTTTACGATGTAGAGCAAGGACGTATTTTGATTGATGGACACGACATTCGCCAGTTAACACAAGATGCGCTTCGCAGAGCGATTGCGATAGTGCCACAAGATACAGTGTTATTTAATGATTCTTTAGTTGAGAACATTCGTTATGGTCGCCCTGATGCGAGTGATGACGAAGTGCGCGATGCTATTAAACTCGCTCATTTAGAAGATTTTATTGCTTCACTTTCACAGGGTTGGGATACCAAAGTGGGTGAGCGGGGATTAAAACTTTCAGGTGGCGAGAAACAACGAGTTGCGATTGCTCGCGCGATCTTAAAAGGATCGCCAGTGTTAGTATTTGATGAGGCGACTTCATCCCTCGATAGTCGCTCCGAACAGGCTATTTTAACGGCCCTTCGCGAGGTGGCCAAAGGACACACCAGCTTAGTGGTTGCACATCGATTATCGACTATTGTTGATGCTGATCAGATTGTTGTTTTAAGCAAAGGTGAAATTGTTGAGCAGGGACATCATACAGCATTATTAGCCCAGGACGGCCTTTACGCTAAGTTGTGGCGGATACAAAATGAACAACAACAGCTCTTGGTGTAATTATCAAAAGCGTTTGCTGTAAGCCTAATAGCGTTGCGACAATTCAGTTTTTATTCAGCTAAGGCTCTCTATACTCGAATCCAAGCAAATAATCATAAGAGGTGCTTGGCATGGAAAATATGGCATTAAGAGTCAATATTGAAGGCAGAGAAGAGAAAGTCAGCACAGACTGGTTTGCGATTATGGCAACGCTTCAAAAGCGCGGTGTAGATTATGATTCGCTACAACGAATTCATGCTGAGCTCAATGCAGGTCTGAAAGTGACAACAAGACGGTTAACGCTGGCCAAACTGAATCTAGATATGGGACTGGCTGGGATTATTCGTGGAACGAATGAATATAACGCTGATATTCATGGTGTTTGTTAAGCAGAATAATAGGATATATAAAATTATATCCCCTTGGGTTTTCCAGCCTTCCAACCTTCACACAGCAGATTGAATTTATTGGTCGAGTCGTCAATTCGTTTCAGACGAATGACTTGACCTTCACGAAAACACAACAGCTCGCCTTCGATCTCTGTTAAGCGATTACAGCTCTTACAGCTTGTGCTGGCAGTTTTGCTGTCAGACATTTGGCTTACAAAGCTAGATTTCACAGTGTTTCCTTAACAATAAATATGAAATGATTTAATTCAATGCGTGTATCACGGATTTTACTCCTTTTGTGATACACATTCAAATTAGTTATTGCTGAATTAACTTTAGATGAAAGTCGTATGTTATGCACTGGAAATTTATTAATTATTGATTGATATGGGAATAATATTTATCCAGTGAAACCGACAAGCCACTTTCAAGTACAATCCGTACATGGGAAGGTTTGAGCTGCCTTGGTTCTGTTACCCCACATGCATGGGCTATTAGCGCCAAGTCGTGGTGTAGATTATGGTTATAATTGGCAACTCGGTTAGATTTATCTTTTGGATCAAGTCCTTGCTGAAGTTTTTTATTGTGTGTGGTAATTCCAGTGGGACAAGTATCCTTGTTGCATTGCAATGCTTGAATACAGCCTAAGGCGAACATATTCCCACGGGCTGAGGCGATAAAGTCAGCGCCTAAGGCGAGCGCCCAAGCGACCCGTGAAGGGACGATGAGTTTACCAGAGGCGATCACTTTGATACGTTTACGCAGTCCGCGTTGAATCAATACATTAACCAAAATAGGTAGACTTTCTTTTAGCGGTAGGCCAACACAATCCATTAAAGGTTGCGGCGCTGCACCTGTTCCACCATCGGCGCTATCTAAGGTGAAAAAGTCTGGAGCAGATGCTTCTCCACGACGTTCAATTTCATCGCAAAAATCTTCAAGCCATGTTACGTCGCCGAGTACGGCTTTTATTCCTGTGGGTTTACCCGTTACTTCGCGCACTCTGGCAATCATATCCAGAATATCGCCAACATTTTTAAACTCGATATGACCGTTGGGACTGATGGAATCTTGTCCCTGTGGAATACCGCGAATATGGGCGATTTCCTCTGTCACTTTTACGCCAGGTAGGATGCCACCTTTACCGGGTTTTGCACCTTGACTCATTTTGATTTCAAACATTTTGACTTGAGGGTGCGCTGCAATTGTTTTGAGTTTGTTATCGTCTAAATGGCCGTGCTCGTTACGAACGCCATATTTGGCGGTGCCGATTTGAAAGACTAAATCACAGCCGCCCTTTAAATGATAAGGGCTTAAACCGCCTTCACCTGTATTTAACCAACAACCTGCCTGCGCCGCACCATGGGATAAGGCGGTGATAGCGGGGCGGGACAGAGCGCCAAAGCTCATGGCAGAGATGTGGCAAATGGTATTTGTGGTGTAAGGTTCGCGGCAATCGGCGCCAATAGTCAGCGGATGAATGGGTGTAATGTCCTCATCTTGGGTCGGAAAGGCGGTATTCATAAACATAATCGTACCAGTCGTGTCCAAGGGCCGGGTCGAGCCAAATGCTATCGTTCTATCGACATTTTTAGCCGCTCTATATACCCAGCTTCGTTCTGCGCGGTTAAAGGGGAGTTCTTCCCTGTCCTGGGCAAAAAAGTATTGTCTGAAAAATTCACCTTGTTTCTCAAATAAATATCTAAAACGACCAATCACAGGATAGTTATGGCGTACTGCCTGTTTGGTTTGCAATTTGTCAGCAAAGTACATGTAGACAATGGCTAGAGCGCCAAAACCGATAATGATTAAAAACAGCCCAGATAAGAGATCTAGTCCCCACATAAACCAATTCAATTCGTGCATTTTGTTATCCTCTATTCATTGCCGTAGCGGGTGGAGATCAAGCTGGCAGGTTGTCCATCATTAATGGAAAGTAAAAACAACTGGCTGTAATCATCTTCACTGATGTTGGGAATGTCTGGTCCACCGAGAGCCTTGATGATAAGTGGCACGGTGTTGGAGTGCCCTGCAATTAAGCTGTTACCTTTAACCGCATGTACTTGTTCAACAATATGTTGGATATGGGTTTCGAGAGGTTTTTTTGCCTCGAGCACAGTAATCGGTAAATGCCGTTCCGTTGAAATCGGTAATAAGGTTTGCTGAGTTCTTTGATATTGGGTCGCAATCAGCTGTGAAATGGGGGTACGTTTTAAGGCGCTGATAAGCGCCTGAGCACGTATATTGCCACTGGCTGAAAGGGGAGGATCGCCTGCGGGCTCATCAGCTTTTTCTGCATGTCTTACGATAATGATTAATCGATTATCGGCAATAGCTTGATTGATCGGACTAAGTCCAATGCTGGCGAAGAATAGCAGACTTATCAGTAATGATTGTATTAGCGTTCCTGAATTGAAACCGATTCTTCGATTATGCCGCAAAAAACCATGTACATACTGGGCGATTGCCATGCCTTATATCCTTATTTTATGGGCGTGTGCAAGAGTGGGGTTAGGATGGTATTGAATAAACAAACCTATTCTCTATTTGTATCATCGCATTAAGTATGAATGGTACTGCAATTTATAAAATTGCTAAAGTTGCTCAAATTTTGGTCGATAATTAAGTCTCCCCAAGTTGAGTGGACTAGCATCATGGAAATCAATAACCCTGCACAGGTACAGAGCACTTCTTCGACCCACAGTAAATATGCTGAAAACGCGGCAAATAGTGATAAGACGAAAAATGTGGATGCCACCTCTAAACAGACGGCGCAGCAAACTAGTAAGCAGTTAATGAATCAAGCAATTCTATCGGCGCAGGAAGATGTAAGCCTAAAGTCGGGTGATCAATCTATGACCTTGCTTTATCGCGCAGCAATCGAAGCGATAAACAAAGAGTTAGCTCCTTCTATGGGCGAGAACGCGATTCAAACCGCCTATGATAACGGTGTCGATACGTCCCCCGAGGCCACTGCCGATCGTATTGTGAGTTTCGCGACGCAATTTTTTAGTGTTCATCAGCAGCAAAATTCGAATATGAGTTTTGACGAACAGCTCGACAGCTTTATGACCATCATTGGTGGCGCTATCGATAATGGCTTTAAAGAGGCGAGGGATATTTTATCTGGTCTTAAAGTGTTGCAGGGCGATATTGCCGATGGTGTGGATAAAACCTATGGGCTCGTTCAAGAAGGATTACAGGCCTTTAGGGACAGTTTTAATAAAAAATCAAATGAGACTCAAGCGACTAACACTTAATTTAATCCTGCATATCTTAACTCTTAAGCCCCTTACAATAAGGGGTTTTTGTTGTGTGAATAACCGTCTATGCTAGGAGCCTATTTAACGTTTTGCTTGAGGGCGAGTTATGTGGACTAGGGGACGCGTTATTGAACGTATTGATTGGAACGACAAGTTATTTTCACTGCGGATAGCGGCCGAGTTAGCTCCCTTTATTCCCGGTCAATTTATTAAACTCAGTCAACTTCAAGATGATAAGCGTATCGCTAGAGCTTATTCCCTGGTTAATTCTCCCGATAAACCCTATGCCGAGATTTTGGCTGTTGCTGTAGAGGATGGCCAGTTATCCCCACAATTACAGAATCTTACCATCGGTGATGAAATAGAAATCACTCCAACGGCAACGGGTTTTATGACCTTAGATGAGATCCCAAAGGGAGAATTACAAGGTCGGCATTTATGGTTTTTAGCCACAGGTACGGCCATCGGGCCATTCTTATCCATGCTGGATACCGCCGAACCTTGGCAGCGTTTTGAGAAAATTGTGCTTGTCTATGGTGTGCGCGAAGCTAAAGATTTAGCCTACCTCGATAAACTAAAGGCTTATTCGATGCAATATCCAAATCAGTTTATCCTGTGTTTAACTGTGACCCGTGAAAAGCTTGATGACGCATTGCAATGTCGTATTCCCGATGGCTTAGTCTCGGGTGAAATCGAGCGAAAAGTCGGATTAACCTTAAGTGCGGCGGATTCCCAGGTGATGATTTGCGGTAATCCTGGGATGATTAGCGGCGCCCAAGCGGCATTGCTTGATAAGGGGCTCTCGAAAAATTTACGCCGTGCTCCTGGGCAAATTACCGTAGAAAAATATTGGTAATAATGAGAGTGTTTAGCATCCGTTACCAACGTATTCGTTGCTTTATAGTTGTCGTTTAGAAGGATTTTTTGATGAAGTTGCTCTGCTCCCTTGCGTCACCCTATGCTCGCTGTGTTCGTAGCTTAATCCGTTATTTAGGGATTAAAGATATTGAAGAAGTTCTCGTTAATCCAATGGAAAATACGGCACAGTTGCTTGATGTTAATCCGTTAGGTCAGATTCCTTGCCTGATCACGAATGATGGCGTGCCTATTTTCGATAGCGAAGTGATTATGCGTTATCTGGACGCAGAATTAGGTTCACAGGAAATGTTTGGCGGTCAACCTTATAACTGGGTATTGCAGTGCCAGTACTCGATGATCAAGGGATTAATTGATAGCGCGGTGAAGTTGCGCCAAGAGCAAATGCGTGAAGATGAGGGGGTGAGATCAGCTTTTTGGACATCACGTTTTGAGCAGGCTCTGCTGCGTGGGTTGATGCAGATGGAGCATCAGAGCGTGATTACTCAAGCAACCATACAAGCGCCACAGTTAGCGTTAATCTGTTTGTTGGATTATGTGGATTTCAGACACCCTGAACTCGATTGGCGTAAAGTTGCTCCAGCGACTGCGATCTGGTTTAGCGAAATGCGTGATTTACCTGCGTTTGTAGATACTCGCCCACAATAAATATTGTCAATGGTCGGTTAAGCGCCGGCCTTTAGGCTTATCTCGGCGATTATGTTCACCAAATGCGCCGAAGAGATCTTTAGTTATGCCGTAGTCAACTCGGCGATCGTTACCAGCTTGGCGCCTATCGTCATAGTGTTTATAGTGGCACTGACATTGGCTTTGGGTGCAGCCTTTCATTGGAATTTCAGGCGCTTCTTTTGACAGGAAGCGTTTTCCTTTAATTGCATCGACCTGTTTGCAGCAATTAGCTTCGTTTTCAATACTCACGCAGTGGAAGGCATTCAATATCGTCGTTCCGTGCTTTGCTCGTTTTGCCAAACTCGTGGTTTTGGCAAACGACTTGTGCTGCTTTTGACTATTTTGGTAGGTCATAAATATCGCTAGTCCAAGAATGGTAATGAAGAGTAGTAGCATGCTAAACATAATACCTCCCAACTATTTTTAAAAATTAAGATTCAGTTTAGTTTGGTTTGAGATAATTCGCCTTTTTATATCTTAATTTCATTAAAAACAAAAAGTTATACTAACTATTGCTCTCCTCAAGTCGATCAATTACTCTTGCGAAACTGATAACTATTATCATTTTTAGTCTAAGAACGACTCACGTTTGACGTCATCATTTTGAGGAGAAATCGCGAATGAAATGGGTAACTTGTGCCGCTTTAATTGGGTTAATATCGGTTGCACAGTCTGCACATGCGGATGAAAAATTAACGGTTTATTCCTATCGTCAAGCGTTTTTGATTGAGCCCATCTTGAAGCGCTTTACTGAAGAAACAGGCATTGGCGTGAATGTGGTGTTTGCCAAAGACGGGATTGCCGAACGTATCGCCCGTGAAGGTCGCTTATCGCCCGCCGATCTAGTGTTAACTTCAGATTTTTCTCGTTTGGTCGAATTAGTCGAAAAAGATCTGACTTCTCCCGTGAAAAGTGAGCAGCTCAATAGCAATATTCCAGCGCAATACCGTGATCCGGATGGGCAATGGTATGCCTTGACGATGCGTGTTCGAAACCTCTATACGGCAAAAGATCGCTTAGGCCCACAAGCGATTCGCTATGAGGATCTCGCCGATCCTAAATACAAAGGTAAGATTTGTACTCGCAGCGGTAAGCATCCTTACAACATCGCCTTGGTGGCTTCGATGATTGCTCATCACGGTGAGGCGGACACGAAAACGTGGCTACAGGGCGTGAAAACTAACTTAGCCCGCAAGCCTCAAGGTAACGATCGCGGACAGGTTCAAGCGGTAAAAGAAGGCTTATGTGATATCGCGATTGGTAACAGCTACTACTATGGCAATATGCTGCAAGATCCGGAGCAAAAGAGCTGGGCTGAAGCCGTGGTGATTAATTTCCCTAATCAGGCTGACCGCGGTGCCCATGTCAACGTTTCAGGTATGGTACTCACTCGCTACGCGCCGAATAAAGACAATGCTATCAAGTTGATGGAATTCCTCTCTGGCGATGTGGCGCAAAAAGCCTATGCCGAAGTGAATATGGAATATCCAGTAAAAGCCGATGTTGCACCTTCAACCTTAGTGGCCTCTTGGGGCGAGTTTAAATCTGATAAGTTGCCGATTTTCAAGCTGGCGGAATATCACCAAGCAGCAGTGAAATTGTTAGATGAAGTTCAGTTTGACCTCTAGTTAGGCAGTTAAATCGATAAGTGCGCCATTAATTGGCGCACTTGTTTAAAGGAGCCACATGATTTTAGGATTAGCCAGAAGCTGGTCGCTTACTGGTTATGCCATAGCTGTGCTACTGGTGTTACCCCTCGTTGCGTTACTTCTTCAAGCGGCTCAGCCCGATGAGGCCGTTTTTGGTCATCTACTTTCTACTGTATTACCGACATACATCACTAATAGCTTATGGTTGATCCTGTGGGTGAGTACTGGCTCACTCTTGCTAGCGTTGCCCTGCGCTTGGTTAATGGCGCGCTGTGAATTTGTCGGTAGACGGTATTTGCAATGGGCTTTGTTATTGCCCTTAGCCATGCCAGCCTACATTGTTGCCTACGTGTATACGGATTTATTTGATTACGCCGGCCCAGTACAAAGGAGTTTGCGCGCGCTCTTTGGTTGGAGCTCTCCGCAGGATTACTTTTTCCCTGATATTCGCACCTTAGGTGGTGCAGCGTGTGTGTTATCGCTGGTGTTATTTCCCTATATTTATCTGTTAGCGCGTACCGCGTTTATGGAGCAATCCTTAAGCTTGGCGCATGCATCAAGGATCATGGGCTGCTCGCCGTGGCAGAGTTTTTGGCGTTTATCTTTGCCAATGGCAAGGCCCTCCTTGGCCGTGGGTGTGGCATTAGTGGCGATGGAAACCGCAGCGGATTTTGCAACGGTTAACTATTTTGCCGTGCCAACCTTAACGACAGCCGTATATGACACTTGGTTGGGCTATGGCAATTTAACCGCCGCGGCAAAGCTGTCGGCCATTATCCTGCTGGTGGTGTTTAGCTTGATTGGCGTTGAGCGTTTTGCCCGCCGTAAGCAGCAGTTATTCCAAAAACAGTCCCGCATTCAAGTGAGCGATTTATATCGGCTCTCACCAATGCAAACCCTGTTTGCCCTCGGTTATTGCATCACCTTGTTACTGCTGGCCTTTGTGCTGCCAAGCGGCATTTTACTCTCCTACGCTATCGGTTATTTTGAGCAGAGCTGGGATTCGATTTTCTGGCAATTGAGCGTGAATAGCTTGAGCCTCGCGCTCATTACTAGCCTAGTGTGCTGCGCGATTGCATTGATATTGATGTTTATTCGCCGTGTGAGCCCAAGATTGAGCGATGCGCTGCCATCGCGCTTGGCTTCAACTGGCTATGCTTTACCCGGTACGGTACTTGCCATTGGTGTATTGGTGCCATTAACCCTGCTGGACTTTGCGATTAACGACGTCGCCGATTGGTTGGGCATGGCAGGCCCTGGGCTGCTGCTCACTGGCAGTACGGTTGCGCTGGTTTTTGCTTTTTGTGTGCGCTTTGTGGCCATTGCGATTGGCAGTGTTGAGACTAGCTATAAACGCATCTCGCCCTCACTGGATATGGTCAGTCTAACTCTTGGGCAAAGCCCTCGACGTTTGCTCCAAAGAGTGCATCTGCCGCTGCTCACTAAGGGGTTATTTGCCGGGGCGCTGCTGGTGTTTATCGAAAGCATGAAAGAATTACCGGCGGCATTGTTGCTGCGTCCCATAGGGTTTGAGAATCTTGCGACCTATGTATTCCAGTTTGTCTCAGACGAAAAGCTTGAATATGGCGCCTTGCCAGCCATTGTGATTGTGCTCGTGGGTTTAGTCCCGCTGATTTATTTAAACCGTTCTTTGGAGCAAGATAGCCGATGACCAGTACGCTCAATCTTCATCAAGTTCATAGCGATTATCAGGGCCAACAGGTACTCAAAGGCTTAGATTTAACCCTGGCACAAGGGGAAATCCTTGCGCTGCTCGGCCCAAGTGGCTGCGGCAAAACCACCTTGCTGAGGGCGGTGGCAGGATTGCAGGCGATTAGCCAAGGTGAGATCCAAATCAATGGCAAGACGGTCAGCGGCGCAGGGCAATTTGTGCCGAGTGAGCAACGGGGCATAGGGATGATTTTCCAAGACTATGCTTTGTTCCCCCATTTGACCGTCGCCGAGAATATTCTCTTTGGTGTGGCAAAATTAACGCCAGCGCAGCGCAAGGCGCGGTTAGATGACATGCTCGCCCTAGTAAAACTTGAAGGCTTAGCCAAGCGTTATCCCCATGAGTTGTCAGGTGGTCAGCAGCAGCGGGTGTCGATTGCCCGCGCATTAGCCTATGAGCCGCAATTACTGTTACTCGACGAGCCTTTTTCGAATATCGATGCACAGGTGCGCCACAGCATGATGGCGGAGATCCGCAGCATTCTAAAGCAGCGTAATGTTAGTGCGGTTTTTGTTACCCATAGCAAAGATGAGGCCTTTGTGTTTGCCGATACCTTGGCCATTTTTAATCAAGGTGTGATAGTACAACATGGCCGAGCGGAAGACTTATATGCCGCACCAAATAGCCGCTATGTGGCTGATTTTCTGGGAAGTGGCAACTATTTACCCGCCGAGGTCGTTGATGGCCACCGTGTTGTCACTCCTATTGGTGAGCTGCGAAGCCTCACGCCCTTGTCAAAGTCTAATGCATTTAATGGCCAAGTGTTTTTGCGGCCACAGCAATTGGCGCTCAGTGCCGATGATGCGGGCGTAGGGACAATTACCGAGCGGCGCTTCCTCGGCGCATTTTGCCATTATTGGGTAAAAGTCGAGGCGGCATCCCACGCCCATTATGTTGAAGTGCGTAGCCAAATTATGCAGTTCAATGTTGGTCAGCGAGTGGGCTTAAATACTGAGCCACATTCCCTAGTGCTATTTGAGTCTTAATGCCTAGGCCGAACTCGATATGCCAGTGTCTCAGCAGAAAGCATGACATTTTTGCTTACGTTTAACTTGGGTAAAAAACACCTAGATTGCTGATATTTTCAGCCTTCCTTGTTACCTTAATTCCTCCAGAGTGGGAGGAATTATGATAAAAACAATAAAATCAATTTGTACCTTAGTCACAGTGGCGACAGCAATGTCGTCATCGGGAGTGTTAGCCATGGATAGGATCACGGGTAAAGCCTTTGCGACGCGCTCAGAAGTGTATGCCACCCACGGAATGGCGGCGACCAGTCAACCGCTGGCGACACAGGTCGCGATTGATGTATTAAAACAGGGCGGCAGCGCTGTGGATGCAGCCATTGCAGCGAATGCCATGCTGGGCTTAGTCGAGCCGACTGGCTCGGGTGTTGGTGGTGATTTATTTGCCATCGTCTGGAGTGCTAAAGATAAAAAGCTCTATGGCCTTAATGCCTCTGGTCGCAGCCCCAAATCCTTAACGCTAGAGAAGCTAAAATCCCTCGGATTAGATTACTTGCCTCCTTTGGGGCCGCTACCCGTATCCGTTCCTGGTGCGGTGGATGGATGGTTCGAACTGCACGATAAGTTCGGCAAGTTACCAATGGCCGATAATTTAGCCCCAGCGATTCGTTATGCCCGCGAAGGTTTCCCTGTCTCCGAGTTGATTGCCTATTACCTTGAGGGCAGCGGTAAAAAGCTCGCTCAATTCCCCGGTTTTAAAGAAACCTATATGCCCAATGGCAAGATGCCTGCGGTGGGCGAAATCTTCAAAAATCCTGCACTGGCAAACACCTATGAGAAAATTGCTAAAGGCGGCCGCGATGCCTTTTACAAGGGGGACATTGCCAAAAGTATTGATAAGTACATCAAGGCTCAAGGGGGCTATTTAAGTTATGAAGACTTAGCCAGCCATACCAGTGACTGGATTGAACCCGTATCGGTCAATTACCGTGGTTACGATGTGTGGGAGCTACCGCCAAATGGTCAGGGGATTGCCGCGCTACAGATCTTAAAAACTATGGAACCCTTCGATGTCGCCGCCATGGGCTTTAATAGTCCCGAATATGTGCACTTATTTGTAGAGGCCAAAAAACTCGCCTTTGCCGATCGCGCGAAATTCTATGCCGATATGGCCTTTAACAAAGTGCCTGTAAAAGAGTTGATCTCGCAGCAATATAATTACGATCGCGCCAAGTTAATTGATTTAAACAAGGCGGCTAAGAGTGTCGATGCGGGCAATCCTGCGCTGCAACATGGGGATACTGTGTACCTCACTACCGCGGATAAAGACGGCAACATGGTGTCGCTGATCCAGAGTAACTACCGCGGCATGGGCTCAGGTATGACGCCGCCGGATCTCGGCTTTGTGCTGCAAGATCGCGGGCAGATGTTCGATCTCACCGAAGGTCGATTTAACACCTATGCGCCGGGTAAGCGGCCCTTCCATACCATTATTCCCGCCTTTGTGACCAAAGACGGTAAACCTTGGCTCAGTTTTGGGGTGATGGGCGGCGCAACACAGCCGCAAATGCATGCGCAGATTATTATCAATCTGATTGATTTTAAAATGAACTTGCAAGAAGCGGGTGATGCCCCCAGAATTTTACACTCAGGTTCGACTGAGCCTACGGGGGAGATAATGAATGACGGTGGCTATGTGAGCCTTGAATCAGGCTTCCCCGTTGAAACTCGCCGTGAGCTGATGAAGAAAGGCCATGTGCTTCGCGATGTTCTCGGTGATTTCGGTGGCTATCAAGCCATTGGCTTTAATGCTGAAACTGGCGTTTACCGCGGTGCATCAGAAAGCCGAAAGGATGGTTATGCCGCAGGATATTAACGCATCACTCGTTTTGCTCTACTGAAGCGAATGCAGAATAGTCAACATTGACGAGGCGTAATAGCCTCGTCAATTTTTATATTTCAGCCTCAAAAGGCCTTTACATCACAAAGACGGACAAACTGTGCGTTACTTAATGTCATTTTCAGGTAAAGTTGCGGATAATATTGCCGAAAATGAATCGACAACAGGGTGATAACCAGATGGATATTCAAAATATGCCGCGTGAACAGTTAGGTGTGTGTGCAGAGGGAAACTTACATAGCGTCTATTTGATGTTTAATGCGAGCGACAACGATAACGTTGAATCGCAATTGCGTCCCTGTATTGCCAACGTTGCGCAGTATATTTATGAGTTGACGGATCAGTATTCCGACAGTGCATTCAATGGTTTTGTGGCCATAGGCGCCAACTATTGGGACAGTCTCTATCCCGATGCTCGCCCAGAAATGCTTAAGCCTTTCCCGGCGATGCAGGCGGGTAACCGCGAGGCGCCTGCTATCGAATACGATCTGTTTGTGCATCTTCGTTGCGATCGTTACGACATTTTGCATTTAGTCGCCAACGAAATCAGCCAAATGTTCGAAGACTTAGTCGAGCTAGTGGAAGAAGAGCGCGGCTTTAGATTTATGGATAGTCGCGACTTAACGGGCTTTGTGGATGGCACCGAAAACCCGAAAGGGCGTCATCGCCAAGAGGTCGCCTTGGTTGGGGATGAAGACCCTGAATTTAAGGGCGGCAGCTATATTCACGTACAAAAGTACGCCCACAACTTGAGTAAGTGGCATAGATTACCGCTTAAAAAGCAAGAAGATATTATCGGTCGTACCAAGCAAGACAACATCGAATACGAGTCGGAAGATAAGCCATTAACCAGCCATATCAAGCGGGTAAACCTCAAGGATGAAAACGGCAAGTCCATCGAGATTTTGCGCCAGAGCATGCCTTACGGCTCGCTCAAAGAACAAGGTTTGATGTTTATTTCAACCTGCCGCACACCGGATCACTTCGAGAAGATGCTCCATAGCATGGTGTTTGGCGATGGTGCGGGTAATCACGATCACTTGATGCACTTCACCAGCGCATTGACGGGTTCTTCTTTCTTCGCCCCAAGCTTAGATTTTTTGATGCAATTCGATAATTAACCCTTAGCAAATCGCGACTAAACGCACTGAGCCTTAAAACCTCAGTGCGTTTTTGTTTGTGGGCTTAGCTCGCCGCTGTCCACTTATTGATATCGAGCTGCCATTGCTGAGCGGTAAAATCGATAAAGGCGCGCACTAGCGCTTGTTGGTAGCTGCGAGATAAGTACACGGCCCAGAGGGTTTGGCCTGGCGCCGTGTATTCGGGGAGCACTTCTTGCAGTTGACCGCTGGCCAGATATTGATTAGCTAAGTCACAGGGCAAGTAGGCAATCCCATGCCCGCGCAACGCGGCGCTGACCAGCACTCCCATTTCATTGGCCATCAGATTCCCCATAGGTTTAATCAGCTCACTCTGTTGCTCCTTGAGTAGCTGCCAATGTTGCTGCGAACTATGGATAAGGCAATTATGGCTGAGCAGATCGTTAGGGAGGGTTAACGGCTCGGCTTGAGCCAAGTAACTGGGCGCAGCACATAAAACGGCATCAATGCTCATCAGTTTACGGGCGATTAGATTCTCATCTGGCTGCTCGGTATAGCGCAGTGCTACGTCCACCCGCTCATCCACCAACTGGGCAAAACTGTCCGACATTAACAGCTGAATATTGACCTTAGGATGCAATTTTATAAAGCGATCGACCACATCAAACAGACTGTGCTGCCCAAGTCCGACGGGTGTGGCAATACGAATACTGCCGACTAATTCAGTGTTATGACTATGGGCGCGGCTTTCCATTGCGGCGACTTCGCTCAGCACCCGCTGACAATATTGCAGGGCTTCTTCACCCTGTAAGGTCAGGCTAACGCTGCGGGTGGTGCGGTGTAGCAGGCGTAAACTGAGCCACTGCTCAATTTCTTGAATATGGCGAGAAACCTGTAAACGACTGAGATCGAGGTGTTCTGCGGCCTTAGTAAAGCTGCCACAGTTGGCCACTTCGATAAAGCTACGCATGGCGGCGATTTTATCCATATATAATTACACCCATTAGTATCTCAGTTTGAAACAATCCTGCTCATTTATCGATATTTATCACGCTAAGTATCGCAAGTAAACTGGTCTCAATTTAAATCAGCAGTGAGACTTATCAAATGAAAATTGCAGTATTAGGTGCATCAGGTTGGATTGGCGGAACCATTTTAAATGAAGCCTTAAGCCGTGGTCATGACGTCGTTGCCTTAGTGCGTGACCCAAGCAAGCTTGGTGAAACGGCGGCAGAAGTGCGTAGTGTTGACCTGACTCAGCCATTAACCGCTGAAACCTTTGCAGGCGTGGATGTGTTAATTGCTTCAGTGGGCGGCCGCGCCGAGCAGAATCACGGCTTAGTGGCGAAAACAGTTAATAATCTATTAGCCGTATTGCCACAGGCTAAAGTGCCACGTTTATTGTGGGTCGGTGGGGCTGGTAGTCTAGAAGTGGCACCGGGAGTAACCTTGGTTTCAAGCCCAGATTTCCCGCCCGCTTATAAGGATGAAGCTCTGGCTCAAGGTGAAGCATTAAAGGCATTTCGCGCCGCCAACACCACTGTTAACTGGACTTTTGTCAGCCCAGCGGCAGAGATCTACCCTGGTGCAAGCGAAGGCTCTTACCGTTTAGGTGGCGATAGCTTCTTTACCGATGCAAATGGCCGTAGCCGGATTTCGGTGAGTGATTACGCCAAAGCCATGCTCGATGAAGCAGAAAAAGCGGCGCATCCCAATCAAAGGATCAGTGTGGCTTACTAAGGCTGAGGAGTTTCGGCTAAATACTGTAACGTAAGCGGGACACAAGCCCTGAAATTAGGCTAATCCTGGACTGAAAAGCGTACAGTGGAAATAGAACAGGTCAGCAAGCTGACCTGTTTTTTTATTCTGCGTAGTTGAATAAAGATTTGATGGTTTCCAAGGTATCGGCGATATCTTGAATGCTAGATGGACAAATAAAGATCGTATCGTCACCCGCAATGGTTCCCAAAATCCCTTCAGGTTTACCGATGGAGTCTAACAAACGAGCAATTAATTGTGCGGCGCCTGGGCTAGTGCGGACAACAATCATCGCTTGGTTATGGTCAACATCGAGTACTAAATTCTTTAACGGGCTGCCCGCAGTGGGCACGCCTAATTCGGCAGGTAAGCAATAAACCATCTCCTGCTTAGCGTTGCGAGTGCGCACGGCACCGAACTTGCTGAGCATACGAGACACTTTAGATTGGTTTATATTAGTAAAGCCTTCTGCTTGCAAGGCGGTGACGATTTCACTCTGGGAGCCAAAGCGCTCCTCTTTTAAAATCGCCTTAAAAATTCTAACAAGGTCATCCTGATTCTTGGTCGTTTGCATAGTCTTATTCTTTATTCAAAAAAACAGGCTTATTCTGAATAGTTTTGGTTAAACTGTCAACAAATAACCACAATGACTGAATAAAAATGCAATTAGCTCACTTTATGCTAATTCATTTATAAATGTATTTGTTGAACTAGAGTAAATATTCAACATTGCAACGCGCTGTTTTAGTAAATCTTTGAATCAACGACTAAGGGATAATTGAAATTAGCGTGACATTCCAGTAATGTGACGCCAACGCAAATTAGATCCATGTCACAATATCCGAGAAATAACGGAGATAACTATGAAAGTTGCTGTACTTGGTGCTGCTGGTGGTATCGGCCAGGCTCTTGCCCTACTGTTAAAAACTCAATTACCTGCGGGTTCTCAACTGTCTCTATACGATATCGCACCGGTAACTCCGGGTGTTGCGGTTGACTTGAGCCATATCCCAACTGCGGTTGAAATCAAAGGTTTTGCTGGTGAAGATCCAACGCCTGCCCTCGTGGGTGCTGACGTTGTGCTTATCTCTGCTGGTGTTGCACGTAAGCCTGGTATGGATCGTTCAGATCTGTTCAATATCAACGCAGGTATCGTTCGCAACCTGATCGAGAAAGTGGCTGTTACTTGCCCTAAAGCGCTCGTGGGTATTATCACTAACCCAGTAAACACTACAGTTGCTATTGCTGCTGAAGTGCTGAAAAAAGCAGGTGTTTACGATAAGAACCGTTTATTCGGCGTGACCACTCTGGACGTTATCCGTTCTGAGACTTTCATCGCTGAATTAAAAGGCTTAAACGTTGCTGACGTTAAAATCAACGTGATCGGCGGCCACAGTGGCGTGACTATTCTGCCATTACTGTCTCAAGTTGAAGGCGTGACTTTCTCTGATGAAGAAGTGGCTTCTTTAACTAAACGTATCCAAAACGCGGGTACTGAAGTGGTTGAAGCTAAAGCCGGTGGCGGCAGCGCGACCCTGTCTATGGGTCAAGCGGCATGCCGTTTCGGTATGTCTCTGGTTCGTGGTCTGCAAGGCGAAGCTAACATCGTTGAATGTGCTTACGTTGACGGCGGCAGCGAACACGCTGAATTCTTCGCTCAACCAGTATTGTTAGGCAAAAACGGTATCGAAAAAGTACTGCCTTACGGTGAAGTGAGCGCATTCGAAGCTAACGCCCGTGATTCTATGTTAGATACGCTGAAAGGCGATATCAAACTAGGCGTTGATTTCGTTAAGTAATTCTTCTGAATTATGAGAAAACGGAGCCGAATGGCTCCGTTTTTTTATGCTTTAAACTTTGTTCTCTAAACAGGGGTTCTTAATCTTGAGTCTCGCTATTTAGGCAGTTGGCATTGGCTGTCACAGCGGGCTTTACCCGTCAGTAGATAGGAAATACGGTATCTGTGCTTGGCGAATCTCAGGTAGCACCAATCCGCGATAGGTTTGATAAGCGGTAAGCGTAGCGCTTGTACCCAAGGGCGAGTGCCTGTTAGCGCCCATGCTTTGCAGGTGACATCCAGCCCGAGCAGCACTTGGCCGGAGGCGGTTTCGCCATGGAGAATGGTATTGGCGTAGTCTTTATCGATATAGCTGAATCTTGAGCTGAAATTGTCAGCATTAAGATCCACCAGTTCAATTCTGTCGTGGGGATCGCGCGCTTTGAGTTGACGCATTTCGGCGCTACATAATGGGCAATTGCCATCGAAAAAAATCCGCAGTTCCATTAGGTCTACCTCTTACTGTGTGTCCCTGAGTATACGCAGTTGCCAGGCATTTAGATCGACATGTTTACGGTTTTAATTGTTATACACTCTTGGCTAGAGGCATTAAGCTATTGCGATGAGTGACATGATTATGTGATTACGTGATTGTGCGATTAACAATCTGCCAAATGCGTTTGCTTTTAATCAGTGCTTGGCAAATAACAGGATGGATATGACAGCTCCCATTATTATCACTGGCGTGGGTAAACGTATTGGTTACGCCCTCGCGAAACACTTGCTCACCCAAGGGCACAAGGTGATTGGCACTTACCGCAGCCATTATCCCAGCATCGATGAGTTGCAGTCTTTAGGCGCGACCTTAATCCAATGCGACTTTTACGATAATGCGCAGCTCCAAACCCTGATTGAGCAATTGAGCCAATACCCCAAAATCCGCGCCATTATCCATAACGCCTCTGACTGGTTGCCAGACAACAGCCCAAGCCTTGCTGCCCATGAAGTGATGCAGCGCATGATGCAGGTGCATGTGAGCGTACCCTATCAAATGAATTTGGCCTTAGCCTCACAGCTGCGAGCGGGAGCCGAGGGCGAGATTGGCGCCAGCGATATTATCCATTTCACTGACTATGTGGCCGAAAAGGGCAGTGCCAAGCACATGGCTTATGCGGCCAGTAAAGCGGCGCTAGATAATTTAACCTTATCCTTTGCGGCGCAATTGGCACCTGAAGTCAAAGTCAATGCGATTGCGCCGGCGATGATCCTTTTTAATCCAAGCGATGATGAAGCCTATCGACAAAAGACCTTAGCCAAGGCCATCTTGCCAAAAGAAGCTGGAAATCAGGAGATTATTGCCTTAGTGGATTATCTATTGGCGAGCCGTTATGTCACTGGGCGCAGCCACAATGTCGATGGTGGGCGGCATTTAAGGTAAAAAAGAATCTAGATTTTAGGTCCTAGGTCCTAGGTGCTAGGTCCTAGAATCTAGTTATCTAGCACCTTCTTTATTCAAAACTCCCATACTCGACTTGGAGTGATGATCGTCGGCAAGGGCACATCCCAATGTTCGCATGGCAGGCTCGGTACTTGTTGGCAATCATGGGCATACCCCATCGGCAGAGGTTTACCTCTGCTGTGCCAATTGGCGAGCGTTCTGTCGTAATAGCCGCCGCCCATGCCCATGCGATTGCCTTTGATATCAAAGGCAACCAGCGGGGTGATCACCACATCGAGTCGCTCAATCGGCATAACGTTACGCACATCTAGCCGTGGCTCTAAAATGCTAAATTGATTCGGCTGCATTGGCGAGTCGGCGTGGTAATGCAAAAACAATAATTGCCCAGCATTAAAGGGGTGCAGCCGTGGCAGATAGGTTTGAATCCCCTGTTGCCAAAGCGCTTCGATAAGCGGAGCTGTTGCCAGTTCGCCATCGTGGGTGAGGTAAAGCGCGACATGCTGGGCCTTCAGCGCGCTGAGCTTTTCGAGCATTCGCTGACATGCGGCAAGGCTTGCCTCGGTTTGCACCTCTGTCGAAAGCGAGCGGCGGGCTAAACGGATTTGTTTGCGTAACTCGGCGCGGCTGAGAGTTGGGCTTAGATTTGGGCTTAGCGACTTGGCGTCAATTTCAGGCTGAGTGCCATGTGGCCCCTTGACTGTTGAGGCCGAAGAGTTCGAGACAGGTGAAGTGATAGACATAAATAAGATGCTCCCCAGAATGCCGCTACCGGTGTAGCCCTTGAACCGTAGGTTCAAGGCGGGTAAATGATTACCTCCTAAGGCTTCTCGGTACGAGCCGAGCATGCTCAATGTCAGTAAAGCATTCACCCTGAGATCAAAATTATCGGCACAGGGACATTACCAGTTGGCCTGCATCCCAGGGAGCAAAAACGGTATTGAATCGCTAATCGTTTGGCTTAAAAAAGTATAGGCCAGTTAGCCATTCACTGTGCAACTCTTCTCAGATAGATGGTGCTTGGCACCGAGTGCACAGTCTAAAACTATTTGGTTGAACGCTCAACTAAGGCGTTTTCCAAGGTTGACTGCAACAGGCTGATGCGGTCATCCATTTGTTTCATATAATGCTTATTCTTTTGCTTTTCTTGGTACAACTCGTGGCCAATATTCAGCGCCGCCATAATGGCAATTTCTTCGCGGCTTAAGCTATTAGTGCGATTTTTTAGGGTGGTGAGTTGCTGCTCAACCCCTTGAGCCACAATACGTAGGGCATCTTCCTGACCTTTCGGACAGGCGATAGAGTAGGTGCGCCCCAGCAGGGTGATTTCAACTGCACTGTTACTCATTCGAAGATGATCCTTTCGTTGGCATCGATAGGGCGGACTATATAGGGCTGATATTAAAAGTGCAAGGTAAGCCGCTGATGGATTGCACATTCGCCGTTTTGTTTGCTGCTTGTGTGAGCAGTTGCCGGAATTTTTATCTTCAACCCTAAGAATGCCGGATCAGAGTTGGTTCAAGTCTTTAACTCTGCTAGCATTGCTGCTGGAAAATTCTGATTGGAATCTGATATGGCGACCCCTCCTTCGTTACGTATCGACAGCTTAAAAATAGCCCTAGATGCGGCTGAAATTGGTCAGCATCCCGTGGAAGTTCACGGTGCTCTTGTGGGTTTAATCTGCGGTGGTGTAGATCAAACCGGTGATTTGTGGATTAAACCGTTATTTGACCTGATGAACGATGGTCAGCCTTTGCCCGCACCTTTACATCAATTGGTGTGTGAGTTGTTCCAAGACTCGGTTGCCCGTTTGAGTGACTTTGATTTTGGTTTTATGCCATTGCTTCCCGAAGAGGAAGAATCCCTCAGTCACCGAGTTGAGGCGCTATCGCTTTGGACGCAAAGCTTTTTAACGGGCATTGCGATTATCCAGCCTAAGCTCAATAAAGCCTCCGCCGAAGTGCGTGAAGTGATTAAAGATCTGGCCGATATCGCTCAAGTGGAATTCGATGTGACCGACGATGAAGAGTCGGAAACCGCCTATATTGAATTGCTGGAATTTGTGCGTATTGCTGCGATTTTGTGTTACTCCGAGTTTGGCCCAGAGCCGAGCCATGAAGAGAGTGATGATCCTGCGGTGATCCATTAATCCCTAAAAGAGAAAGGCGGAGCGATTCCGCCTTTTATTGTTTTTCAAATCTAACATCCTGATGGCGAAACGCTTTTAGCCATGCCATAGCTTGAATGAGAACCCCATGACGGTAGCAGAGCACATGGATAATTCAGTTCAAAATGTCGATATTGCCATTGTCGGTGGCGCCATGGCGGGTGCGACCCTCGCGTTAGCTTTGGCTCGTTTGTCTGGTACTGAAAAACCGTTATCAATTGCCTTAATCGAGGCGCATCTTCCCGATAACAATCACCCCGGTTTTGACGCCCGTTCTATCGCCATTGCCCATGGTTCTATCTTCGAGTTATCCCGTTTAGGTTTATGGCCAAAATTGGCGCATTTAGTCACAGCAATCAAAGATATCCATGTGTCCGATCGTGGTCATTTTGGCATGACGGAACTCAATGCTAGTCAGTTCCATTTAGATGCGCTGGGGCAAGTGGTCGAGCTGGAAAGGGTCGGCCAAGTGCTGTTTAGCGAGCTTAACAAAACTCAGGTTAAGCGCTATTGCCCTGCCAAACTGTCAGCGTTAATTCCCGATATCGACAGCCACACGCTGGTGCTGGATTCCGGCGAGCGGATTTGCGCCAAGCTGGTGGTCGCCGCCGATGGCTTGCAGTCTAAGGTGCGCAGCAGTTTTAATCTGCCCATTACCCAAGTGGTGTTTGAACAAACTGCGATTATCGCCAATCTACAAACCGATAAGCCGCATCAACATTGGGCCTATGAACGCTTTACCGAGACTGGCCCACTAGCGTTATTGCCGATGGCAGATAGCCAAGGCCAGCCGCGTTTATCCCTCGTCTGGGCACTCGATAATCACCGCGCGCAAGCGATGCTGAATGCACCTAAAGCTGAGTTTTTAGCTGCGTTGCAGCAAGCCTTTGGTTATCGCGCCGGCCAGTTTATCGATGTCAGCGAGCGCCATGCTTATCCGTTAAATCTGTCCTACATGCCAAGGCCAATTCACCATAGATGTGTGTTTATTGGTAATGCGGCGCAGACGCTACACCCGATTGCGGGGCAGGGATTTAACTTAGGCCTTCGGGATGTGGTGAGCCTGCTTGAAGTGCTCAACACTGCGCGAGAGCAGGGTGAGGATATCGGCGGTGTCGCCGTCACCCATGGCTATTTGCAGGCCCGTGAGGCGGATAGAAACAGCACTATTCGCAATATTGAATTTTTAGTCCGTGGCTTCTCTAACCAATATTGGCCCCTGGCCCTTGGGCGTAATCTAGGATTGCGGCTGTTGTCTTGGTTCCCGCCACTGAAAACCCCCGTCGCTCAAAAAGCGATGGGCTGGAAATAATCATTACTGGTATCGCAACGCGAAAAGGATGTACCCATGTTAAGTTCACAAGCCTATGACATTGCCATTGTGGGTGGCGGCATGGTGGGACTCGCCACCGCGATAGGATTGGCGCAGGCCGATCTTAATGTTGTCGTTATCGATGCGGGTCACACAGAGGCCGTGAGCGGCGAGCCAAGGTTGCGTGTCAGTGCTATCAACAAGGCGAGCCAACGTTTGCTCGAGCATCTTGGCGCTTGGCACTATGTCGATGCCAGCCGCGCGACGCCCTATCAAAAAATGGCGGTATGGGATAAAGACGGTTTTGGCAAAATCGCCTTCGATGCCAGTAGCATCAGTGAAGCGAGCCTTGGTGCCATTATCGAAAACGATGCCATCAGCTACGCCCTAGCCAAGCGTGCCAGTGAATTTGACAATATCACCCATATCGAAAACCAACGCTTAGAGCGTATCGCCTTTGGCGAGCGTGAAGCTTGGTTGACTCTCGCCAATGGTGCTGAAATAGAAAGTGTGAGCGCCGCACTTGTGATTGCCGCCGATGGCGCCAATTCTTGGGTGCGCGAACAATGTAAGATCCCGTTAACCTTCTGGGATTATGGCCACCATGCGATCGTGGCGACCATTCGTAGCGAAATGCCGCACCTTGCCACCGCTCGCCAAGTGTTTTTGCAGGATGGCCCGCTGGCCTTCTTGCCGTTATATGAAGAAAACCTCTGCTCTATCGTCTGGTCAGTGCCGCCCGAGCGCGCCACTGAATTACTGGCAATGGACAAAGTGCAATTTGAGCGCAATCTTACCGCCGCCTTCGATGGCCGCCTTGGGATTTGCAAGCTTGAGAGTGAACGCCAAGCCTTCCCACTGCGGATGCGCTACGCCCGCCATTTTGCCCGCCACCGTTTATTGCTCGCGGGGGACGCAGCCCACACCATTCATCCATTAGCGGGCCAAGGGGTAAACCTTGGCTTCCTCGATGCCGCCAGCATTATCGAAGTGATTAGCGAATTACAGCAAGCGGGTAAGGATATTGGCGATTATGCCGAGCTGCGCGCCCTAGAGCGTTGGCGCAAGGCCGATGCGATGGAGATGATCGCGGCGATGGAAGGCTTTAAGCGCCTGTTCGAGGGTTCAAACCCAGTTAAAAAGGCCATTCGCGATCTGGGACTGAATCTGGTCGATAATGTCGCTGGGCTGAAAACAGTGTTCATGCAACAGGCCATGGGTAATAAGTCGTCGCTGCCCAAGTTATGTCGCTAGCCTCGGTTGCGCTAATGTGATCAGAATTGCCGCAATTATCAGCGATTTGATTGCAAGCTGCGCAAATCTCGCTTTCGCATGTAAAAAAATTACATGTTGAAGATGAGAAAATCTAATGACACTGGCTTCGGATTAGAAAAATCTCCTGTATACAAATTTGTGACGCAAGGTATAATTTCGCCGCATTTTAGACCCTAGTACTTATACCAATCACGATAAATATCTGATTAATTCAGAGCGAATCAGGCGTTGCAGTGACAGACGCATTGAGACCGAAAGAACCCCTTTCAAATTGATGCATCGTGGAAGTGAAATGCCGATTAGCCAGATATTTAGCCGGATTTGTATCACCCTACGCTAGGCAGAGACCTGAAGAAGGCCGCAAAAAAGGGATAACAATGGCTAATAAAACTGTTCTGTTTAACAAGCACTTAGAATCAAACGCTAAGATGGTTGACTTCCACGGTTGGGATATGCCCCTCAACTATGGTTCACAAATCGAAGAACACCACGCCGTGCGTCAAGACGCAGGTATGTTCGACGTGTCCCACATGACTGTGGTTGATGTGACCGGAACCGACGCTTGTGCATTCCTCCGTAAGTTGCTCGCCAACGATGTGGCCAAACTTAAAGTTCCTGGTAAAGCCTTATACGGCGGCATGTTAGATGACAATGCCGGCATCATCGACGACCTAATCACTTACTACCTCACCGACACTTTCTACCGTGTTGTCGTCAACAGCGCGACCCGCGAAAAAGACTTAGCCTGGATCGCCAAACAATCCCAAGGTTTTGATGTCACAGTGACCGAGCGTCCTGAGCTGGCGATGATCGCCGTTCAAGGCCCTAACGCTAAGGCCAAAGCCGCCGCCGTATTCAGTAGCGAGCAAAATGCTGCGATTGAAGGCATGAAGCCTTTCTTCGGTAAGCAAGCGGGTTCTCTGTTTATTGCGACCACAGGTTACACAGGTGAAGCGGGCTACGAGATTATCGTTCCAGAAGCGGAAGCCGAAGCCCTGTGGCAAGCTCTGTTAGATCAAGGCGTTAAGCCATGTGGTTTAGGCGCTCGCGATACATTACGTCTCGAAGCCGGTATGAACCTCTACGGCTTAGATATGGACGAAACCATCAACCCGCTGGCCGCCAACATGGGCTGGACCATTGCATGGGAGCCAACCGACCGTGACTTTATCGGTCGTAAGGCGCTTGAAGCCCTGCGCGATGCGGGAACCGACAAATTAGTCGGTCTAGTGATGGAAGAAAAAGGCGTGTTACGCCATGATATGCCAGTATTTTTCACCGATGCAGCGGGTGTTGAGCAGCAAGGCGTGATCACTAGCGGTACTTTCTCACCTACATTGGGCTATTCTATTGCGATGGCGCGTGTTCCTAGTTCAATTGGGGATACGGCGGAAGTCGAGATGCGTAAAAAGCGCGTGGCTGTTAGAGTAGTAGCGCCAAACTTTGTGCGCAACGGTAAACAAGCATTTTAAAAAAACGGAACAAGGAACAAGAACAATGAGCAATATTCCGACAGAACTGAAATACGCCTCTTCACACGAATGGATCCGCAAGGAAGAAGACGGTAGCTACACTGTGGGTATCACTGAGCACGCTCAAGAGCTGTTAGGTGACATGGTTTTCGTTGAGCTGCCAGAAGTGGGTGACACTGTCACGGCGGGCGACGACTGTGCAGTGGCGGAATCAGTGAAAGCGGCTTCTGACATCTACGCGCCAATCTCTGGTGAAGTGATTGCCGTCAACGAAGCACTGGAAGATTCTCCAGAGCTGGTAAACAGCGACGCTTACGGCGAAGGCTGGTTCTTCCGCGTTATGCCTTCTGATGAATCAGAAGTTGACGCTCTGCTCGATGCAGAAGGTTACCAAGCTGTAATCGACGAAGAATAATCGTCGACGCTAACGAAGCCCTCAGGGGCTTCGTTTGTTTTAGCGCAAGTTTGACATAACAATAGCCCGTTTATCAGTACCCTACAGTCCTGAGCGACGGCAAATCTGGAACAAGGTTTATCATGACCAAGCAAACCCTCACTCAGTTAGAACAGCACGATTTATTCTTACGTCGCCATATCGGCCCAGATAGCAGCCAACAACAAGAAATGTTGAACTACGTTGGTGCTGAGTCTTTGGACGATCTGACCGCGCAAATCGTGCCTGAGTCGATCCGTTTAAGCCAAGAGTTGAGTATTGGTGATTCCTGCGGCGAAGCCGAAGGCATTGCCTACATTCGTGGTTTAGCCAAACAAAACCAAGTCTTCAAAAGCTACATTGGTATGGGTTACTACGGTACCCAAGTGCCTAATGTGATTTTGCGTAACGTCTTAGAAAATCCAGGTTGGTACACGGCGTACACGCCCTATCAGCCAGAGATCGCCCAAGGCCGTTTAGAAGCAATTCTAAACTTCCAACAAGTGTCGATGGATTTAACCGGTTTAGATTTAGCCTCAGCTTCACTGCTGGACGAAGCGACTGCTGCCGCCGAAGCGATGGCGCTGGCTAAGCGTGTGTCTAAAGCCAAAAAAGCGAACATTTTCTTTGTAGCCGATGACGTATTCCCACAAACCTTAGACGTAGTGAAGACTCGTGCTGAGTGTTTTGGTTTTGAAGTGGTGGTAGGTCCTGCCCATGAAGCAGTAAACCACGAACTGTTTGGTGCTTTGTTCCAATATTCAAACCGTTTCGGTCAAATCACTGACTTCACCGACTTATTCGCCGAATTACGCGCGAAAAACGTGATTGTGACAGTGGCTGCCGACATCATGGCATTAGTGTTACTCAAGTCACCGGGTGCCATGGGCGCCGACGTGGTCTTCGGTAGCGCGCAGCGTTTCGGTGTGCCGATGGGCTTTGGTGGCCCACACGCGGCCTTCTTCGTGGCCCGTGACGAGCACAAACGCTCTATGCCTGGCCGTATCATCGGTGTGTCAAAGGACACTCGTGGTAACCGCGCACTGCGTATGGCGATGCAAACTCGTGAGCAACATATCCGCCGCGAAAAAGCCAACTCAAACATTTGTACCGCGCAAATTCTGTTAGCGAACATGGCGTCTTTCTACGCCGTATTCCACGGCCCACAAGGCCTGAAAACTATCGCATCACGCATCAACCGCTTTGCTGATATCTTAGCCGCGGGCTTACAAGCTAAAGGCGTGAGCTTAGTGAACAGCACTTGGTTCGATACCATCAGCATCAAAGGCTTAGACGTTGCAGCAGTCAATGCTCGCGCACTGGCCGCTGAAATGAACCTGCGTTTCGATGCTGACGGCATTGTCGGCGTGAGCTTAGATGAAACTACTATCCGCAGCGATATCGAAGCGCTGTTCGATGTGATTTTAGGTGCAGGCCATGGCTTAGACGTTGCCGCATTAGATGCGCAAATCGTGGCGCAAGGTAGCCAATCGATTCCTGCCTCTTTAGTGCGTCAAGATGCCATCCTGAGCCACCCAACCTTCAATCGCTACCAAAGCGAAACCGAGATGATGCGTTATATCAAGCGTCTCGAAAGCAAAGACTTAGCATTGAACTACTCAATGATTTCATTGGGTTCATGCACCATGAAGTTAAACGCTGCGGTTGAAATGATCCCAGTCAGCTGGCCAGAATTTGCCAACATGCACCCATTCTGCCCACTGGATCAAGCCAAGGGTTACACCCAACTGATTGAAGAACTGTCTTCATGGTTAGTGAATGTCACAGGTTACGATGCCGTGTGTATCCAACCTAACTCTGGCGCACAGGGTGAATACGCGGGTCTGCTGGCGATTCGTAAATACCACGAGTCTCGCGGCGAAGCCCACAGAAACATCTGCTTAATCCCACAATCTGCCCACGGTACTAACCCCGCATCGGCGCAATTAGCCGGTATGCAAGTCGTGGTGACTGCCTGTGACAAGCAAGGTAACGTGGATTTAGAAGATCTGAAGGCCAAAGCGGCTGAAGTGGCAGAAAACCTGTCATGTATCATGATCACTTACCCATCGACCCACGGTGTGTACGAAGAATCTATCCGCGAGATCTGCAATATTGTGCACCAGCACGGTGGTCAAGTGTACTTGGACGGCGCCAACATGAACGCCCAAGTTGGCTTAACCTCACCAGGCTTTATCGGTGCCGACGTATCGCACCTTAACCTGCACAAAACCTTCGCCATTCCACACGGCGGCGGTGGTCCAGGTATGGGCCCAATCGGCGTGAAAGCGCACTTAGCGCCGTTCGTCGCGGGTCACGTAGTGGTGAAACCAGGCCGCGAAAGCGATAACAACGGTGCAGTATCGGCTGCGCCATACGGCAGTGCTGGCATTCTGCCAATCAGCTGGATGTACATTAAGCTGCTCGGTTCAAAGGGCCTGAAAAAGTCGACTCAAACTGCGCTGTTAAACGCTAACTACGTTATGAAGAAGCTGTCTGAACACTACCCAGTACTGTTCCGCGGCCGTAACGATCGCGTCGCGCACGAATGTATTATCGACCTGCGCCCCATCAAAGAAGCCTCTGGCGTGACCGAAATGGATATCGCTAAGCGTCTGAACGACTACGGTTTCCACGCGCCAACCATGAGCTTCCCTGTAGCGGGCACGCTGATGATTGAGCCAACCGAATCTGAGTCTAAGGTTGAACTGGACCGCTTTATCGACGCTATGGTGTCAATCCGCGCCGAAATCGCTAAGGTTGAAGCAGGCGAGTGGCCAGCGGACAACAACCCGCTGCACAACGCACCACACACTATGGCCGATATTATGGACCCAGCGTTCGATTCACGCCCATACAGCCGTGAAGTGGCCGTGTTCCCAAGTGCCGCAGTGCGTACTAACAAGTTCTGGCCAACCGTGAACCGTATTGATGACGTGTACGGCGACCGGAATTTGTTCTGTGCGTGTGTGCCGATGTCAGACTACGAATAAGGGCTGAATAGTACGTTATTCAGGTCTAACGTTTGATGAAAAGCGAACCCTTAGCGGTTCGCTTTTTTTATTGGTTAGTTTTAACTCTGTAGAGTTCAGTGCTGCGAATGGGCTATTTTGTGGCTTCTGGCAACTGTACTTCCCAATTGCCTGCCGCAGGCTCTCGCACTGTTACGCCAGTGACACGCCGTGGATACTTCCCTGTAGGCTCTACTAAAACATCCATGTTTTAGAAGGTCACTGGTGCAACAATGCTGTATTGGGTGTACTTGTTGAGTGATGAGAAATGTTTGAATCGCAGCTACTTAATTACTAACTTTTCCGAATATCAGGTAAAGGATTCATCTATGGTTAAAATGCGCCATCTGTCTAAAGTCGCTGTTAATTAAGTTTTGATATTATTGTTTTTATTGTATTTTTTTGTAAAAGCACCAAAATTGGTTAAAGTGATGAATACCGATTTTAAAGCAGAGTAAAATGCCTATATCGAGTTAGAGGCAATTTTGTTTAAGAAAATTTTTACATTGCGAAGAGCAAAATGAATTTGGTATAAATCTAATTCAGGAAGGGAGTAAAAACTCGTGAGGTTGATACCTATTTAATCATGTCTCAGCTCAAAAATATTGCCATTTTTTATTGTGTACATTATCTATTAAATAATTTTGAAAGATATTGTAATAAATAATTTGTCTTGATTGGTCGCAATCTAAATTGTACCACTTTTCTAAAGTTATTCTTCTTGATTTTCTGCAAACCATCTTATAGATGTCATAATACTATGGTAAACATTATATATGAAAACTAAACATATCATTAATATTAAGTTTAATAATGATTGAATAATAGATAGTGTAAAAATCAGTAGATAATTTAAAAGTATGGTGGAATCATGGTTTTTTATTAATAGCTGAGTTGAGAATGAGTCAAAAGTTATCTTTGCGAAAAATGTTATTACACAAATTACCGTAATTTCAATGATTACTTTTATGAAAACTAAATGTGTATACATAAGATAAGACATGTCATAATTAGGATGCTTCACCATTGCTAAAGCGAGATTTAATTTTTTATCAGTTAGTGTTGCGTAAATTGAATATCCTGCAAGAATAAAACCTAGTATCGAAACTCCCCAGTTTATCAGATTTTCTGAATATTCAACAATTTTGCTTGCAATTAAATTTGCCTCGGTGTTCACGTCAAAGTTCAAGGCTGTGATCAATGCTAGAGCAATAAAAAATGATTTTATTAGTAATGGGCTAGTCTTTATCTCTCTGGTTTTTCGGTAAAGTTTAGCAAAACCGTTTAATGAGGTGATTTCTTCTATAAAATTTATACGCTCTTGATTTTTTGTGTTGTCAATCTTCATAATATTCTCATTTAATCATGTCCATAATGTATTTTAATTTCCTTTTTATTTCTTTTAAATCTGTGATTCTTGGCGCTGTAATTATTCCGTCTTTTACAAGATTCATAAATGAATCATAGACAGATTTCACAAGCATAATTGGTGAATCAGTAATTTCATCAATATTTTTTGTAAGTTTAAAATCCTCCTCTGTTCCATTTAATTTATCATCTTTCATATCTGTTCCGTTTAAGTTTAGAACAATATTACCATCTTTTACTGCTTCCCTTGATAAGTTTGCTACATCCTCATGTGGAAGAGTTTTCTTGGTTCCGGAGGGGGTGAATTCAATTTTTGAATTAGGTTGGTTAAGTTGCCCCTTAACATTCCTCCATTGTTTAAAAAATGGATTCATGTCAGCCTCATCATTCGGGGTAATTAACTTCAATGTAAATTTTTTAATAAGTTTCATTCCTTTAATGAACTCAGTAATACTGGCGTCGGATGACAGTGGGACAAGGGTAATATCAGGCTCAGGATAACTTAGTTGTAAGTTTTTCTTTTTTGTAACTTTATAGTTGCCACCACGTTCTTTTCTAATTTCTTGTTCTGCTTTATATATACTGTCTATTAAATTGTTTCTTTCGATTTTAATAAAATACTCTAGAGTAGCTTTGAAGCTGTCTGCTGAAGGTGAATCAGTATGTTCTTTTATATGAAATAGTCGATGATCTCTAAGTGATAGTATAAATATTGATGATGGCGCATTTGGAACTAATAGTGGTTTTTCAACCAGCTCATCGCCTTCCATTACTTGCTCTCGCTCAAATATAGTGTCTTTGACATGTCTTCCAAAAATAAACGGTAACATTTCACCTTCAAATTCAAGATTGATAATAGTTACACCATAAAACATATACTTTGTTTCTGCGCGAGTTCGCGTATGCCCTTTAGTGAAAGCCGGGTGTACAAAATCGATATATTTATCTAATAATTTATGATTCCCAAAATGGCAAACTAAATTCCAAAACTCTAAATTATAACCTTTCTTCATTTTTAATCTCTAATTTTGACTAATTTATACTATGTTATTTTCTTGTTTCTATTACTTTCCCACTTCGCTTTTGCTTAGGCATCTTTGGGCGACTTGGTAGATGATGGAGTCGACTTGTTGCTGGGTAAGATCTTGGGTTTTCAGTTTCGGGATCGTTCCGACTAATTGTTTGTGGTTAAGGATCGGCAGCGGTGGTTTTGATTGGCTTGTGACATACCAGCCGGGGAATACTAGGGCTGGGGTGGCGGCGACGGGGGAGCCTGTGGCTTTGGTTAACCATTGGCTGACCCATTGGGCTTGGCGCTGCGCTTGTTCTATGGGTTTGGTTTCTGTCCACGAGGGGAAGTTTAAGCGCCCGTCTTTGTAAAATACTTCATAGCCTTTTTTGCCAGAGCCATTGCCATTGGTTTGGCGTAGGTCTTTATTGCGCTTATGGCGGCCTTTGGTTTCAATCGCGAATACGCCATTTTTGCCGATAACGAGGTGGTCGATATTAAAGCCGTCGGCTTGCACATCGTGAAACACTTGATAACCCAAGGCTTGTAGGCCAATCAGTTCATTGGCGGTGGCGATTTCGGCCGTATGCCCTAGGCGTAATTTGGTGAGTTTGGAAAAGTTTTTCCACGTTTTAAAGCTGCAATAAGTTAATCCCATTAAACCTGTTAGGGCGTTAACCCAAGGGAATTTCCCGATGGCAATGTGGGCTTGAATGCTGCTTACTGCAAAGGGGAAACACACTATCATCAGCCCCATCATCATGCTGCCGATTAAATCTAATTGCAGATCTTGGATTTGCTGTTGTAAGCCATAGGCGGGAATGCGGGTTAGTTGCTCGCGATCAACGGGCAGGGTGACGGTGGCATCACGGTATTTGCGTAACACATACATCACTCCAATTGTGACAAACATGCTGGAGAGGATGATCACTACCGATACAATATTATTCGAAAAATAAGCCATTTACGTCCTTGCAGCAAAAGCGATTAGCGTTAATTCCATTAGGTACAAGCATGTACGGATTTAACGGGGTGACAGAGGTGGCTTTAAGAGGGGGAGGCGGATAACTGAGTTGCTGCTTCATCCCTAAATAGCGTGCTCGATATGGGTGTTCGAGTGTGGCTCTGCATTTCCCTTCGTGGTCACACTTTAACCCGCGTTATGCGGTTTAATCAATGCGTTTTATCACAAATACTTATTTTAAATAACAACTTGTGAATATTTGGAGTGATGAATTGGTGGGTGTTTTGGGGTTATGCAGGGCAAATAAAAACGGCCAATCGAATTGGCCGTTTTTATTATCCATTAAGCCGCGGGTGCTTAACGGTAAAATGCTTCTACTGTGCCTTTGATGGTTAACAGTAGAGGTTGACCGCGACGGTCTAAAGATTTGCTTGGTACTTTAACCCAGCCTTCGCTGATGCAGTATTCTTCAACATCGAAACGTTCTTTACCGTTCACGCGGATACCCACATCGTATTGGAAGACTTCAGCCACATGGTGGCGGCTGCGTGGGTTAACCGAAAGACGATCCGGTAATGCGGGTTGTGCTGTTGTGTCAGTCATGGTCGTTATCTGTAGTGAACAAAAAGTGCGTTATTGTAGGCAATCCCGCCGCCTTGCTCAAGGACTGTTGTTGTCAGTCTGTGACGCCTGAGCCGCTATCTTGGGCGAGCGGCGCTTAGCGTGAGTTGTTGCATGAGGCTGTATCGTCTTTTGTTCGCACGCCCTGCAGGGTAAACTCTGGCGGCGTTGGCTATAGGTTTCGCGCTTAAGGCATCGAGCATAAGGCATCGCACATAAGGCGTTACGCTTAAGGCTTAGTGCTTAGCGCTTACAACTTAGCACTTATGACATATGACTTAGTGCCGCGCTCCGTTATTCACCCATATTCGACCCAAGGCCCGATAGTTAACTTGCCATGCATGATGATATTAGTATTCCCTTGCCATCACTTATCCATCGTATCGGCCGCGAGGCGGCAAAGCGGGCGCAGGCAATGGCGCTAAAGCACGGCTGCGAGCTTAAGCGGGTGCGCCGCTCCCGTAATTGGATCATCACTGGGCAGGCTATCGCGATTCAAAGCTGTTGTGTCGAGTTAAAAGCGCTGAGTTATACTGCCGAATTTGCCTTTATGATCAAAAAGATCGACAGCGGCTTATTACAACACGCCGATAAGCTTGAACCACTCGGCGCAAAATTGGTTCGCCTGATCAACCAAAACCCCGCCATCACCTTGGGCGAACTGATGCAGCAAACCCAATGCAGTATCAGCGAGGCGCGCCTTGCCCGCTTCGAGGCCGAACTCTAATACCGAGCTTTGGTGTCGAACTCTAATGCCGAGCTTTGATGCCGAATCCTGGGCTTAGGCGGGGTCATTAGCAGGCAGTACCCAAGAAAAAGGCCTCAATTGCTTGAGGCCTTAGGTGGTTAAAGATAGCTATTTATGCCGAATCGACTAACACTGAATCGATTAACACTGAATCGACTTACGCCGTTCGCTCATATGACGCTGTAGGCGTTAAATCTTAAATTGACCCACAAGTTTGCCCAGATTTGTCCCTTCCTGTGACACTGTTTGGCTCACGCTCGCAGCCTCTTCGCTGGAGTGCAGCAGCTCATTCACAATCTCTTGAATAGCAAACACATTACGGTTGATCTCTTCGGTCACAGAGCTTTGCTCGGTTGCCGCGGTGGCGATTTGGGTACTCATATCATTGATGGCGGTTACTGCCGAGGTCACAGAGCCAAGGCTGTCTGAGATAGCGCGGGACGAGTCTACCGAACGCACACAACTCTGCTGACTCTCTTCCATGGTTTTGACTGCCAGGGCCACAAGCTTGTGCAGTTCGGATAGCATCTCGTTGATTTCTAATGTGCTTGATTGAGTACGACTGGCTAGGCTACGCACCTCATCGGCGACCACGGCAAAGCCGCGTCCCTGTTCACCCGCGCGGGCGGCTTCAATCGCGGCGTTTAATGCCAACAGGTTGGTTTGCTCGGCAATGCCGCCAATAACCGAGAGTACGCTGTTGATTTTTTTGGATTGTTCACTCAAGGATTGAATATTGCTGGCGGCATTATTGATTTGCGCCATTAGCGCCGAAATCTCCTCTAGCGAGGCATCGACACAACGCTGGGCATTGGCCACATCGCCCGTGGCGGCATGGGTAGCCTCGGCCACTTGGGTGGTATTTTGCGCTACTTCACTCGCGGTTGCAGACATCTCAGTAATGGCGGTAACCACTTGATCCGTTTCATTGTTATGGCTGATAAGCTGGCTCGACATCACCTTGGTTTGGTCGTGAATCGCGTTGGCCGCGCTTTTGACTTTGGCGGTCGCGTTTGCCACATCACCAATGATGGTTTGCAGTTTATCGACAAACAGGTTGAAGGAGCGGCCTAATTGGGCGATTTCATCCTCACCCGTCACTGTAAGGCGTTTAGTTAAATCGCCTTCGCCTTTGGCGATATCGTTTAAGTTATCGGCCATATTCTTAATCGGCGTCACCATGCGATGAGCTGTCAAAAGGATTACTGCGGCAGTAATTGCCGCCAGTATCAGCGCAATTAATAACACCCCGAGGGATTTACTCATCATTTGTTCATAGGCGGTTGCACGGTAATCCTCAACCACGGCATCGATATCATCAACATAGACCCCAGTGCCGAGCATCCAATCAGTACCAGGGATCATCATGGAGTAGCCGAGTTTTTCGATTTGCTCGTTGGTATTTGGCTTTTGGAAATAAAACGAGAAGTTACCGTCACCGTTTTTCGCGGCATTGAGTAAACCGACAATGATTTTGGTGCCGCGGGGGTCGGTCATATCGATTTTATTTTGCCCTTCGAGATTGGGCATGACCGCATGGAACAGGTTTTTACCTTGGGAATCGTAAATAAAGAAGTAGCCCGAACTACCAAAGCGAATATCGCGTAGGGCTTGATTGACATTGCCCTGTTCTTTTAACGATAACTGATATTGCACTATGCCTGCGGCGATTTGGGTGGCTTCTTTGATTTGGGTTTTACGCTCGCCAATCAGCTTTTCTCTAAATGCGGTGACCTCATCGGCAAGAGATTCTTGTTCTACATGGTAGGAAACTGTCATCAGTATGACGAGGGTTAAGAGTAACGGGAACAGCGCTAACAGGAGCAATTTGTTACGTAAACTGAGATTAGACATGCTTAACAACTCCGAAATAAGCCTCTATATTTGCAGGGCAGTATAACTAATCCCCATTCTTCTTAAGTGCTTAAGTTAACAAAAATCTAATGTAACCGACAAAAAACCTTAATGATATTTGACTTAAGGATGAGGGCGGCTCGCAGTACTTCGTTGATCTTAATCAAAGCCTCAATAAGCCAATGCGCTCATTATATTAGTTATTCTCGATGAAATGCGACAGGGCGTTTGTTCGCTTAAGTGGGCAAGAGTCGCAGCTCAAGCTTAATCAAGGTGAGGTGGACAAGGCGAGATGGACACATACCAAATGCGCACACTAAAAGGGGCAGGACTGTGACCAACCAACGGCTGATCACCCTCTTAAAAATCTGTATTAGCATCGGGCTGTGCCTGATTGTGCTTGGCATTTATCTGCATAACTTTAATGTGACCGTCGAAGCCATGGGTGTTAAGGGGATTATTATCAGCGCCGTTTGCGTTGCCGTTGGCATGGCGTTATCCCTGCCGACCAAGATGTATCTGACTTTTTTACTGGTGAAACGCGAGGCGGATAAGCAAGGCGACGCTGAGCATTAACCCTTAGCCAAACCACAGTCAATGCCGCAATAAATCCCACAGTTCTATTTGCTGCTTACGGCATAAAAATCCCGCTGGTGTTTTTTTAACATAATTAACCCAAGACTAATGGTCGAAAAACACCGATAATTCCCCCCAGATGATAGCGCCCAAGGGCAATGCTGTGCGGTAACGGATACGATTACCGCGTTTGAGCATATTGAGTGGAAAAATTCTAATGGAAATCAAAGTTAATTTTCTCGACAACCTGAGACTCGAAGCCAAGTTCGACGATTTTACGGTAACGGCCGATCAGCCTATCCGTTATAAGGGCGATGGCTCGGCGCCGAGCCCCTTCGACTACTTCTTAGCTTCTTCGGCGCTGTGTGCGGCCTATTTTGTGAAGGTATATTGTAAATCCCGCGATATTCCGACGGACAATATCCGCCTATCGCAAAACAATATTGTCGATCCTGAAGATCGTTATAACCAGATTTTCCAGATCAATGTTGAATTGCCGGGCGATATTTCGGATAAAGATCGCGAAGGTATTTTGCGCTCTATCGACCGCTGCACAGTGAAAAAAGTAGTGCAGACTGGCCCAGAGTTTAGAATCGAAACCGTTGAAAACCTCGATGCCGACGCCAATGCCATGCTGATGGGTCAATCTGGCGACGACAGCAGCACCTATATTTTGGGTAAAGATTTACCGCTGGAGCAGACCATTGCCAATATGACGGGCATTTTGGCTGAGCTGGGGATGAAGATAGAGATCTCCTCATGGCGCAACATCGTGCCCAATGTGTGGTCACTGCATATCCGCGATGCCGCATCGCCCATGTGTTTTACCAATGGTAAAGGCGCAACCAAAGAGAGCGCGCTGTGCTCGGCCCTCGGCGAGTTTATCGAGCGTTTAAACAATAACTTTTTCTATAACGATCAATTCTTTGGGGTTGAAATCGCCAATAGCGAGTTTGTGCATTACCCGAATGAAAAATGGTTTGCCCTAGAGGAAGACGACGCCCTGCCAGCGGGCCTGTTAGACGACTACTGCCTCGAGATTTACAATCCCGACGAGGAGCTGTGTGGCTCGCATCTTATCGACACTAACTCGGGCAATCGTGAACGCGGTATTTGTGCGATTCCTTATACTCGCAAATCCGATGGCGAGACTGTGTACTTTCCATCAAACCTGATTGAAAACCTGTTCTTAAGCAATGGCATGAGCGCGGGCAACAACATCAAAGAAGCTGAAGTTCAGTGTCTGTCTGAGATCTTCGAGCGCGCGGTGAAACGCCAAATTATCGAGCAGGAAATCGTCCTGCCAGACGTGCCTATGTCGGTGTTAGAAAAATACCCAAGCATTCTCGCCGGCATTAAGGGCTTAGAAGAACAAGGCTTCCCAGTGGTGGTGAAAGACGCCTCCTTAGGCGGCCAGTTCCCTGTGATGTGCGTGACGCTGATGAACCCGAAAACTGGCGGCGTATTTGCCTCCTTCGGTGCCCACCCAAGCTTTGAAGTGGCATTGGAGCGCAGCCTGACCGAATTGCTCCAAGGTCGCAGCTTCGAAGGCTTAAACGATGTGCCAAAACCGACCTTTAACAGCATGGCGGTGAGCGAGCCTGAAAACTTTGTTGAGCACTTTATCGACTCAACAGGGGTTATCTCATGGCGCTTCTTTAGCAGTAAGCATGACTATGAGTTCTGCGAATGGGATTTCTCTGGCACTAACCAAGAGGAAGCGGACCGCTTATTTGGCATTTTAGAAGAGCTGGGTAAAGAGGTGTATGTTGCCGAATTTACCCAGTTAGGCGCATCGGCTTGCCGTATTTTAGTGCCTGATTACTCTGAAGTTTATCCAGTTGAAGACCTGATTTGGGATAACACCAACAAAGCGCTGGATTACCGTGAAGATATTCTGAATCTGCATTCCTTAAGCACTAAGCAATTGGTTAATCTTGTGAATCGCTTAGAAGAAAGTCAGCTCGATAACTACACCGATATTCGTACCTTGATTGGTATCGTCTTCGATGAAAACACCGTCTGGGGCAAGTTGACGATTATCGAGCTTAAAATCCTGATTTATTTGGCACTTGGCGCGCATGAAGAGGCGCTGGAATTAGTCGGTGAGTTCCTGCAATTTAACGACAATACCGTGAAGCGCAATCTGTTCTTCCAAGCCATGAGCGCCGTGCTGGAAGTGACGCTGGATGAAGACCTTGAACTCGAAGACTTTAGCCATAACTTTACCCGCATGTTTGGCGCGGAAGTGATGGAACAAGTGGTCGGCAGCGTTACTGGTAAAGTCCGTTTCAGCGGCTTGACTAAGACCAGCATGCAACTCGAAGGTATCGAGCCACACCTACGCTTAATTGAAAGCTATAAGAAACTGCACGCCGCCCGCAAGGCTAACGCGGTTAAGTAAGGCTCAACAGAGGCTTGCATCAAACTAACCTAAACAGTGTTGATGCAAGCCCCTAAATCGTAGTTCCTAGTTTGATGTTATAGGCCATCGTACAGTACTGTGTTTAATAAACGTAGCGTGTATTAAATACAGTATACTTTTAGAAAATAATCACCATAAAAAACACTTCCATTGCCAATATTTTTATATGGAATAATATTTTTTTTAAAGTAATATGATTTGTTATTAACATCTAGCAATATATCATTGCCAAAATTGTAAGGTTTTCCTTCTAGATCTCTAATATGACTGTACCATATTCTAGATTGTATGCTATTAAAAATTACGGATGTATTAACTGGTATTTTACTTTCAGAAACCATTCCCTGATTATTTTCTTCTGAATATACCATGGCAATAATTTCTTTTTTGCAAAGATTTTCAATATGCACATAAGTTCGAGGTGTTGTTTTAAATTTTACGGCGCTAAAATGTTTAATCAATTCAGTGCGATTCTTAATAATATTCTGAATATCCTGTATCATTTCAGTAGAAAAAAGAACCGCAGCACCTGATAGTCCATTATCAGATGAAGATGAAACTATCCCTAACACTCTATCTTTATCAGAATTCGGTGCCTTTATTAGTAATCCTGCACCACTAGAACCCGAGTAGATTTGGCAGTCAAACTTCCCTATTAATGACTTGTGCTCTGTTAAGTGACATTGTTGATACCATAATGTATTACCACTTTTATCTGCTGGATAACTTAGTAAACTAACATTAGGGTTTTTAGTGGTTAACACATCTTCTGCTGCAATAGGGGAAACATATCCGTACTGCTTCCCTAAGCCATATCCTGTTTGGCTGTTTGTGACTTTTAGTATAGCTAAATCACTCGTATTTGGTTTGCGATTGAGTGAGACTAAACCATTTTTGAATTGTAAAATATCTTTATAATCAGTGGTTAAGTATTTTTTGTGAACCCAGCCTTTTTCAATAAACACTCTTGAACGAATTTGCTTACCATCGCCAAGGTATTGTGGAATAAATTCTGCATTGAGCACACCCTCACCAGTCATATGGTCGATAATGCAGTGCGCCGCTGTCATAAGATAGTCATCAGCAATTAGAATACCCGTACATAGTGATTGAGTATCTTTGCTAAATCGATTCCTTGTAATGACCAGAGTACCTACGCTTTGAGCTGGTAATACTTGATTGATATCTTTAATCTGTATTCTGGAGCTTATCGTTGAGCTTTTAACAGAATGTTCCGTAGAGTCGGCATGGAAACTACAAAGGAGTAGAATGAATAATGCTATATTTAGTAATCTCATTTTCTTATTTTTATTTATTATGTTTTTAGGATAGCTTTCCAATATCAGCTTGATAAATTGCCCATTCTTCTACTTCGCTTAGCTTTGTTTTTGCTGCTATCATTGCTATTGCAAAATTAATTGGTGCTAATAGATAAAAAATTATTCCACTTCCTAAAATGTAACATCCTAAAATATGAGTTATTGCTCCGATTAGCCCTGTGGGGATACGATGCTCTGGTCTAAAGGTTCTTCCAACAAAGCGTGAAAACATGCCAATTACAGCTGGAGGCAAAATGCATAAAATCCAAATAGGTCCATTAACATTCATAAAAACAAATGATATATAAATTGCTAGCGCCGGAATGGTACCGACCAATGCGCCAAAAATAGCACCCATAGGTTTGCATTTTTTCATAACATTATTATATGCTGTTTTCATCTCTTCCTGAGAATATCTCATTATATTAGCCTTGTTTAAATTTTGAGTGTAAATATTTTTCTGTTGACTTGATTATGTATAAGCAATCATGTCGTCTAAGGTAAAATAGGGTTAATAATTGTAAATGAGTTTATTCACTCTATCAATTTATTAATCTTACAATAACTGGTTTTTTTGATATTTATCTTAAATGTTTTTGTATATTAGGCTTGTTTGAATTTGTTTTATTACAATGTGTTATGATTATAAGGTCATAAATTCTGGGGGTGATATATTGCAAGGTGAACTCATATCAAGCTCTATACTATCCTATTGTCGGAAATTAAGCCGTATTGGCTATTACGCGATTCTTACCATTCCGCTTGGCTTGATAGAGCGCGGCATCGGCGCGTTTTAAGGTGTCTTCGTAGGATTTATCGCTCGCCTCTATGGTGGCGACACCAATACTGACGGTGGCGAAGAGCCCTTTTACGGCGTGTTTTTGTAGTGCTTTGAAGCAGCAATCGCAGAGAAATTCTGCAAACACTATGGCTTGATCGTATTCAACGCCGGGCAGGGCGACGACAAACTCATCCCCACCAAAACGGTAGGCACTGTCGGTTTTGCGAAATTGCTGCTTGCAAGTGTCGGCCACTGCCATGATGACGTTATCACCCGCATGGTGACCAAGTTGATCGTTGATCAATTTTAGATTGTCCAGATCGAGCACTAAGATCGAGGCGGGAATGCGGTGCCGACTATAGCTATCGAACAGCAGGTTTAAGTCGCGCTCTAATCTGCGACGGTTAAATAGTCCTGTGAGTTGGTCTGTATCGCTTAATTGCCGTAGCTGGACTTCAAGCTGATGGCGTTTGGAGATATTGCTGGCGACCCACAGCACCACGGGTTCATTATCGACGAGAAAATCTAATGCCTGAATGCGCCCTTCAAACCAAATAGGTTCGGTGGGGCCTTGTTCGGGTAAGCCTTTGATATCTTTGTTACTTAGCTCATATTCTTCGATGAGCAATTTACGGCTTATTAAAGCTTGTTCAATAATGCTGAGGTAATAATTGGCTTTTTCTTCGTTTAATACGTCACTGATATATAGGCCGACTAATCCACTACCATCATGGTAATAACGATCATCTTTACCGCCAAACACCGCAATATAACGGCCACTTTGGGAAAGGATAAACGCTGGATCGGGTAGGGCGTCCAGCACTAAAGCGATTTGCTCAACATTGATCATCAAATCTACTCCCTGACACATTTTATGTGTTCATTATCCTTGCTACTGCAAATGTCAGTATTGGCAGTCATTTGGTTTTGAATTTAGCTTTTTTTTGTGGATATTCAAACCTTAAACTTGGGTTCAGCATTGTTAACAATATGATGAATAGTCGACTAGCTTTATCAGTTTAGGTGGTTTTTGTGGTCAAATCCTCGATCTGCAAACAATTAGGGTTAATCCCATTTAGGTGAGAGTGTAAACTTTGGCGCATTAACATTTAAAATGAGGAAATGCCATGCACACGGCAGATGATTTTATTCAGTATTTAGCGCTTGAGCAGCATGTAGAAGGCGGATATTACCGTTCGTCTTTTCGCTCCGATTCGGCCTTCGATTCGAGTCGTCAGCTGTGGAGCAGTATTTATTTCTTACTGCGAACGGGCGAAGTGTCGCATTTTCATCGACTCACGGCCGATGAGATGTGGTATTTCCATGCGGGGCAATCATTGACGATTTATATGATTTCCCCCGAAGGCGAGCTGACCACGGCGCAGTTAGGACTTGATTTAGCTGCGGGCGAAAGACCACAGTTTTTAGTGCCTAAGGGCTGCATTTTTGGCTCGGCGATGAATCAAGATGGATTCTCGCTGGTGGGCTGTATGGTATCACCCGGTTTTACCTTCGATGACTTTGAGTTGTTTAGCCAAGAAGCTTTGCTGGCGATGTATCCGCAGCATAAAGAAGTGATCTACAAGCTGAGTCGACCAGAGGCGAAATAGCGCCGTTAGATCATTGCGTTATCATGCAATAGGTTATTCGTTGACTGGATTCAATCGCCGCATGGCTTTTATCTAGACATGCGGCTTAGTGAGGATTAAGTGCGAATAATGTGGGTTACTTGCACCATGGCATCACGTGCCGATTGGCTGACGCCAGCGAGTTGGAAGAAGCCGTGGATCACCCCTAAATAGCGGCGGCAATGGGCATCGACGCCTGCCTCTAGTAGGTTACGGAATAGCTGCTCGCCCTCATCTAACAGGGGATCGAACTCGGCGGTAATAATGTGGGTTTCGGGTAAACCGGCTAAATCCTGGCTGCGCAGAGGGCTGGCTTCAACATCGGTTCTGGGATGCCAGTCGAGGTACATATCAAAGCCCGTGAGCAGTGTGTCGCGGGTGATAATGTACTTGTCGCCATTGTCGATATAACTCTGGCTCTTGGCGGTCGCATCCAACATCGGATAGATAAGCACTTGTTTTTTAGGCAACCATTGCCCTTTGGCTTTTAACCGCAGGCAAGTGACTAAGGCTAAATGGCCGCCGGCACTGTCGCCCATCAGAGTGATATTGGTGTTATCGCCGCCCCATTGCTGGCAATGTTGCTGTACGAGATTGGCAGCATTGAAGGCATCGTCATGGGCAGCGGGGTACACATGCTCAGGGGCGAGACGATAGCTGACCGCCACCACTAATGCGCCGGAATCATTGGCGATTTTACGCAGTTGCTGATTATGAGTAGCGATGCCGCCGCTGACAAAACAACCGCCGTGATAGTAAATGACCACGGGTAAATTGTTATCCGCCGAGGGCTTAAATAGGGTTAATTCTATGCCCTCAAGGGATAAGGTTTTGACCTCAAACACCGCTTCCGGCTCGCCCGCCAATACCGTGCTGGCGATGTAACCTTGGCGACGTTCCTCAAGGCTTTGCTCGCGCACCGAAGGGCAACCTGCGGCGATAAACTCGCTCACCAATTGTTTAATTCCGTCTTCTAAATAGCGTTGGCTCATGTGCAGTTTCCCTGAATATATTCGGTGAGCGTTGATCGCCCCTTGTGGTCGGCAAAGTGTATCGGCTCAATCTTGAAAAGGGTAGAGTGTCATGGGTGATTTGCAATTAACGCCATCTATTTCAGTTGATTAGCAGTTATTGATTAACGCTTATTGATTTGTCATTGCCGATGTTTCGTGACTCCTATGTATTGAGCTTCGCCCGATGAATACGGTTGCAGGGGCAGGTTTTAGGTTTGATGAAGGATTGAGCACAATCTAAAAATGTAAGAAAATTACCGCTCGCCAGCCTTGGCGTGTTATTGCTATTTCACTTGTCTTCCAGCGGTAAGGATTGGACGTGGCCACATCAGCTAAAACCCTGCAACAACGCATGGGCATTGTCGCCCTCACTTGGCCGATTTTTATCGAAACCTTGCTGCAATCCTTACTCGGGATCAGCGATATTTTTATGCTGAGCCATTATTCCGATAATGCGGTTGCGGCGGTCGGACTCACTACCCAATTGATGTTTTTTATGATGGTGATGTCCATGATGGTCAGCACGGGCGCCAGCATTCTGATCAGCCAAAATAATGGTGCGGGGCGAACCCAACAGGCGACTGATATTGGTGTCGCCAGCGTGGCCTTAAGTTTAGGTTTAGCAGTGGTGATGGGCGCTGCGATGTTTTTCAGTGCCCACGGCATTATCGGTTTATTTGCGCTAGAGCCTAAGGTTGCGGGCTATGGTTACGATTATCTGCTGATCTGCGGCAGTTTAAGTATCGGGCTGGTGATGAACATCGCCTTTGCTGCCATCTTACGTAGTTACGGTTTTACCCGCTCGGCTATGTTGGTCACATTGAGCACGGGATTGATGAACGTGCTCGGTAACTATATTGCCCTCTATTCTCCCTTTGGTTTGCCGGTTTATGGAGTGACAGGGGTGGCGATTTCGACTGTGACCAGCCAGATGATTGGTGCCTTGATTATGCTGGCGGTGATCCGCAGTAAGCGTATTCCACTGCCAATGCAACGACTTAAGTTATTGCCGCGCACCACCTATTGGAGCGTGATGCGCATAGGTTTGCTCAATGCCGGCGAAATGCTGTCCTACAATGTGGCGCAGATGACCATCATCTATTTTATCAGCCAGATGGGCACGCTCTCGCTGACCGCCTATACCTATGGCTTGAATATCAGCCGTTTTATTTACTGTTTTGCGGTGGCGCTAGGGCAGGCGGCGCAAATTCAAACCGGTTACTACGTCGGTAAACAATGGTTTGATGAGATAACGCTGCGGGTGCAAAAGTATTGCTTAGTAGGCTTTATCGTCTCCCTTGCCATAGTGTTAACCTTTTATTGGCAGCGTTTTACCATTGTGGGTTGGTTGAGTGAAAACCCAGAAGTGATTGAACTTACTGCACTTCTGCTATTGGGCTCTATCGCGCTGGAAACCGGCCGAGTCTTTAATCTGGTGATTATTTCGGCATTAAAAGGCGCGGGGGATGTGGCGTTTCCGGTGCGCGTGGGCCTGTTTAGCATGTGGGGCATTGGCGTACTGTTAGCTTGGTTCTTTGGGCTGCAGTTAGGTTATGGTGTGCTGGCCGCTTGGCTTGCCGTTGCGGCCGATGAATGGGTGCGAGGCTTGATTATGGTGCACCGTTGGCGCTCGGGTCGCTGGCAGCGTTTTACGCGTATTCCGCCAGCAACCTCAGCTTAAATCGTTCTGATAATAAAAGGTCAACCCTTATTGGTTGCCCCATTTGCCCGATTTCAGCAGTTCATTTTTAAATTGCAGATACCTTGGGTGCCCTGCATCGGTTTCGATTTCCATTGTGCTGTAAGGGGCAAAAATAGCCCCTGGAATTTGGTATCCTTGCGCCAACACATCTTCTAATGAGGGCATAAAACATTCTTTAATCGGGTCAAAATGGATTTTATAACTGGCATAGCCGCGCTTAACAAAACGCTCGGTGATATCTGTAAATAGCTGTCCAAATTGGGTATAGAGTGTCTCCGGCGTGGAGTAATAAAAGCCTTGTCCGTACCAGTAGAGCAATAAGGCGGTACCCGCATCACAGAGTGGATGTTCGATAATAGCCCTGACCATATCGGGATCATGGTCATCCCAATTCAGGTTGCCCGCGACAAAATGCAATTCCTCCATACTTTGTAAGTCACTGATACAGGTGATTTGTGTCGCCGCTTTGCCAAAGTAGGCGCTGTATTCATGTAAAGCGTCATAATCGGGATCGGCGAGCAATTGGGCGAGGCGGTCATGGTTGGCAATACAGCCTAATTCGGCGCATTCATAGGCGCGGATAAATTGTTCTTGGGTTAATAACTTGGCCACGGGCGTCCTTGGGAGTGTTGAAATAAGCACACTCGCCAGCTCTGCGAGAGCTGGCGAGGAATTGGGCGAGTATTAGAGGTTAAGCTTGCTGTTGCAGTAGGGTACGGCAGAGCTTGATAAAGTCAGACGAGGTGACTATTCCTAATACTTTCTTATTGTCATCCACTACGGGTAAACAGCCGAGTTTATTGCCGATAAAGTATTCGACTACCACGGTTAAAGGTTCATCAGGGGTGAGAGATTGGCAATCTTTATCCATCACAGTGGCGATGGGGGTGTAACGTTCCTTGCGATCCAATGCGCCTTGGCCGTATTTATTCAACATAGACAATACGCTGGCGATCATCTTTTTGTGGGTAAGAATACCGACTAAGGTGCCGTCGGTTTCAGAAATCACTGGTAAATGGCGCACGCCGCGGGTTTGCATTAAATGGTGGGCATCTTTAAGGCTCGCACCATCGCTGATGCAGATGACCTCTGTGCTCATAATATCGCTGACTTTCATCCTAAATTCCTTTTTTAACAATGCCCTGAATTTGGTCCTGATTAGGCCAAACGCTGAGCGATTTGCCTCTTATTCGATGTTAGCAGCTTCATTGCGCCTTATGCCAGTATTGTACAAATAAAGTACGCTATTCAGTATAAGGCTATGAATTAAAAGAAATCATAAAAGGCTGACAAAGATGTCACAAATGTGTAACAGTGATGTCTCACAATCGGGGCCTTATTAGACCTCATACCAGTGAACCTCATCTTAGAAAGGAATAATAATAATGAAACGAACCGTGACTCGTCGTGATTTTTTAGCCATGTCAGCCAAAGGTATTGGTGCCGCAGTGATTTCCTACGGCCTAATGGGGTGTAGTGACAGTAATGATGATAACTCTGTGCCCGCACAGTTTTTACATGGGGTTGCCAGTGGTGACCCAGCGCAGGATGCGGTGATCCTTTGGACCCGCGTGACGCCGGATTCTGCGGGGGATGTTAAAGTCAGCTGGCAAGTCGCCAGTGATGCAGCGTTCTCCCAATTAGTGACCACGGGGGAGATGGTCACTAATGCTAATCGTGATTACACCGTTAAAGTTGATGCCCGTGGTTTACGTGCGGGACAAACCTATTTCTACCGCTTTATGACGGCTGATAAAACCTCTGTCGTGGGCAAAACCCGCACTTTACCCGAGGGAGAGGTGAGTTCAGTCAAGTTAGCCGTGATGTCCTGCGCTAACTTTCCTGCGGGTTATTTTAACGTGTATGAACTGGCAGCGGCGCAGGATGACCTCGATGCCGTGGTGCATCTTGGGGATTATATTTACGAATATGCCCGTGGTGGTTATGCCAGCGAACATGCGGCAGAGCTTGGCCGTGAAGTGTTACCCGCCAATGAGCTACTAACACTTAGCGATTATCGTACCCGTTACGCCCAATACCATACCGATGCCAGCCTGCAAAAACTGCATGCTAAAGTGCCTTTTATTACGGTATGGGACGACCACGAAGTAGCAAACGATACTTGGCGTGATGGCGCTGAGAATCATAACGAAGGCGAAGGAACTTTTGCGGCACGCAAAGAAGCGGCGTTGCAAGCTTACTTCGAGTGGCTGCCGATTCGTCCATGGCGTGAGGGCAATCATGAGGAGATTTACCGTAGCTTTAGTTACGGTAATCTAGTCGACTTACATATGCTCGATACGCGTGTGTTAGCCCGCGATAAACAGCTCGACTATGCCGACTATATGGATGCCAGCACGGGCGCCTTCGATGGTGAGCGTTTCCGCGCCGATGTAACTTCGACCTCGCGTACCATGTTGGGTTTAACCCAGTTGCTCTGGTTACAGGGCACCTTATTGCAAGCCACGGGTACTTGGCAGGTGTTGGGTCAGCAGATCCTCATGGGCAAAATGTCTCTACCTGCCGCGATTGCCACCCAGCAAATGAGCATTCCACAATACGCCATGCTTGGTGCGCTGGCGAAGTTAGCGGCCCGCGCAGCGGCAAATGATCCAACATTAACGGCGGCAGAATTACAGTATTTACAGGCCAATCAAGCCCTGTTAACGCCAGAGGTGATCGCCCTACTACAACTGCCATCTATTCCTTATAATTTGGATGCATGGGATGGTTATGCCTATGAAAGAGAAGTGATTTTAGGCACGGCTAAATCGAAAAATCACAACCTAGTGGTGATCGCCGGTGACACCCATAACGCGTGGGCGAATGAGCTTAAAGACGTCAACGGTAATAGTGTTGGGGTGGAGTTTGCCACAAGCTCAGTATCATCCCCTGGATTGGAATACTATTTAAATCTGCCTGTGGAGCAGATCCCCGCGACCGAGGCGGCAATTGTCGAGTTGGTGCCGGATCTTAAATACACCAACCTCAAAGATCGCGGTTTTATGACCTTAACCTTCACTAAGGAAGCGGTGCGTAGCGACTGGCATTATGTCAGCACGATTCTGGCGAAGGAGTTTGAAGAGTCGACCAGCCGTAGCTACAGCACCATGACTAAGGTCGGTGAACATATTATCAACCCAGTGAGCTAACTTAAGCGCCAAACTTAAGCTCCATCCTTTGCGTTGAGCTTGTGCTCGTTACTTATTGGCCACCTTTGGGTGGCCTTTTTTTGCGCGTTTTTGTTAGTTCCGTCCTAAAAATGCAAAATAAACCGCAGTTAATCTACAACTTATTACTATTACTGCAGCACGGTGGTTTTTTTTGGTATAAAATTCGCTCCCAAAATTCGGCGGCTGCCTACACTTGCTAGGACTCTTATAAAGAGAATGCTGTTCTCGTGTTTTGGACGCCGAACAGACCTTACTAGGTAAAAAGCTACGCTTTGCCGCCTAAAATCAATAATTAAGATGGGGATCGGTGTCATGTCAGAAAAATATTTCGTTACCGCACAGCAACTGCTCGAAGATTCATTTCTATTAGCTTCACAGGTTTATGAGAGTGGATTTCGTCCGCAGTTTATCGTGGGTATTTGGCGTGGCGGTGCTCCAATCGGGATCGCGGTACAAGAGTTTTTCGACTTTAAGAAGGTTGAAACCGACCATATCGCCGTGCGTACCTCGTCTTACTACGGTATTGGTACCGACAAGCAAAGCAAAGAAATCAAAGTACATGGTCTGCATTACATTGTTGAAAATGCCAATGCCAGCGATAGCTTACTGATTGTGGACGATGTGTTTGACTCTGGCCGCAGTATCCATGCGCTGAAGGAAAAGTTAAGCCAACTGATGCGCTTAAATATGCCGCAGGATATTCGTATCGCTTGCCCTTATTACAAGCCAAAGAATACCGCTGTGCCTTTAAAGCCTGATTACTATATCCATGCCTCTGAAGACTGGTTAGTGTTCCCACATGAAGTGACGGGTTTAACGCCGGAAGAAATTGCCGAAGGTAAGGGCGATTTAAAAAATATTCAGCATCTTTTTAAATAAAAATGATGTGTTAATAAAAAGCGTTAGCAGTTTTTGCTAACGCTTTTTTGTTTCTCGGTTTTGAAATAGCGCCTATTGTTTTGGCCTATAAATCCATGCAGTTGGCATAGTAAGTCACAGTCGCTGGCCAGTCCGAAAACACGCCAATCACGCCCACATCTTTAGCTAACACATCGAGTAGTTCGTAGGTATCGCCCTCATTATCAATGGCATCGGTAATACTTTGATAATAAAAGCCGCCACCATTTTTTAATAAACCAGAACGCTCCAGCGACCATGTGATGATCTTAAGTCCCGAGGCTTTAGCTGCCTTAGCGTATTCCGAGGGAATGATTTTTTTATCCGCATCTAAGGCGACTAAAACCCAGAGTGGCGGCGCGATAATTTCGACGCCTTGGGTCTTTAAATCCGCCATTGAGGGTGACCAAGTCGCTGAATTTTGCGGATCGAAGGCGTTGTTATAATCGTACCTGTCATCGAGAAATACTGCCTGTTTAGCAAATTCCGGCGCGTTGGCGACCCAATATTTAATGTCATCCAAAATAAAGGATTGAGGAAAGACCTGTGAGGCATCGACACCTGCTGCGGTATATTCATCGAGCATCTTCTGGGCGTACTGCTGCTGAGTAAAACCATCGAAGGGCATAGCTACGCTCGCGGCTTTTAGCTCGGGTGTCATTTTTACACCGGCCTTTTTAAACATCTCAATGCTTTCGGCGTGGGTCATTAGGGTGCCATTGCCAGCATATAAATCCGTGCGCCACTTAGGCGTACCATTCATAAACTCCTCGACAGTGGTGGCCTTGGGATTCTCGCCCTCCATCTTACCCTTTAAGGTTTTAAACTCGGCAAGGGTGATATCACTGGTACAGCAGGTTGCTGTGGCGGCAATGCCATTGGCCGGATCGGCGGGCGTAAAAGGCACAGAGCATTTATTGGCAAGTTCGGGAATGGCCAAAATATTGGTCGTGCTGGCGAGATCGCACTGAGAGTGGCGGCAGACTAAGGCTTTATCGGCGGTAAAGGTCACATCACACTCGACGATACCCGCGCCGGAATCAATAGCCGCTTGGTAGGATTCTTTGGTGTGTTCAGGAAACTGCATCGCCGCGCCGCGATGACCAATGGAAAAATCACTGCGATAAAAATGATCAGTGGTGCATTGCTCTAAGCGGGTTTTAAGTGTGCTGTCTTGCATCTGGCGCACTAGAAACAGCGGCCGCTCACCCACTTGGGCCGCAACCATTTGAGTGGTGGGTGCTGTGGTCTCGTTATCTTTAGTATCACTGTTGCAGCCAGCAAGCAGAGCTGTTGTGGCAAATAGCATGTAGCGTGTTATTGGAGAGGTTTTCATCATCTTTCCTAGATTGAGTTTTTGTGAATGGATTCACCTCAAACTCTAAAATGGCTAGATGACTAAATATGTTAAGTTTTATGATCAAAACAAGAAAAGTTACCGTTTGCCCGCCGCTTTTACGCTAGCTTGATACTGAGCTTAGGACTAAGATTAGGACGAAAAATCATCTAGCATGTCGCGTTACTTTTGGGATTATTACGGCTATTTGAAAGTGCTAAGCATGAAAATTTTCTCGTAAGCGATCTTTCTGTGCCGAAATCAAGTAAACTGCGCTCCTTTTGTTTTATGATGGCGTTTGTATCGCTTGATAAGACAAACGTGGCAAGCATCATTTAGGAAATAGAGCAGAATGAGCAAGGGTAAAAAATACGATTTTCGCGTCACTCAAGCTGAAAATGGTTGGAAGACGGAAATCACTCGTCGTATGACGTCGACTAAGACGGTTGTGTCGAAAAGCCATGATGGTTTTGCGACTGAGGCCGAGGCACAAGCTTGGGGTCAAGCCGAGCTGCAAGTGTTTTTAGGCACACTGGTTGAGCGTAATAAGCGTCGCTCAGAGAAACAAGCTAAGGCTAAATTAGCGGCTGCATTAGCAGCGGAAGCGGCAACTGACGCCGATGATTTTGATGATGAAGACGAGTTCGGCGAAGAATAAATCGCAGAAGAAATCTCGGAACAAAAGTCTCGAAGGCAAGCTGGCTTGTGAGTCAATCTGCATTCAACAAAAAGCGGACCCAAGGTCCGCTTTTTGTTATGCCATCTTAAGGTATTCCCCTAAGTAGCTGTTAGGCAATGGGATTAGCCTTGAATTTTAAAGCTACCTTGCATAATCGCCCAGTGACCTGGGAAGCTGCAGAAGAATTGGTAAGCTTCAGTTGGGCTCATACCCGCAGTACTAAATTTTATCGAAGTAGATTCACCGCCACCCACTAACGCAGTGTGAGCAATAACACGGGTATCACCGGCTTTAACATAAGCTGCATCGGCACCAGCACTCATTCCATCGGTCGCAACGGCAGACATATCTGCGGCTTTAGTTAATACCCAGTTGTGGCCCATAGCGGCTTTGGGCAGGGTACCAGTGTGCGTTAGGGTCAGTGTGACTTCTTTACAGGTAGCAGGAACAGATAGCTCTTTAGTGTCAAATTGCATTGCGTCAGTTGCAGCAATCTTGAGTTCACATTCGTTAGCACTCGCTTGGCTGGCGACGAATAATCCTAGACCGAGTAGGCTTGCGCTAGTCATGTTACGGAAAGTGGTGCTTTTCGCTTTCATCTGGTACTTCCTTATTCTGAACAAGGTGGATCGAGCCGTTTGACTCGAGTATGCGCTGCTCAGCATAGGTTGAATTCATTAAATGGGAATGAATTCGGTATGTAAATTATGTATATACAACTTTTGATTGAAAGAGGTTGAGTGCGACAATTTGCCGCACTCATCAGGCATTAACGCGGCACTTCGTTGCGGTAGGGAATGGCGCGTTGTGCGCCTTCACGGGTAACCGTAATCGCCGATGCCGCATTGGCAAAGCCGACGGCGGCGGCAATCGACATACCTTCACTTAAGCCGACAACCAGTGCACCGTTGAAGGTATCACCGGCGGCGACTGTATCTATGGCTCGTACTTCAAGTGCCGGAATTAGCCCGGTAAAGCCAGCGCTACTGATAAATGCGCCTTTGCTGCCTAAGGTGATTACTACCGTCGCAATCCCTTGTTGATGTAGCCATTGGGCGGCGAGTTTGGCATCTTCCTCATGCTTGACCTCTATACCCGTTAAGGCTTCGGCCTCGGTTTCATTGGGAGTAATAATGTCGACCCATTTGAGGTAGTCCAGCTCCTTAGTGGCCGCTGGCGCAGGATTAAGCACAGTGGTGATACCAAGACGTTTGGCTATTTGCAGCGCATTACTCACCGTCTCAGTGGGTGTTTCGAGTTGGAGCAGTAGGTATTGCGCATTGGCAAACAGGGCGTAATGTTTTTCTAACTCGGCAGGGCTGAGGTGGGCATTAGCCCCAGCGGCAATCCCAATCGTGTTTTCGCCATTTTCAGCGATAAAAATCATCGCTGTACCTGTACTCATATTGGCAACTTGAGTGATGCCATCGGCTTGTATTCCGTCCTTGAGCCAACTATTGCGCATTTCATTACCGATACCGTCTTGGCCTACATGGCAAATAAAATCCACGCGAGAATCTGGTAGACACAGGCGAGCGCAAGCGACGGCCTGATTTGCGCCCTTGCCACCATGTTCTAGCCGATAACTTCGGCTTTTTAGGGTTTGTCCGGGAGCGGGCAAATACTCAAAATTCATGACATGATCGGCGTTGGCACTGCCGATAACAAGAATATGGCTCATGGAAGGTTCACCTTAGTGTCATCTGCGGTTGAGATACGTTGGAGTGTAGGCCGCTAAGCTGTCAACTAACAAGTCAACAAAGCCTTGTCTGTCGAGTCCAAACAGTACAGTGGCATTCGCAGGTTTAGCCGTAAGCTGATAGCGGTCGACTACCGTCATCCCCAGCGTTAATTCGCTCTGGGTTTCAATCTCTACTCGACAGTCTTGGCCATCAAACAGTTCAGGTTTGAGTAGCCAAGCAATAGTGCAGGGATCGTGCAGCGGCGCACCCACAAATCCCCATTTGGGATCCCTATGATAAATCATGAAGAAATCTAATAACTCGGCGACACATTTAGCCACAGGGTTGGGAATCGCACGAATACGTTCGATATCTTCATCCATGATCTGTGCTTGATGTGTCACGTCGAGGCCGCACATGGTAATGGGAATACCGGATTTAAACACGATATCGGCGGCTTCTGGGTCGACAAAAATATTAAACTCGGCGGCAGGCGTCCAATTGCCGACACCCGCTGCACCACCCATCAATACAATGCGTTCGATCTTGGCGTGTAACTCGGCGTGGCTTGCAAGTAATAGCGCGATATTGGTAAGTGGCCCTGTGGGAACCAGTGTCACGGGCTTATCACTTTGACGCAGCTGCTGCGCCATCAACTCAACTGCATTGATGCTTTGTGGCGTAAAGCTGGGTTCTGGTAATACTGGGCCGTCGAGTCCGGTTTCGCCGTGGACATTATCGGCAATGATTAACTCACGGCTTAAGGGTTTAACCGCACCGCCCGCGACCGGAATATCACTGCGATTTAATAAGGTTAAGATCCGCAGGACGTTATTAAGTGTTTTATCGGGGGTTTGGTTACCCGCGCTGGTGGTGACGGCGAGTGGAACGAGCTCTGGATGGGCGAGGGCTAAAATGAGCGCAATGGCGTCATCATGGCCAGGATCGCAATCCAGAATAATAGGACGAGTCATACTGTTACTCCTTTAAACAGCGCAATGGAGGCTTAGAATAGCACGCTAAAGCTTGAAGACAGTGAGTCTCATAGTGTCTTTACAATAAACTGTGAGCATTTTCTGATTTCTCTTCACAAGCTGCTACAATAGCGCCCGCTTTAGGCACAATAAAGATAGATATTCAATGCCTTAAATATCATGGAATGATAAGGACGTTCTGGCGTGTTGGTGAATCCTAGTCAATTAACCTCGAGTACCTCCACTCGTTTTTTGGGGTGGTTAGAAATACTCTTAATCTGTATCCCTCTGCTGCTTTTTAGTTTTGCCGCCTTGTTCCTCTGGGAAGGCGTGCAAAAGTGGTCGTTGGTCAATCAACTTGAAGAACGTGGTGCTGTCGCCACTGGTCGGGTGATTGACACTGAGTATCGGAGTGAACGAGGTTCGAACGGCTTGTCTCGCCAAAGATTGGTGTGTTTGGTGGAGTATCACACCGCCGAGGGCGAAGTGATTCGTCAGTGGGAGCTTGATGGTGTGGATTGCCATGCGACCTATCAATTAGTCTCGCCGCAGGGGGATACGCCGGGGGCATTAGTGCCGAACTATGCGCAAAGTGCTGTGAGCTACTTGCCTGATGCACCAACACGGGCGAGCGCCAATCTTGAATTAACCCGCGATCGCGCCAAACTGGACGTTGGCTTTGGCGTCGCAGGCTTATTATTTGGCTTGTTTGTCGGTTATTTCTGTTTGAACTTATTCAGAATTCGTTGGGCCGAGTGTCGTTATGTGCCAATGCTCAAGCGTTTAGGACTGCAGCAGGATTACGCTGGGATTATCAATCTGCTTGAAACCTACAGGTGCCACCCCGCCGCGAATATTCTGGTATGGGAAGCGGCCGAACATATCGGCCATTGCCGTGAGTTATACCCGCGTTTTGTTGCCTTATTTGCCCAAATGCAATCTGTGCCAAGTAAAAAACAGTTGGAACCGATAGATGAAACCATTGTGATGACTAGCTTTTATCGCTTGAGTTCCTTAGGGTTTCACTACTTGGTGCTCGCGATGTTAGCCCGTAGCAATCAAGCTTTATCGGTAAGAACCTTGGCAACCTTTGTACTGATAACTCGCACTTATCAGCTCCCTTTGGCACTGACATTATCCACAGAAAAGCTCATGGCATTGGAGGCATTTTGTTACGCCAAAGAGCTCAGTTTTGGTTTGGAGGATGAAAAACAATGCTGTGTCGACCTTGCTGCCCGCATCGAATATTTACTTTGGTTAGTTAGATGGGTACTCGATAATACCCATAGTGCGGTGGAGCAAACGGTTAGCCCTGTGCAAGCGCGGATCTTAGCGGCATTTAGCCAGACAATGGCGCTGCAAACACTCAGCCTCAACAGCGCGCAGGTGATTGATAAACATACACAAGCACTATTATCTCGGTTAGATACGAGTCATGGTTTTCAGTGCGCATTGAGGCCGATAATCGAGTCATTATCGGATAACGTAGCGCAACATATTCAACAACTCACGTTTTCAGCAACGACAAGGAAATAAGTTATGCAGTCTTATTCAATTCCTCGCCCTTTGGCATTGGTAGCAGCCTTAATCGCCCTACAATTAACGGCTTGTAGTCAGCCGAAACCCGTAACCGTGTTCGAAAATGATAAGGAAGCCTTATTGCAGTTTGATAACGGCAAACTGCTCCAATTTAAGGAAAATCCGAGTCCACAGTACCGCCATATTCCCTGTGATTTACCCGCTGTCGAGACTGTTGTGACCAATAGTTCGGCCTTTGCGGCGTTAACACAATCCGGTGAGGTGATCACTTGGGGTGATAGCTATGCTGGTGGCGATAGCCGCGAGGTGACTGAGCAGCTTAAGCAAGTTAAGCAAATCGTCTCGATTAAAGATGGGTTTGCCGCGTTACGTCAAGATGGCACTGTGGTGTTCTGGGGCAATGCGGGGAAATATCGCCTCGACAAAGCCCTACAAAACCGCATGACTAATATTACTAAATTATTCGCCAACCAAGAGGCCATTGCCGCGCTAGATGCCACAGGCAAGGTACACACTTGGGGTTATGGCCCTTACGGTGGCAATAGCTTGCATGTGCAGGATCAATTAGTTGATGTCATTGATATCTTTGCTAAGGGACGCAGTTTTGTCGCCCTCAAAAAACAGGGCAGTGCAGTGATTTGGGGGCAGGTTGAAGAGTCGACCAATATGAAAAAGTTGCTCCCTCAGCTTACGGATGTGGCGAAGATCGAATATTTTCAACACACCTATGCCGCCTTGAAAAAGGACGGCTCAGTAGTGAGTTGGGGCTGGCGCAGTGATACTTATCCTATCCGCAGTGCCTTAAAAGACGTGGCGAGTATGACGGCAAACAATTGCGCATTTGCGGTGTTAAGTCCTACGGGGGATGCGCATTTTTGGGGCGATGGGATTAACTGTGGCGTCGATTGGATTAAAAAAACCGACATTACAGGCGTGAAGGAGATTATCAGTATCGGCTCAGGCTTTTTATTACTGCGGGATAAGGCCGTGCCGCAAATTGTGGCCGACGACACTGACTACGCGTATATGTTTGGGTTTCACTATGCCCAAGAGATTCTTGATAAATATTGGCAGGAAGGCAGTGTTATTACTCAAGGACCATCCTCCTTTGTGTTTACGCGTCCCGATGGCAAAGTGGTGCCCGTTGGATATCGAGCCAACCGTGATAATGTGGAAAAGTTAATGGCACGTATTCCGCGTCTCACGTGGTTAGATGGCGCAAATGACGGTTATGTTGGCATTAGCGACAAGGGGGAGTTGGTCTCTTGGTCGATGAATTTGCCCATGTTCGACAAGTCGCCTGTGCAACCTGCTGACTCGTTAGTGATTAAGCCGCTGGATTTAAGCCCAGTTGCCCAATGCGAAACCCCTGAGCAGCGTCAGGCTATTTTAAGTAAAGACAGACCCCAACCTGCGGCAAAAAACTGGGATGGCGTTTTCTAACTCATCTGAGCTTTCTCGCCAATCTGAGATTAATGGACTTTCATCCGTATAGACGTCTATAATGCGCGCGCTTAGGTCTTTAATATTCTGAGCCTTGTTGGGCGTTAACAGGTTTGACGCCCTTTGAACCTAATTTTGAGTCAACCTTCTGTGGTGCTTGCGATGATGAAGTCGCGAGATAATCGGGAAGCCAGTGAAATTCTGGCACTGCCCCCGCAACGGTAAAAGGTGAGAGACGACCGCATTTGATAGGAGTTCACGATGAACACTGAAATCGAGTGTGTAAAGGTCAGTTTCGCGTTCATCTCAAGTTGAGATGGATATAGCCTAAGTCCGGAGACCGGCCCTAAAGGTGTTTTTGAGATTTCGGTGGGCAGATCTCAAAATGCGATAGTGACTATCAGTGTTTTCTACTGAATCAACGGTATCGTGGCGCTAATGCCCCGTTTTCCTTGTAGGAGTTAAAGGTAAAATGGGAACACATCCAACCAAAATTGCGCTGCTGATTGGCAGCCTTTGCAGTGTATCAATGATCGCGCCCGCTGTGGCTGCTGATGAAACTCATGCCGCCAACGTCGATGAGCATATCGTGGTGATTGGTCGTGCTGATAAGACCCCGTTAAATATTGCCGCTAATGTGAATGTGATTGATGCTGCGGCGATTGAAATGAGTGGCGCGACTAATTTGACTGACGTCTTACGTGGTCAGAGCGGTATTCAAATTTCGGATAACAATATTGGTACTAGCTTTGCGATGCGCGGTTTTAGCGCCAGCGCTGCGGTAAACAACACCTTGATTTTGCTCGATGGTCGCCGTCTGAATAACATTGATATTGCTGTGCCTAGCCTGAATGCAATTCCCTTAAATCAGGTTGAACGCATCGAGATTTTATCCGGCAGTGCGGGCGTGCTTTATGGCGACCAAGCGGTAGGCGGGGTGATCAACATTGTGACTAAGTCGCCTGAGAATACCGGCGGCAGCGTGCAATTATCCGGCGGTAGCTTTAATACCTATGAAGGTCGCGGCGATGTGTCTGGCGCGATCAACAAGGATTGGCGCTATTTCTTGACCGGAAGCTACAACCAAGGTGACAACTATCGTCAGCATAACGCCAATGAAACGGGTTCTATCCTTGGCCGCATTCAATATAAAACGGCGACTGATTCGTTCTTTGTCGAAACCAGCTATTACGATGATGACCGCGAAAATCCAGGGGCATTGACTAAAGATCAATTTAAAGACAACCCACGTTACTCTGGGAACGATAAGCAATATTCCCATGAAATGACCACTGCGGCGCGTACGGGCTATCAGCATCAGCTTAATCAAAACTGGGCATTAGCGGCGGATCTGGATTACAGCGATACCTTAGTCAGCTCACTCAATTGGGGCCAGAGCCATAATACTCGCTCACTGCTGATGTTTAGCCCTAAGGCGCTCGCCAACTACAGCACCCGTCAAGGCGAGCTAAACCTAGTGACAGGTTTAGATATCAGCCGCGGTAAAGCCGAGTTTGACTCTATGGCGCGCAGCAATGTGCAGGAAATGCAAAGTGCTTACCTGCAAGCCACTGTGCCGTTAAGTCACACCTTAAGCTATGTGGTGGGCGGACGTTACGCGCGGGTGACTGACGATCTGGTTGATGGCAATGTCTATCCAAATGGTATCGATTTAGATGAAGATGCTACCGCATACGAGTTCGGTTTAAATTACCGCCCGAGCGCGGAGCACAGATTCTATCTACGTGGCGATGAAAACTTCCGTTTCGCTAAGGTGGATGAGCAGGCCTACACCCCGAAAGATGTGTATGGCTTAAAGCCGCAGACTGGCCGCTCCTATGAGGCGGGTTGGGATTGGACGGCCGCCAGCCAAAGCCTGCGCGTGAGTTTGTATCGCCTCGATTTAGAAGATGAAATTGTCTTCGACCCGAGTGCTGAAAAACCCGTTGGTGGTAGCTTCCAAGGTGCGAACGTCAATGCCGATGCTTCACGCCGTTATGGCGCGAGTGCCGATTGGGATTGGCAGGTGACTAAAGCGTTGCAACTAGGTCTTGAGTACAACTATATTGATGCCGAATTTACCGATGGGCTAAATGATGGCAAGAAATTGTCTTGGGTGGCCGAGCATTCGGGACGCGGTTATGTCAGCATGGATTTTGCCGAACATTTTCAAGTCTTTGCCGAGGCGATTTATACGGGCGATCGCTTTATCGAAGGCGATAATGCTAACCAAGGCGATAAATTGGCTAGTTATGTCTTAGGTAACTTGGCACTTAACTATACCCGTGACGCTTGGTTAGCGAGCCTGCGTATCGATAACCTGTTCGATAAGGACTATGTCAGTGCTGGTTATTATGCTGGTGGAACCTATGACGGCTATTACTCAGGCCGAGGCCGTGATATTCGCTTGACGGTAGGTTACCGCTTCTAAGCCGAATCCTGATAATTAAGTGATTTAGCGCATTTTAAAGCCAGACGTTGTCTGGCTTTGTTATTTCTGCTGTTGGGTGCAGAGAAAAATCATTTTTACGGGTGTAATATAGGCTAAGTCGTTGCTTATACTGTAAAGCACATCATCTTTAGGGTTAACGCAATTATTCTACGACTTAGTGCTGAAATTCTTTGTAGTTTGGGTATGATGTGAGCGGTATTCGAATCATCTTATAGCTAATTAACAGGTGTAAAGTGTCCTATGACAGATCTTGAGCAACAGGTTTTTACTCAAGTGAGAGCCATCATAGCGAATGAAGAGCAAGTCATTGGCCGCCGTGGGATCTTAATTCCACTGAAAAAGGCCATTCTTGCCGAAGGCGATATTCGTAATGTGATCGATATTATTTCGAGTGATCCCGCGTTAGCGGCCCATATGTTGATGCGCAGTAATTCGGCGCAAGCTTCTGGTGTGGTTAGCCCTAAGTCTCGCTCTTTAAAAGATGCCTTAATTCGTTTGGGCCAAGTTAATATTTACCGTTACGCCTTTACATTTTATTTGAAAGAACGCCTCGATGAATTGCCTCAACCCTATAAGAAGTTGGTGCAAGGTTATTGGAAACTCACGGAAAATATAGCAACTGATGCGGTTGACAGCTTAGTTGATATGCCGGATGTCGATATCGACCCCGATGAGGTGCAAACCTTGGCGCTGTTTAGTGTGTTCGGCCAGATTATTGCCTTAACCGCATTTGCTTATTTGAATGCCAGCTCTGAGCAATCTTTCCCGCTAAGTGTGATTAAGTCTTTGATCGATAATCAGCAACAAACTTTAACCATCGAAGCCTTTGAAGCCTTAGATCTTGACCAAGATCTGCGCCAAGAGTTTATGATCGCCCACAATCTGCGCCAGACCCGTAATCAAAATTCCCCCGGGTTAATTCTGCGCCGAGTATTGTCAATGCGTGGTTTATTGCTTAATCCGCTCTAAGCACCGCTCATAAAAACAAAGCCTGCAATAGCAGGCTTTTTTGTTAAACATTTCAACGCTTAATTGGTTTTTTGCTGGCGGGCTAAGCCTTCGCTTGCTACTAGTTGCAGCCAGTTTTGCACTAAGGCCGAGTTCGCGCTGTGGCGGCGATAGGCGCCAAATAGCGGGCGCTTTAAGCCTTCTTGACCCAGTTTGACTGAGGCGAGGCTCAATCCATGTCCCTCATTGATAGACCAATTGGGTAGGGCGGCGATACCGTCCTTACAGGCGATGCGCTGCAATAACATCATGGTCAAATCACAGGTTTTTTGCTCGCCGGCTTCTATGCCCGCGGGTTCTAAAAAGTGACGGTAAATATCTAAACGCGCCAGTGGCACCGGATAACTGATTATCGGTAAACGCGACAATTGCTTGGGTGTGACATAGGCTTCTTTCGCTAAAGGATGATCCTTAGCAACCACTAACTTCACTTCAAAATCAAACAAATGCTGATAGGCGAGCGAGTGACCTGGCACGGGATCTGAGGTCAGCACTATATCCAGTTCGCCCATTTCTAGGGCATTGAGCGAGTCGAATAGATGACGGCTGGAAAGATCTAACTCGGCTTGGGGATGATCTTGCCTAAACTGCTCCATCACTGGCATTAACCAGCGAAAACAGCTGTGGCATTCAATGCCAACTCTGAGCTGATTGGTTTCAGTTTCCAGCCCATTTTTGAGATCGGTTTCCGTCTCTAACACCTTCGGCAGGATCTCTTCGGCGAGGTGCAGCAGGCGTGCACCTTCCTGAGTAAAGGAGAGCGGTTTGCTCTTACGCACAAAAATGGGCGAGTTAATTCGTTGCTCTAACTCCTTAATTTGATGGGAGAGAGCCGATTGAGTGACAAAACGTTTTTTGGCTGCGCCCGCCAAGCTGCCACTTTCCTTCAGGGCCATTAAGGTTCGCAGATGTCTTAGTTCGATCATGATCACTCCAAGTGAATTTCGCTCATGTTGTGCTTGAAATCAATTCGGTTGCTGGCGTAGAGACTATCACAATAAACTTCTAGACGTCCAGACGCCCATTGTGATTTATCTAGGCTTAAATGCAAAAAGTTGCCAAGAAAACACCATCAGCTGGGTGCTAGTGCCGAATATGGCTTATCTCAAATAAAGGAAGATATGGTATGCAATTAAACAGTCTTGGTTTTCCCCGTATCGGGCGTCGTCGTGAACTGAAATTTGCCCTCGAAAAATACTGGCGTGGTGAGAGTACTCAAGCTGAACTACATGAGGTGGCCAAGGAGTTACGTCGTACCCATTGGCAATGGCAAGTGGCCGCGGGGATCGAGCAAGTACCCGTGGGGGATTTTGCTTTTTACGATCAAGTGTTAACCCTGAGTGCGACCCTAAACGCAATCCCTGATCGTCACCGCGGCGAGGGCGCTATCGATCTTGATACCTTATTCCGCGTTGCCCGTGGCCGTGCGCCAACTGGCACCGATGCGCCAGCCTCGGAAATGACGAAGTATTTCAACACTAACTATCACTACTTAGTGCCAGAGCTTAAGCAAGACCAAGTGTTCTCTATCGCCTATGAGCAGTTTTTTGATGAAGTGGCCGAGGCACAGGCGCTGGGTTATCAAGCCAAGCCCGTGTTGTTAGGTCCTGTGAGTTACTTATATCTGGCCAAAACCGTGGGTCAGGATTTCGATAAACTTAGCCTATTGCCCAATCTGTTAAAGGCCTATGCCGAGATTCTTGCGCGTTTTGCCGCGCAGGGCGTGACTTGGGTACAGCTTGAAGAACCGATTCTTGCACTCGAATTAACCGCCGAGTGGCAAGCGGCTATTAGCGAAGCTTATCAAGCGCTTAAAACGGCTCAAGTGAAGATTTTACTCACCAGTTACTATGGCAGCATTAGCCATCATCAGGCATTGGTTTCCGCGCTGCCGGTGGCGGGGGTGCACCTAGATTTAGTGACTGCCCCTGAACAATTGGCCTTGTTTGCTAATGCATTAAGACCAGATCAAATTCTGTCAGCTGGCGTAGTTAATGGCCGTAACGTGTGGGCGGCAGAGGTTGATCAGATTGTCGAGCGTATCGGCGGTGTTGCCCGAGACTTAGGCCAGCGTTTATGGGTTGGCACTTCGTGTTCATTGCTGCACAGCCCTGTGGATTTAGAGGTGGAGACAACGCTCGCTCCGACGCTGCGTCAGCAGCTCGCGTTTGCTAAGCAAAAGCTGTTGGAACTGGCGAATGTGCGTCAATTGCTGCTGGCCCCTGAGTCTGTCGCGGCCAAAGAGATAGTTAACACCTGCGTGGCTCGCCGTGAGGCTAAGGCACAGGCGGCGGATGCTAAAGTGATCGCCCGTGTCGCTGCGCTGACCCCAGCCGACTATGAACGGGTGAGTGAATTTACTGAGCGCCAAGTGGTGCAGCAGCGTAAGTATCGTTTGCCATTGCTGCCAACGACCACGATTGGCTCATTCCCGCAAACACCGGCAATCCGCGGACTACGTAGCCGCTGGCGCAAGGGTGAGCTAAGCGATGCCCAATATACTGAGCAATTACAACAAGTGACCCGCGATACCATCGATCGCCAGCTTAAACTCGGTATCGATGTGCTGGTACACGGTGAGGCCGAGCGTAATGACATGGTGGAATACTTCGGTGAGCAGCTCGAAGGTGTGGGCTTTACCAAAAATGGTTGGGTACAGAGTTATGGTTCTCGCTGCGTTAAGCCGCCATTGATTTATGGTGATGTGAGCCGCCCGAAAGCCATGACGGTTGATTGGGCTGTATTTGCCCAAAGCCTGACGGACAAACCTGTCAAAGGTATGTTAACGGGCCCGGTGACGATTCTACATTGGTCGTTCGCCCGTGAAGATATCAGCCGCGATACCATTGCCACCCAATTGGCGCTGGCAATTCGTGATGAAGTGGTGGATTTACAAAATGCAGGTATTGGCATTATTCAAATTGATGAGCCAGCTTTCCGCGAAGGTCTGCCATTAAAGCAAAGCGAGTGGCAGGCTTACTTAGATTGGGCGGTGAATGCCTTTAAATTGAGTGCGGCGGGTGTGATTGATGAAACCCAAATCCATACCCATATGTGTTACAGCGAGTTTAACGATACGATTGCCGCGATTGCCGCCATGGATGCGGACGTCATCACCATCGAGACCTCGCGTTCACGCATGGAGCTGCTCAACGCCTTTGAAGATTTTGAATATCCAAATGAAATTGGCCCAGGCGTTTACGATATCCACTCGCCAAATACGCCAAGTGTTGAGGCCATGGTACACCTTATCGAAAAAGCGGCGCAAAAAGTGCCAGTGCGCCAACTTTGGGTTAACCCCGACTGCGGCCTTAAGACACGCACTTGGGCTGAGGTAGAACCCTCGCTGAAGAACATGGTCGATGCGACCCGCGAACTGCGTCGCCGCCTTGGCTAAGTGTTTGTGATATCTGAGTAATAAATGCCACAACTGCTTTACGTAAACAACAGGGATACCTAAGGTATCCCTGTTTTGCTATTGGTTGTTTGAACAGACCTTTGCTTATAAAAATCAGCGTTTCACGCCATGACCCTTTAGTTTGAGGTATGCAGACAATCTCAAGTAACACGGATTTATATGGTTCAACGTTTTATCCGTATATTTAAAGGTCTAGGGCGCAAACTTCTACACAGATATTTGCAAATCTTTACCTGATATCGACACTTCCTTCGTCTACTGCGCTTAGCTAACTCTATATACTGGCTGCACTATTTTTCTTCCCGCAAGATACACGCTTGCGCCCATTGGCATTGATGGACACCTAGATTCAGATGAAAAAATCCTCAAAGCGTAAATTGATATTGATCCTAAGCGGCCTCATCCTCCTTGGGGGCGGCGCTTATTTTCTGTTGCATAAACCCGAGGCGGCCCCAAGCTATGTGACGGAGCCCGTTAGACGCGGCGATATTGAAAACTCGGTGCTTGCCAACGGCATGTTGCAGGCCTCCAAGCTGGTGAGTGTGGGCGCGCAGGTCTCAGGGCAAATTCTGAGTTTGCCTGTGGAGCTAGGCCAAGAGGTGAAAAAGGGCGATCTTATCGCGCAAATCGACAGTCTTGCCCAGCAAAACAACCTGCAAAATGCGCTGGCATCCCTTAAAAACATCAATGCCCAGTATCGTGCTAAGCAGGCGCAAATTCGTCAGGCAAAACTCGAATATACCCGTCAGCAGCAAATGCTCGCCGATAAGGCCAGCTCCCGCGCAGACTTTGAAGCCGCCGAAGCCACGCTCACGGTGTATCAAGCCGAGCTTGAGCAGTTAGAAGCGCAAAAACAACAGGCTGAAATTAATGTCGACAGTGCCAGAATCGATTTAGGTTATACCAAGATCACTGCGCCTATGGATGGCACCGTCGTTTACTCTGCGGTCGAAGTGGGTCAAACCGTTAACGCCAATCAAACCACACCAACCATAGTCGAGATGGCGCAGCTCGATACCATGACGGTCAAGGCGCAGATCTCCGAAGCCGATATCGTCAATGTGCGCCCAGGACAGCCAGTGTATTTCACTATTCTTGGTAGACCTAACCATCCCTATCGCGGCACCTTAAGGGCGATTGAGCCTGGTCCGACGTCAATGGATGGTGACGATAGCAATATGAGCTCGAGCGATTCAGACGCCATTTATTACCATGGCCTGTTCGATGTCGAAAACCCCGACCGTACCCTACGCATTGGGATGACGGCGCAGATTTCGATTGTGCTTGCCAAGTCTGATGATGCGCTGTTAGTACCATCGCAAGTGCTGAGGGTAAAACCAAGGAATAAAGCGGCTCCGCCAGCGGAAGGCAAGTCCCGTGGGCCGCAATATCAAGTGCCTGTATTGGTGAATAATCAAGTGCAATATGTGGATGTAACTGTTGGTATTAATAACAAAATCAATGCCGAAATCCTGTCTGGCCTGAACGAAGGCGACCAAGTGGTGCTCGGAATGCCCGCCGACGGCTCGACCATGAAGTTCCGTGGCCCACCAATGAGGTTTTAAGCGTGACTAAGCCATTACTGGAAGTGTCAGCTTGCTACCGCAGTTTTCAGGCGGGTGAGCAACAACTGACTGTACTCAAAGATGTTAATCTTTCCATCGCCCGTGGTGAGATGGTGGCGATCGTCGGTGCCTCGGGTTCGGGTAAGTCGACCCTGATGAATATCTTGGGCTGTTTAGATAAACCCTCAAAGGGCTCGTACTTTATCGATGGCCAAGATACCTCGCAGATGGATGTGGATGAACTCGCAAAGCTGAGACGTGAGCATTTTGGCTTTATTTTTCAGCGATATCATTTGCTTGGCGATCTTAATGCCGTCGGTAACGTCGAAGTGCCCGCCGTCTACGCGGGTAAAGATCGTCTTGAACGTAGACAGCGCGCTGAGCACTTATTGTCGCGCTTGGGTTTAGGTGAGCGTCTCGACCATAAGCCGAATCAGCTCAGCGGCGGCCAGCAGCAGAGGGTGAGTGTGGCGCGGGCGCTGATGAATGGCGGTGATGTGATCCTTGCCGACGAACCGACGGGCGCTTTAGATAGTCACAGCGGCGAAGAAATGATGCGGTTATTACAGGAACTGCACCGCGAGGGCCACACCATTATCATCGTGACCCACGATATGCATGTGGCGCAGCATGCCGACCGTATTATTGAGATTAAGGACGGGATGATTATCAGCGATGAGCCTAATCCCGCCTCAAACGTTGCGGCTGCGCCTAAGACTGAAGTGATCCCCGCCAAGACGAAGGTGCGCGCCCGCGTGGCGGCATGGGACAGATATGCCGAAGCCCTGAAAATGGCGCTGCTGGCGATGTCGACCCATAGATTGCGCACCTTTTTAACTATGCTCGGCATTATTATCGGTATCGCTTCAGTCGTGTCTGTGGTGGCGCTGGGTGAAGGCTCGCAGCGGGAAATCTTAAAGAGCATTAGTTCAATGGGCACCAATACCATAGACATTCGCCCCGGCTCAGGCTTTGGCGATAGGCGTTCGGCAAAGGTACGAACTTTGACTGCAAGCGATGCTAATGCACTGAAAAACTTACCCTATGTCGATAGCGTCACCCCGAGCATCGGTTCGAGCGCGACGGTGCGTTATGGCAATAAGGCGGTGACGGCGACTGTGAATGGCGTGGGGCCAGAGTTCTTCCGGGTTAGAGGCTATGAGCTCGCCCAAGGGCAGTTTTGGGACGATGACAGTGTTAATGCGTTAGCCCAAGATGCGGTGATCGACGAGAACACCCGTAAACAGCTGTTCCCTAACAGTAGCGGCGTCATGGGCTCTGCCATCGGGGAAGTCATCTTCCTCGGGGATTTGCCGGTGCGGATTATTGGTGTCACTCAGCCTAAGGAAAGCGCCTTTGGTAACAGTGATGCCCTCAATGTGTGGGTGCCTTACACCACGGTATCAGGCCGAATGGTAGGCAAGAAATACTTAGATGGGATTACCGTGCGGCTCGATGAGTCGGTGCCGAGCAATGCGGCGGAGCAGGGCATTATTAGCCTGCTGAAGATGCGCCACGGTACACAGGATTTCTTTACCATTAACACGGATACCATTCGCCAGAATATCGAGAAAACCACCGCGACCATGACACTATTAATCTCGGCTATTGCGGTGATTTCCCTCGTGGTGGGCGGCATTGGGGTAATGAATATAATGCTAGTGTCGGTGACCGAACGTACTCGCGAGATTGGCGTGCGCATGGCGGTTGGGGCGCGCCAGAGTGATATTCTGCGGCAGTTTTTAATTGAGGCCGTGTTGGTTTGTCTGTGCGGCGGCGCGCTTGGGGTGGCCTTGGCCTATTTGATTGGCGTGGTATTTGCCCAAGCGGGAGGCAGTTTCCAGATGATTTATTCGACGACTTCTATTGTAGCCGCGTTCGCCTGCTCCACCTTAATTGGGGTGTTGTTTGGTTTCCTCCCTGCCCGTAATGCGGCGCGTTTAGACCCAGTGGATGCACTAGCAAGAGAGTAACGCAATGAATGATCAAGTTTTAACGCATCAAAACAAATTAAACTGCCGTGTCGGTTTATCGCTCAAGGTCAGTGTGATTGCCATCAGCATCGCACTGCTGTCAGGCTGTGGCGCGCTGATGCGCTCCGACTTTGAGCCGCCTGCTTTGCAGGTGCCAGAGCAGTGGCAGCATACCCAAGTGAATGACCCTGTGAATGGTCAAGTGAGCCTCGACCCTTGGTGGCAGAAGTTTAATCAACCCGAATTAAATCAGCTGATTAGCCAAGTGCTTAGCAGCAATAATGACCTGACACTCGCCACCTTAACCTTGCAAAAGGCGCGTTTACAGGCGGGGTTAGCGCGGGATGATTTGTATCCACAGCTCAGCTCCAATAATACCGCGTCTGTGAATAAACCGCTGGAGAGCGGCAGTTCGAGCAAGACATTTCAGGCGAACCTGTCGGTAAGCTATGAAGTGGATCTCTGGGGTAAAGTGTCGGCCAATATCGACCAGGCTCAATGGACTGCGCTGGCAAGCCTAGAAGATAGGGAGAGCACGGCGCAGAGTTTAGTCGCGACGACGGCATCCCTCTATTGGCAGATTGGCTATCTGCATCAGCGGATTGAACTAAGCAATAAGAGTATTGAACACAGTCGGCAAACACTGGCGTTAACCCAGCGCCAATATGTCTCGGGCGCCGTGACTGAGCTGAATGTGCTCGAATCCCAACGCAGTTTAGCGGGACAAGAGGCTTCCCACAGCCAATTGCAGCAACAGTTAGCTGAAGCCGAAAATGCGCTTGCGATCTTACTCAATCGCGCACCGGGGCAAGTGGCGGTTGAGATTAAGCAATTGCCGGACAGTGCGGTGCCTGAGGTTGGCGTTGGCATTCCCGCCGACTTGGTCGGCCGTCGTCCCGATGTGAAGGCGGCTTTGTACCAATTGCGCTCGGCGCTGGCCAGTAAGGATGCGACCTACGCCAGTTACTTCCCAAGTTTGAGTTTGACTGGCAGCGTGGGTGAGTCGACCTCTGAGCTAAAAGAGCTGTTGCGCAATCCCGTGGGGAGTTTAGGTGCGGGTTTAGTGCTGCCTTTTTTGCAATGGAATCAAATGCAAATCAACAATGATCTTGCTGATATCGACTACCAAACGGCGATTGTGAATTACCGTAAAACCCTCTACAGCGCTTTTGAAGATGTGGATAACGCTATCTCGGCCAAGCAGCAATACGCCTACCAAGGTGAGAAGCTTGAGCAGCAATTTAGCGCCGCCGCCCAGGCCGAAGCGATTTATGAGAGCCAATATCGCCATGGCGCTATTGGCATTCAAAATTGGATTGATGCGCAGGATAATCGCCGCAGCGCCGAGGCCGCATTGCTGGAGAATCGTTATAACCAATTAACGGCCCAAGCGACACTTTATCAAGCCTTAGGTGGGAGCGATATTGCGCCGCCATTAGCGGATAATTAATTGAATTATTAGATAAATAAAAACCGCGATGCCTTAAGCAATCGCGGTTTTTTATTATCTCGCTTTTCTCTTAATGCGAGTCAGATTAGCTGCGCAGGATCTGGAGTGGCAGGCTTAACATATCATCGCCCGTGCCTGCTAAGTGCCAGATAATCCCAACGAGGGCGGCAACGGTCACTAAGTACCAAATGGTTGAGAATATCTGCCCATATCTGTCTAGCGGCAACAGGTGGCTTTGATGACGAGTACGCCATTCAAATACAATTTCTAAGCTGCCGATAAGTAGCAAGAAACCGAGCAAGGCTAAGCCTAAGGTGTAGCTGATATACACCCCAAAGGCGGCGCCAATCACACAGGCGATTAAGCCCATGATGCTGTTCATCGAGAAGCTAATGCTCTTTAAAATATGGCCGCCATCGAGGGGTAAAATCGGCAATAAATTAAACAGGTTAAGTAGCGCGTTAAAGGCCGCAAGCCCCGCAAAGAAGACATTGTCCGTCATGTGGTAAGCGATAAGCGAGCCTACCGACATCAACAGGCCGAAGGTTGGCCCCATAATCGAGATGACCACATCCTGCCAGCGGGTGTTAATCTTTTCATCGCTGAGGGCGAGTCCCCCCATAAAGGGGATGAGGTAAATTCCTTTGGTTTTCATCCCAAAGTACTTCATCGCGCGAATATGGCCGTACTCGTGGAATACCAAACAGGCGATAAGTGCCAAGGCAAATTGGAAGGAAAACAACCAAGAGTAGGCCGCCACACTCGCGCCCGCGAGAACCACTTTGATGACCTTAGCGCTTTTGAGTAGCTTAAATCCAAGGGAAGCTAAACCAACAAAGCTAAATTTTTGTGGTGTAGTCACTGGGATTTCAGGGGTTTGGCGTTCGATATCTTTTTCGGTACGAGTGCCTTGGGCAATCACTTCTTCATCAATAAGCAGTCGATAGTCGAATCTAAAGGGCTGCCAAACCACATCGGTTTCAAGCCGCACAAGGATTTTATGCTCAAGAACTTGCGCTTCGCCATGCTCGCTGGCCAATTGGCTATGCTGTTGAGTGAGTTCAAATTCATGGACTTTGAGACCGCCATTATCCACTGAAGCGGCTTTTTGTGAGACTAAGGTATTGTCCCAAAAGAGTTGTTGCCAACCTGCGAGGGAGCCTTCCAAACGCAGTGATTTGCCTAAGCAGTCAATCTTAAGTAGTTCCAATTTAGGTTCCGTTTGTTGGTGTATCCGAATGATGTCCAGCGTTGATTTGGCACTTTAAGGCAAAGTATGCAGACCAATTGCTTTGGACATAACGGGCTGGGCCGTTCGTGATAAATTATGCCTGCTAAATGTGGTTGAGGATATTAGCTTTTTGGATCATCTCGTTGAAGACTGTGAATCCTATCAGATTTTACTTTGCTTCTGCTTAGTCATCTAAGCTATGGACGATTTCCATCCCTTGGGCGAATGTTGTAAACGCTAATTTGGCCACACAGCATTGGCCTACGGCATTGGCATGTTTTTGTACCCATTTGATAAAGTCGGTAAGTGGCAACTTTTGCTCTTGTTTGAGTAGCTTAGGTAGTTCGCCAATGGGATCTTCATGAATAGTGCTTGGGGTGGCGCGGATCAAATATTGGTTACCTAAGCTGTCGAGTAACAGGTCCGTATCGATAAATTGATGCTGGTAAAGGCAGGCGAGTTCTAACCAATCACGTTGATGGCCAAGATAAAGGAGTTCATCATTTTGAGTCAGCTTAACTACTGCAGGCCATTGAATATCAGCCATTTTTACTTGAGTCATGTGTATTCCTGAGGCCATGTTCTACTTCAACCTATCACATTTATCCTTATCCCCCAACGCTGGCGTTTACGTGGGGAATCGTAGGCAGTATGCCACCGACTAGGTCAAAGAAGAAAGTCATTGAAATTTTCTTGGGCGAGGATTCACTCGTGGATAACAATGAGGGGGTTATGATTGAAGCAGCAGCCCTAAGGGGCGCGCCACGTTGAATGACATGTGCGCCCTTAGTAAAACGCTTTGAACGTTATTTAACTGGCTGCCGCTTGTGCTTTAGGTTTGGCATTGTAATCAAAGTTAATCTCTTGATTAAGATTGGTGATGGAGCAAGTGCCATGTTCGCGGGTAGTTCTATGATTAGCTTGGCCAATATGAAATTCGACATTGAGGAATACATGCTTAATCACATCGATGTGATACTTATCGAAATAACTTTCCACTTCCTGTTTTAGGCTATCAAATTCGAGCTCTTCACGGGTGCGCTCGTTTAAAATCCGATTTTTCTCATCGAGCATCATCTTAATCTGCTCAATCATTACTGGATCATTTTGCCATTCGGATTTTGGGGGAAGTCTTTTTAGGCGAGCTTCAATATCGAGGGTGGCTATCACCATTGATTGGACACTTTCCTCCAGCTGTTTGAGGTTTTGCTTGAGCTCGCCTTGCTCCATTGCACAAAAGACTTCTGTTTTTGTCCCCGCAGTGGCACCAATGGCAACGGCAATGAGTCCTTTTTCAGCATGGGCGACGCCACCAGTTAAATCGCCGCGGCGACCGCTAGTGTCACTTATCGTCAGGGTTCCTGCTGTTTTGGTATTACTATGAAGTAATTGCTTAGTGATCAGAATATTCCCCTTTGCAGTTAATTGGGAATATTGCACAAACTGGGCGCTGATTTGCCCTTGAGCTGTGAGGTTAGTCGAAAACTCATTGACGCGAATTTGCCGACCAATAACGCCTTTACTAACGGTAATATCGCCTTCTGCCTCAAGGGTCGCTGAATCGACAAAGCCCATCACAGTAATATCACCGGAGCTTTTCACTATCATGCCTTCGTGTACATCACCTGTGATTAAAATACTGCCTTTAAAGGTGACATGACCCGTGCTGATATCGACATCTTTTAGCTGTAAAACATCATCAACATTCATGCCTGTGCGGGTTTCAACGGGTTGCCCTGCTACAGTGGCGATGAGTTTGTTGGGATCATTCGGATGGATGCTGGTACCTGTTCCTGCGAGTAAAGGCAGATCCTTGCCAGGCTTTTGCTTAAGGACTTCTCCTTTAATGTTATAACCGGGAGAGCCTTCGGTCCCTGGGTGTTTGATCATCAAAATATCGTTAGGCTTGACCATTATCATGGAGCCAAGATTACGCATATCCACAGTACCATCTTCGCGCTCCTGCGGCTGGAGTAAGCGCTCACGGGCCAGCGAAACCTTACGCTCTAGCACGGCATTTTGGCCGTTTACAGGGTGCTTGCCTTGGGCGATTTCACTTTGACAGCTATCGCCGGGTTTGAGCTTGGTGATTTTTTGCAGCAAGGTTTGGATTTTAAGTTTGCTTAAGCCCATGCAAACATTATTTTTTTTAAGTTCAGTAAGAATTTCAGGTAAGTCGACCGCTTTCCCTCCACAAGGGGCGGTTAGGGTCATGGTGGCGAGCATTTTATCTGGGCTGATTTCAATCTTAACACTACCATCTCGGCGTTCAGCCAGTACGGAAAACAGTTCAAATTTACCATCTTCTTGATGATACAGAGAGTTGGTTTGCGCCACCACTTTATCGATGGCCTGATCAAGTGGATACAGTGAGCAAAACTCTGGGAGCGATAACAGGCGCATCACATCATCACGGGTGATGGGGCCATGCTCTTTGGGGATCAGGCGTAATTCCGCCTTGCTTTTGTCACTGCTTAACTCGAGGAGTTCAGGGGCCAACATAGAGCGCTTCCTTACTCGTTTGTTTTATTATTGTTTTATCGGCTAACGCGAGTATAACAGTAGAAACTTTGCGCAAAGAAGCCTTTTCGGCGCGAAAAAATGTAAATGTTGTGTTTTTGTTGTCATGGTCTATTGGTTGATTTATCAATAGATTTTTTATTTGATTAACGATAGTTAATCTAGTGTAATCTCTGGTTTTTTTCAAAATCTCAGCACGGGTGTTGATTGGGAAAGTTTTTTTAGCTTAACAAAAAATAAACTTTACAACGCTGTCGGGTATGTTAGGGGAGAGGTTGACTGGACAAAATTCTTGATAATTTAGCGTTTACTGCATTTGATACTGTTCACAAAATGATGAAAATCTTCTCTAGATAGCAGCAAGTGTTCGGCTGCGGATCACGACTTTATTGTGGTGTTCTTAAGGGGGGAAGGTTTCTATCCAGATGGGGCGGCGCGTTAAAATCTTCGAGTAATCTAGCTTAGAGGTAAAGTGGGCTAGGTGCTTTGCTTCCATTCGTGGGGTTAGGCATAAATCGCAGGGGCAGGATTCAAAATTCTATGGTTTAACATTTGATTACCTCTTTTCTATTCTTGTGTTACCCCCCATGAGTCAGTTCAAATAGAGGAGCTTTATTGCTTGGCCATGTCGGTTTTTCTATGGGGGACTCAAAAGTTGTCAGCCAAACTTCAAGCTCACCGGAACCTGATAAACATCCCATGTAGGAGAAACACATACCGCTATCTATCATGTTATTGGCAAATTGAATTGCCTCTTCAAGGGAGCCTTCTTCCTTGTTATGGCTGAAGGTTGCATCGTCCCACACCCATTTAATAGGTGCCCCATCTTCATCACAAGCAAGGTATCTTACGTTCTTATAACCTTCGCTAGCTGCTGTTAATGAATCCAGAAAGGATTCTCTGATTTCTGAGAATTTCTTTTTGAATGCTTCAATGCCTAAATCTTTACTAATAATGTGCTTCATACTTGCTCTAGAGGTTAACGCTTGTATTAAGTGGTTAGCAGTACAGAACACTGCTCTTAACACATTGTGCCGCAAACAGTTAAGACGAAGTAAACTGAAAGTTTCGAGTGTTGCTAATCCGTATTAAATGCTCGTTTGTTAGGAATAATTTTCCAGATTATCCGGAAATGTCACCACCTCGGTTTTAGCCTTTATCAAGTCGCTTATGGTAAACACTGGAAGATGCCCTCCAAACTCACGAAATGCTAAGCGATTGAAACGGTTAAAATCTTTTACATTTTCTGTAACTAAAAATGAATTTGCATTCCAAGCACACATGAAAATTAAAGCATCATTCGCTTGCTTACGAGCAGAAGAACCACTTGTATTTTCAGCATCCATCCAACCAATTAGTTTATGTCTCGCTCCATACCATTCGTGTTGCTGCGGAACATAGAGAAATTTACGACCTGATTTATTAGTTCTAATTGAATCTATCTCATCTACAGTATCCGAACCCACATTCTGGATATATTTTGAAACATACAGTTCAACAGCAGCTTGCAGCTGTCTTGGGTCAGCTTTACTTGTTGGACCAAAGCCAACTTCTAACAATGAAACAGCCGAAATATAAGTCGAAAAATACTGTCCTGCTGTATCAATGACATCTTTGACTTCTGGGTTTAAGTGCATTTCATTTACTATGCACGAATCCAAGAACATACGTCTATTCTTTAGGAAAAAAGATGATGACTTTGGACAACTAGATCTTAACTTCATTTTGCCTCTTATTCCTACGCTTAAATCAGCGGCGAAGTCTCTGGATTTTCTTGTTAAATGACTTGTCGCCAACTCCAAAATATAAATTCGTCCCCGTGACAAACTTAAAGACGGATAGCCTGTAAAGATCGCGCAATAACTTTGGCGCTTCTTGTTGGTTCTCATCTAGATCGCCAACAATCTGATTGTAAAGCTCTCTATATTTTTCCTGTGGCTTTAATGCGCTCTCTATTAATTTACAGCTATTTGCAACAAATTCTGTGTTTTTTATTTCTTGGTCAGTTTCGGACGCAGATAACCGTCTTAGCTCGATAATAAGGTCTTTGCTTTCAACCTTTTCAGGTTCTGAGTGTGCAATGCCATTTGTACCAGCTGCAATATAAGTATATGCCCTGTGGCCAATTAATTTGCTCGGTTGGCAAAAATTGGAGTTCTGAATAAAAGACTGAGACTTGTGTACATCCCAAAATTCCTGCTTAGTGTGGAATGCAGGACTAGCATAAGTAACGATACCTTGGTCACCCACAGTCGTCTCTAAAATTTCGAGAGTGGATTGTTGATGTTCTAGAACTTTATACCTGTAGTACTCTTGATTCCATGAATCCCATTCAGTTGCAGTATCTTTAACCATTCTTTCTGGACGCTTGTGCTGTATGAATGCGTTAAATTTAAACTGAGGGAAGTCATTATTGAATGTATCTTCTAAATCGTAAGCATCTTTAGGAAAGTACATACCATTCGGGTAAGATCTAAAAAATCTTCTGTACCAAGGGTAACCACCTAGAAAATGGCGCCAAAAGTCTTTGTTTCTCGTAAACAGCGCAGCATCAAAACCCAGCACATTTTCTAGATGCTGTCCCGGAGGAAAAATCAAATTACTTCCTTGTAGCAACTCTATATTTAAATGCTGTTCATATTGTTTTTCTTCGAACTCTGATAACAACTCCGATACTCCTTGTCATTTAACGCCCGAAGCAGCGGCGCGCGTTAGCGCGTCCAGCCCGAAGGGCGATGCTGCCTTTACTTGTGTACGCCCAGCATGGGCATGAACTAATGAGGTGAAAGTCCTCTGTAGGAAGGTCACCGTTCAATAACATCCTGTTATTAAACGTTAACTACTAGCGAATGGCAAGGG